>NZ_JAVDUC010000004.1:0-290932 GCF_031456125.1 Sphingomonas sp. BE138
CGCGCGCTGGCGCAGCGTTCGGCGGATGCGGCGAAGGACGTGAAGGCGAAGATCACCGCCTCCACCGAGCAGGTCGACCTGGGCGTCGGCCTGGTCGCGGAGGCCGGCGCGGCGTTGCAGCGCATCACCGGGCGGATCGGCGAGATCAGCACGCTGGTCGGCAGCATCGCCGCCGCCGCCGAGCAGCAGGCGACCGGCCTGCAGCAGGTCAACACCGCGGTGTCGGAGATGGACGGCGTGACGCAGCAAAATGCCGCGATGGTCGAGGAAGCGACCGCCGCCGCACGCAGCCTGGCCGACGAGACCGACGTGATGACACGCGAGATCGCGCGCTTCCGGCTGGACACGCGGGGCGCCGCGGCGTCGGCGGCGTCATCGTCGCCGGTGCACCAGTTGCAGGCGCGCGCCGCACGGGCCGGCGCGCAGATCGCCGCCAGTGTGCGCGTCACGCGCACCCGGTCGGGCAGCGCGGCGGCGGCGGTGCAGGAGGGTTGGTCGGACTTCTGAGCGACGCGTGCGACCAAGGCGCCGTCCTCCCGCTCCTCATCGTGAGCGGACCGGGGCGAACACGCTGCGGATTGCTTCCGGCCGTTACTTCCGCTCCCACGCCTTCGTGCCGCCGATCCACGTCTCCAGCACCTTGGTCTGGCGCAGGTCCGCCGCGCTGGCGGTCAGCGGGTCGCGGTCGAGCAGAAGGAAGTCGGCGCGCTGGCCCGGCGCGAGAATGCCGAACTTCTGCTCGGCGAACCCGGCATAGCTCGCGCCGCCGGTATAGGCCCACCACGCCTGTTCGCGCGACACCGCCTGTTCGGGATACCAGCCGCCGACCGGCTGGCCGTTCTCGTCGGTGCGCGTGAACGCCGCCGCCCAGCCTGCCCACGGGTCGGGACGCTCGACCGGCGCGTCGGACCCGAACGCCAGCGTGGCGCCGTCGTTCAGCAGCGTGCGCCACGCATACGCCCCCGCCAGCCGTGCCGCGCCCAGCCGCGCCTCCGCCATCACGCGGTCGCTGGTCTGGTGGGTCGGCTGCATCGAGGCGATGATGTGGTACTTGCCGAACGCGGCCATATCGACGGGATCGACGACCTGCGCATGCTCGATCCGCCAGCGCCGGTCGCCCTTGTACGTCTCCGACAGCTCGGCGATGGCGTCGAGCACCTGCTTGTCGGCGCGGTCGCCGATCGCGTGGACCGCAACCTGATAACCGTCCATCGCCGCGCGGCTCATCGTGTTCTGCAATTGGTCGTCGGTCAGGAAGCCGAGCCCGCGCTGCCCCGGCGCATCGGCGTAGTCGGCCTTCAGCCACGCGCCGCGCGAACCGAGCGCGCCGTCGGCGTAGAGCTTCACGCCCTCCAGCCGCAGCCGGTCGTCGTACAGCCACGGCGTCGGTCCGGTTCCACCGATCGTGACGGTGGTGTCGATGCCGAGGCCGTAGGACATGATGCGGACGCGCAGCGCGTTGATGTCGCCCATCCGGCGGTAGGTCATCCAGTCGTCCACGCTGGTGCCCATGTCGGCGATCGCGGTTACCCCGAAGCCGAGCAGGATCTGCTGTGCCTTCAGGAACGCAGCGGTGCGATCCTTGGGCGACACCTTCGGGACGACGCGCTCGACCAGTTCGGTCGCGCGGTCGACCAGCACGCCCAACGGCTTCTCGACACGTCCGCCCGCCGGCGCGGCGGTGGCGGCGGTGACCCCGGCCAGCTTGAGCGCGGCGCTGTTCGCCCAACCGGCATGGCCATCGGCGCGCGCCAGCCACACCGGTCGGTCGCCGACCACCGCATCGAGATCCGCGGCGGTAGGAAAGCGGCCGAGCTTCCACACTTCCTGGTTCCAGCCGCGCCCGATGATCCACTGGCGATCCGGGTTGGCGCGCGCGTATTCCGCGATCCTGGCCTTCGCTTCCTCCAGCGAGCGCGTGTCCGACAGGTCGAGCGTCAGCGCGGCGAGCCCGAGCTGGATGACATGGCCGTGCGCATCGATCATGCCGGGCACCAGCACGCGCCCCTTCATGTCGGCGCGCCAGTCGTAGCGCGGACCGGGGTTCTTCTTGGTGCGCTTGGGCGGCTCTTCGTCGGGAGCGATCAGCCGCACGACCTTGCCTTGCGGGTCGATGACCATCGCCTTGAAGCGCACCACCTGCCGATCACGGTTCAGCGTCAGCCCGGTGACGTTGTCGATCAGCGCGTCGGCGCTCGCGGCGGCGGCGACGGAAAGGCCGGCGAGCGCGCCCAGCGCGGCGGTCAGATGGCGTCGGTTCATGTGACTTGCCATATGGCGGCGCCGGGCTTTTGGCGAGGGATGTCATGCGGCCATCGGCGGGTGGACCGGCGACGAGCGCGCAGGTGTTCCTTTCGTGCGATCGTTCCGCTACGTCCCGCGAATGGCAACCCAGCTCGCGTCCGCCCCTGCCCTGCCCGTCTCGATCGAGGACGTCCGCGCCGCGCAGATCCGGATCGGCGATGCGGTGGTGCGCACGCCGACGCTGATCAGCCAGACGCTGTCGAAGCTGACCGGCGCAACCGTGTATCTGAAGTTCGAGAACCTGCAATTCACCGCCGCCTACAAGGAACGCGGCGCGCTCAACACACTGCTGCAGCTCTCCCCCGAGGCACGCGCCAAGGGCGTGATCGCCGCATCGGCGGGCAATCATGCGCAGGGGCTGGCCTATCACGGCAACCGCCTGGGCGTGCCGGTGACGATCGTGATGCCGCGCAACACGCCGGTGGTGAAGGTGGTGCAGACGCAGGGGCACGGCGCGACCGTGATCCTGGAGGGCGACACGTTCGACGCCGCCTACGCCCATGCGCGCGTGCTGGAAGCGGAGCGCGGCTTCACCTTCGTGCATCCGTTCGACGATCCGCGCATCATCGCCGGTCAGGGTACGGTCGCGCTGGAGATGCTGGACGAGCATCCCGAGATCGACCTGCTGGTGGTGCCGATCGGCGGCGGGGGGCTGATCTCCGGCATGGCCACCGTGGCGCGCGCGATGCCGCGTCCGATCGAGGTCGTCGGCGTCGAAGCCGAACTCTACCCGTCGATGTACAATCGCATCAACGGCACCGACATGCCGTGCGCGGGCGATACGCTGGCGGAGGGCATCGCGGTCAAGGAACCGGGCGGCATCACCGCGCAGATGGTCGCGCAGCTGGTCGACGACATCGTGCTCGTCTCCGAACGCTCGTTGGAGGAGGCGCTGAGTCTGCTGCTCCAGATCGAGAAGACGGTGGTCGAGGGCGCGGGCGCAGCGGGGCTCGCCGCGCTGCTGGCGCATCCCGAACGGTTCCGCGGGCGGACGGTCGGCGTCGTGCTGTGCGGCGGCAACATCGACACGCGGCTGCTCGCGAACGTGTTGCTGCGCGATCTGGCACGCTCGGGGCGGCTGGCACGGCTGCGGCTGCGGCTCCAGGATCAGCCGGGCGCACTCTACAATGTGATGCGCGTGTTCGATCAGGAGCGGGTCAACATCATCGAGATCTATCACCAGCGCGTCTTCACCACGCTGCCCGCCAAGGGCCTGATCACCGACATCGAGTGCGAAGCCCGCGACCGCGCGCACCTCGACCGGCTGATGACGGGCCTGCGCGAGGCGGGTTACGAGGTGAGCCCCGTCGAACTGGCCTGACGCGGCACACCGCTTGGTGGTAAAGCGGCTTTTCAGCGCGGGCGCGACGTCTCATATGAAGCGCGTGGCAGGCAGGCGGCACGACATGGACGTTAAGCGGGAGGGTCGAGGCGTATGACGGCGCCGTTCCGTTTTCCACGCTTCTTCGTCACCAGCCCGCAGCCGTGCCCGTATCTGCCGGGGCGGCAGGAGCGCAAGGTGTTCACCGAGCTGTCCGGCCCCAACGCAACCGAGTTGAACGATGCGCTGGGACGGATCGGGTTCCGCCGCAGCCAGTCGGTCGCGTATCGCCCGAGCTGCGCCGGGTGCGCTGCGTGCGTATCGGTGCGGGTGCGCACGCACGAGTTCGAGCCGAACGCGACGCAACGCAAGCTGGTGCGTCGCCACGCCGACCTCGACGTCGCCGCATGTCGCCCGTGGGCGACCGACGAGCAATATGAGCTGATGCGCCGCTACCTGTCGGCGCGCCATCCCGGCGGCGGGATGGCGGCGATGGACGAAAGCGACTTCTCCGACATGATCGAGCATTCGCCCGTCAATTCGGTGGTGGTCGAATATCGCGAACCCTCCGACGGCGGGCGGCCGGGGCGGCTGGTCGGCTGCTGCCTGACGGACCGGCAGGCGGACGGGCTGTCGATGGTGTACAGCTTCTTCGACACCGATCAGGACCGGAGACCGGGGCTCGGCAATTTCATCATCCTCGACCATATCGCACGCGCGCGTGAAGCGGGGTTGCCGTACGTCTATCTCGGCTATTGGGTGAAGGGTTCGCGGCGCATGGCCTATAAGACGCGCTACCGCCCGATCGAGATGCTGGGCACGCACGGCTGGATCGCGATGCCGGAGGATGAGGTTGCGATGACGTCAACCTTCGCTTGAGCGTACGCGGCGTAACTGTGAGGATGCGCGCTTGCTCTTGGCCACCGAAGTGACAAGCTTGCTTCGAGATGACCCGGGGGGGCGCGACGATGCTGTCGACTCGCGAAAACAGGCCTCAGAAGCTTGCCGAGTGGCAGCGTCGCATGGACGGCGTGCGTATCGACGTCTCCCGCGACCGCGGCGCGCTGTGGAGCGGGATCGGGGCGGACACGGCGCGACGTCTTGCGGCATCGTTGCAGTTCATCACGCTGGAAATGACGCCGATCGGTGCCAGCCTCGATCATGGCCCCTTGAAGGATGAACTGATCCGCGATTTCGGTGATCAGTGGATCGCCGAGAAGCGACTTATCTTCCGCACGCTGTCGCGCAAGTTCGTCGCCGGCCTGTCGGGACATGTCACCGTCTTCCTGCCCGACGTGCTGGTTCGGCCTCGAGACGGCGCGGCGGGCTCGTTTGCCTACGCGGTGAAGATCATCTGGGACGAATTGAAGGATGCCGACTTCGGAGATCCTCGTGTCGCCGCGCACCGCATCACCTCGATGCGGGTTTGCCGCGTGAGAGGCGAGCAGATCGTGTCCGACACGATCATGTCGTCATCAAACCGAGTACACTGACCGCCGGCAGATGCTGAGCACGGCCTATGCCGCCTGAAGCCGCGCTTCGGCATGCGCCGCGTGGATGTCCTCGGCCAATTCGTCCACCCGCGCCGGGTCGGCATCCCAGGCGAACATGAAACGCGCGCCGCCGCCGATGAAGGTGTAGAAGCGCCAGCCGCGCGCGCGCAGCGTGTCCAGTACTGCGTCGGGGGCGATCAGGAAGATCGAATTGGCCTGCACGGGGAACAACAGCCGCACGCCGGGCAGGTCGGCGATGCGCGCGGCCAGCCGCTCGGCGCACGCATTGCCATGCTCGGCATTGCGCAACCACGCACCGCTTTCGATCAGCCCGACCCAGGGCGCGGACAGGAAGCGCATCTTGGAGGCAAGCTGCCCGGCCTGCTTGCAGCGATAGTCGAAATCCTCGGCGAGCGCGCGGTCGAAGAAGAGCACCGCCTCGCCGACCATCAACCCGTTCTTGGTGCCGCCGAAGCACAGCACATCGACCCCTGCTTCCCAGGTGATCGCGGCGGGCGTGCAGCCGAGCGCGGCGCAGGCGTGCGCGAATCGCGCGCCGTCCATGTGCAGCTTGAGTCCGAGTTCGCGACAGACCGCCGAGATCGCGCGCACCTCGGCCACCGAATAGACCTGTCCGGTCTCGGTCGGCTGGGTGATGGTGACGACGCGCGGCTTGGGAAAGTGGATGTCGCTGCGGCTGCTCGCGAGCGTGCGGATCGCTTCGGGGGTCAACTTCCCATCGACCGAGGGCGCCAGCAGCAGCTTGGAGCCGTTGGAGAAGAACTCCGGCGCACCGCATTCGTCGGTTTCGACATGCGCCGCCGAGGAGCAGATGACGCTGTGATACGACTGGCACAGCGAGGCGAGCGCGAGCGAATTGGCGGCCGTGCCGTTGAAGACGAAGAACACCTCCGCATCCTTGTCGAACAAGGTCCGGAAGCTGTCGGCGGCGCGCGCGGTCCAGTCGTCGTCGCCATACGCGACCGCCGAGCCGGCATTGGCCGCGATCATCGCGGCTACCGCCTCGGGGCAGGCGCCCGCATAATTGTCGCTGGCGAATTGTTGCGGTTGCTGGCTGGTCACGCGCGTCGATCCTGTTGCTCGGTTCAGCACCGGCAAGTCGAACGACATGTGGCGAGAGGTCCCGTTGGTTGCCGGTCCGGCCACATCCCCCCGGTGATAGAGGGCGCCACCTTGCCCGGGAGCAGGTTGGCGTCGAACATGCGTCCGACTCTTGATGCTGGCGCGGGCGTTAGACGACCCGGTGCCGGGCGGTCAATCCTGCGCGACGACCTGTACCTCGACGTCGAGGCATTCGCGCCCCTCGCCCAGCCGGGAGCCGGCGACCGGCGCGCAGCCCGCGGCGTCGAGCGCGACCGCGACGCGGACGTGGCGTTCCTCGGGCGAAAGCCCCAGCGAGGGATCGAACCCGACCCAGCCGAGCCCCTCGACCCAGGCATCGGCCCAGCCGTGCGGCGTCGGGCGCCCGCCCGACAGCATGTCGCAATAGCCGGTGACGTAGCGCGCCGGGAAACCGGCGGCGCGTGCGGCGGCGACGAACATCTGCGCTAGGTCGCGTGCCGTCGCGGTTTCGCGCGCGAAGGCGGCGGTGACCGTCAGGCCGGGCTCGGGCCGTCCGGCATCCAGCGCAAAGCGTTCGTGCAGCGCGGCGTTGAGCGCATGGAGCGCGGATAGCGGCGTTTTGCCGTCCGCCGTGTCGCGACCGAAGGCGGCTAGCGCCGCCTCGGCGTTGGTCGCGGGCGTGCTGCGCAGATAGAGCGTCGGCGGCAGCGGTTCGAACGTGCCCTGCAGGACGCCGCTGGACGAGCTCGTCACGACCTCACCCGACACGGTGATCTCGATCCCCGACAGCGGCCCTTCGGCGTACAGCATGGTCGTGATGTTGCCGAAGCCGTCGCGGTGATCGCGCAATCGCGCGTCGCAATCGATCGCGATGTTCCATTCCGCGACCGTCTGGTCGTGGGTGTTCCGCGGGGTAACGCGCAGCAGCTGCACCACGCGGCCCTGCGGAGCGGTGAAGCGATAGGTGGTGCGATGGTCGATCGTCAGGCGCATCAATGGAACTTGAACTGGCGGCCGATCGCGTCGTGCAGTTGCGCGTTCTCGACGATCAGCGCGCGGAGGTGCTGGTGGAGTCCGGCGGCGATCACGTCCCCGGTGCGGGTGCGCGCGACGCGCGCCTGGCGGGTGCGCGCCATCCGGTCGGCCTCGCCTTGCGACCCGCTGGCACGTGCCAGCGCGGTCAGCGCGGCGACCGTCTCCTCGGTGGAGGCGGCGAGGCTGCGCGGCAGCTCGGCGCGGCTGAGCAGCAGGTCGATGACGTTGGTGGGGTTCAGGCCGTCGCTATACAGCCAGCGGAAGGCGGTGACCGCCGAGACGGTCTGCAGAATCGTCGTCCATTGGTCACGGTCGACCGTGCCGCCGACCCGCTCCCCGGCGGGCAGCAGGATATGATATTTGACGTCCAGCAGCCGCGCGGTGTTGTCGGTGCGCTCGACCGCCTGCCCCAGTCGGATGAACGAGGTGGTCTGGTTGCGGAGCATCCGGTGCACCGCGCCCTCGAACCCGCGCGTCTCGGCCTTGACCGCGTCGACCACCGCCAGCGTCGCGGTGGGGTCGTAGCGTGCCGGGCGCTGGTCGAAGATCAGCCAGGCGGTGTTGATCGCCTGCCACGCCTCGCGACTGAGCGCGGTGCGCACCGCACGGGCATTGTCGCGCGCCATCGCCAGGCAGCGCAGGATCGATCCGGGATGGGCGGCGCTGGCGAGCAGGAAATGCGCCACCTCCTCGCGGGTCAGCGTGTGCCCGCCCGCCGCGAACGCATCGGCGGTCTCGCTGACCGACAATGCGGTGCGCCACGCATCCTCGCCGGCCGGCCGGGTGGAGAGGACGTCGAGGCGCAGCGTCGCCTCGACCAGCCGCGCGACGAAATCGGCGCGCTCGACATAGCGGCCGAGCCAGTAGAGCGAGGCGGCGGTCCGGCTGAGCATCACCGCTCCCCTTGCGAGGACGTCTGTGCCCCGGAGGTCTGCGCACCCAGCGTACCGCGCCCGAGCGTCTGCGTCATGGTGCCGGAGGGGCCGCTGAGCGTCTGCGTCATCCCCGGCGCTTCGTCCATCAGCACGAAACTGTCCTTGGTCCCGCCGCCCTGCGACGAATTGACCACCAGCGAGCCTTCGCGCAGCGCGACGCGGGTCAGGCCACCGGGCACGACCTGCACGCCCTTCGCGCCGGTCAGCACGAACGGTCGGAAATCGACGTGGCGCGGGGCGACACCCTGCTCGACGAGGGTCGGGACGGTCGACAGCGCCAGCGTCGGCTGTGCGATGTAACGTTCGGGTTGCGCGATCAGCGCCGCGCGGAAACGCTCGATCTCCGCCGACGACGCGGTCGGGCCGACCAGCATGCCGTAACCGCCCGATCCGTCGACCAGCTTGACGACCAGTTCGCCGAGATGATCGAGGACGTATTTTAGCGCCTCGGGCTCGCGGCAGCGATACGTCTCGACATTCGGCAGCCGCGCGTCGCTGCCCGAGTAATATTTCACGATCTCCGGCATATAGCTGTAGATCGCCTTGTCGTCGGCGATGCCGTTGCCGGGCGCGTTGAGGATCGCGACGTTGCCCGCGGCATAGGCCGCGATCAGCCCGGGCACGCCCAGCATCGAATCGGGGCGGAACACCAAAGGATCGAGGTAATCGTCGTCGACGCGGCGATAGATCACGTCGACACGCACGCGACCGTCGATGGTGCGCATGAAGACCACGTCGTCATCGACCACCAGATCGGCGGCCTCGACCAGTTCGATGCCCATCGAATCGGCAAGGAAGCTGTGCTCGTAATAGGCCGAGTTGTAATGGCCGGGCGTCAGCACCACGCATGTCGGCCGACCGCCGCAGCCGCGTGGCGCGACCGAGCGCATCGTCCCCAGCAGCAGGTCGGGATAGCTGTCGACCGCGGCGACGCGGAACTTGGCGAACAGCTCCGGGCAGAGCCGCACCATCGCCTCGCGGTTCTCCAGCATGTAGCTGACGCCCGATGGTGTGCGGGCATTATCCTCCAGAACGAAGAAATCGTCGGGACCGGTGCGCACAAGGTCGATGCCGCAGATATGCGCCCAAACGTCGTGCGGCGGGCGGATGCCTGCGATCTCGGGACGGAACTGCGCATTGCCGAGGATCAGGTCGGCGGGCAGTACGCCGTCGCGCAGGATCTTCTGCTCGCCGTAGATATCGACAAGGAAGGCATTGATCGCCTCGACGCGCTGGATCAGCCCTTGCGACAGCCGCGCCCATTCGTCGGCCAGGAACACGCGCGGGACGATGTCGAACGGGATGATCCGCTCGCTCGCCTCGCTCTCGCCGTAGACGGCGAAGGTGATGCCCAATTGGCGGAAGGTCGTCTCGGCGGATTGCTGCCGACGACGCAGCTCGCCATCGGGCGTGTCGGCGAGCCACCGGCACAGCTCCCGCAACTCGGGACGGGCGCCCTCGACGCCCGCTGCCCCCATGATCTCATCGAATGCCGCTGTCCCCATTTGTCCCCTGAACGCACGAGTGCCGCTTTCGACCCATGCTGATCGACATCAATCGCCTTCGCAACACATCATTGCGGTGCTGCGATCATCGCAAGTCGGTGAGCATCGCCTTGGTCAATACCTGTGGCAGGACGCGCGGCGCGGGCGCGGCGGGGGCGTAGAAGAGGTACAGCGGAACGCCGGCGCGATTGTGCTGCGAAATGAAGCGCCCGAGCGCCGGGTCGCCATCGGTCCAGTCGCCGACCAGCACCGCGACCTTGTGCCGGGCGAAGCCGTCCGCGACGGCCTGCGTCTCGATCGCGGCCTTTTCGTTGACCTTGCACGTCAGGCACCAGTCGGCGGTGAAATAGGCGAACACCGGGCGTCCCTCGGCGCGCAGGGCGGCGAGTCGCGCCTCGCTGAACGGCTCGGCGCCGGGCAGCGCTGCTTCGGCGGCGCGCGTCGCGCCGGGGCGGACGGCGGCGATGCCGGCGCCCGCGACCAGCAGCGCGACCGCCGCCGGCGCCCATCCGAACCGCGCACCTGCCGCCTGCCGCCGCCCCGTCCACCACAGCCCCAGCGCGGCGAGCAGCGCGGCGGCGAGCCCGAGCGTCATTCCGTCGACCCCCGCCTGTCGCCCGAGCACCCAGGCGAGCGCGAGCGCGGTCGCGAACATCGGCACCGACAGGATGTGGCGCAGCCGCACCATCCACATCCCCGGCTTCGGCAGCCGCCGCCGCAACGCGGGGACGAAGCCGACAGCCAGGAACGGCAGCGCGATCCCGAGCCCGAGCCCGGCGAAGACCATGAGCGCGGCGACCGGCGGCAGCACCAGCGCCGCGCCCAGCGCCGCACCCATGAAGGGCCCGGTGCACGGCGTCGCGACGAACGCGGCCAGCGCCCCGGTCATGAACGCGCCGGTCGCGCCGCCGCGCCCGGCGAAGCGCGGCGTCGGCAGCTCGAACAGCCCGGCGAGGTTGAGCGCGATCGCGACCACCAGCAACAGCAGCACGCCGACCACGCGCGGATCCTGCAACTGGAACGCCCAGCCCGCACTCGCCCCGCCCGCACGCAACGCCAGCAAGGTGCCGCCGAGCGCGAGGCAGACGAGCACCACGCCCGCGGTATAGGCCAACGCCTCGACACGCGCGTGCCGCTCGCTTTCGCCCGACCGCGCGAGCCCCAACGCCTTGAGGCTCAGGATCGGGAACACGCACGGCATGACATTGAGCAGCAGCCCGCCGAGCAGCGCGCCCCCGAACGCTGCTAGCGCTACGCCCCAGTCGAGCGCGCCTGTCGCCGCCGCGGGTGCGACCGTTCCGGGCTGCGCGGTCAGCGCCAGCGCGGTGCCATCACCCAGCGTCAGCACGCCTGCGAGCGGGCCTTGCTCCGGCGTTGCGGCGGCCTTGGTCTCGATCACCACCCGCTCGCCGTCGCGCGTCACGCTCTGCTGCGCCGGATAGTCGGTTGCGCCGCCGCGCGCCGGATAGAACCACGCCGCGCCCAGCGGCGCATCCGACGGATAGGGCACCGACAACCGGAAGCGGTCGCCTGCGACCTGCCATGTCGCCGCGCTGCCCAGCGGACGCGGGAGCGCGCGCCGCCACGCATCGAACTGCGCGCGTCGGCTTTCGTCGACAGCGCCCTCGCCGACCGTCAGCCGCGTGGCCAGCTCCTGCGTTTCGGGCACGCAGATCGTCTCGGTACAGACGAGATAATCAAGCTTCACGCGGATCGGCAGCGCACTGCCCGGCGCCAGTCCCTTCGGGACGGCCAGGGTGGTCAGCATCGTCCACGGCCGCTCATAGACGTGGTTCATCAATCCCGCGATCACCAGCCGCCCCGGCGGCGGATAGTCGAGCGCGCCCACGGTCGCGCCCGCCGGCAGCGTCCACGTCGCGCGCGTCGCCACGCCCGCGTCGCCGGGGTTCAGCCAATAACCGTGCCAGCCTTTGTCGGGCACGGCATGGATCGCCAGCGTTACGCCGGAACCCGGCGCCGGCCGCTCGCTCTCGGCCAGCAGCGTCATCGCAACATGCCGCGTCTGCGCGCTCACCGTTCCGGGTAGCAACAGCGAAACGACTGTCATCAGAGTGAAAAGCGCCGCGCGCACTGCTTGCCTGACCATCGGAGCGGGACCATAGCCGCTCCGCGTCCCCGTTGCATCAAGGTTGCCCGATGAAAGCCCTGTTCGCCGCTTTGCTATTGACGACCGCGCTCCCTGCCGCCGCGCAGGTCGCACCCGTCGCGCCGGCCCCTACACCGGCACCGACCGGCGCACCGACGATCAGGCCCAAGCTGATCGTCGCGATCTCGGTCGACCAATTCTCCGCCGACCTGTTCGCGCAATATCGTAACCGCTACACCGACGGGCTCGCGCGGTTGCAGCAGGGCGTCGTCTTCCCCTCCGGCTACCAGAGCCATGCCGCCACCGAGACGTGCCCGGGCCATTCGACGATCCTCACGGGCATGCGCCCCGCGCATACCGGGATCGTCGCCAACAGCTGGATCGATCAGCGCGCCGGCCGCCCCGACAAGGTCGTCTACTGCGCCGAGGACGAGCGCGCGCCGGGCAGCGATCACGATAAATACCAGCCCTCCGACTTCCACCTGCGCGTCGACACGCTGGGCGATATGATGAAGCGCGCCGATCCGCGCACGCGCGTGGTGTCGGTCGCGGGCAAGGACCGCGCCGCGATCATGATGGGCGGGCACCATACCGACCAGATGTGGTTCTGGGCGACCGATCATTTCGTCACCCTGCCCTCGCGCAGCACCGCGCCGGTGCCGGCCGTGGTGACGCGCGCCAACGACGCGGTCGGCAAGCTGCTTGCCGCCCCCCAGGCGGCGCTGCCGCTGCCGGGGTATTGCAAGGCGCTGGCACAGCCGATCGCGGTCGGCGGTCAGACGATCGGCGCCGGGCAGTTCCAGCGTGCCGCGGGCGACGCCAAATCGTTCCGCGCCTCGCCCGCGCTGGACGGCGCGGTCTTCGCGCTCGCGGCGGGCATGATCCAGGACATGAAGCTGGGCCAGGGCGCGGGCACCGACCTGATCGCGATCGGCGCCTCGGCGACCGATTACGTCGGCCATGCGCTCGGCACCCAGGGGTCGGAGATGTGCATCCAGATGCAGCAGCTCGACCAGACGATCGGCGCGTTCCTCGCCCAGCTTGACGACTGGGGCCTCGACTACGAGGTCATGCTGACCGCCGACCACGGCGCGCACGACATGACCGAACGGCAGCAGCAGCGCGCGATGCCGATGGAGGAGCACGCCTCGCCCGCCACCAACGCGAAGCTGGTCGGCGAGGCGATCGGCGCGGCGCTGGGGATCGCGGGGCCGGTGCTGCTCGGGTCGGAGGGCGACGTATACATCGCCGACTCGGTGCCGCAGGCGCGGCGCGCGGCGGTGCTGGCGGAGGCGAAGAAGCGCTATCTGGCGATGCCGCAGGTCGCCGCCGCCTTCACCCGCGCCGAGATCGCGGCGACGCCGTTCGCCAGGACGCCGCCGGAGACGTGGACGCTGCTGGAGCGTGCGCGCGCCTCCTATGATGCGGAGCGCTCCGGCGACCTGCTTGTGCTGCTCAGGCCGCGGGTGACGACGATCGTGAACCCCGCGCCGTTCTATGTCGAAACGCACGGTAGCCCGTGGGACTATGATCGCCGCGTGCCGATCCTGTTCTGGCGCAAGAAGATGACCGCGTTCGAGCAGCCGCTGTCGGTGGAAACCGTCGATATCGCCCCGACGTTGGCGGCGACGATCGGACTGCCGGTGTCGGGGCTCGACGGGCGCTGCCTCGATCTGGATGCGGGTGCGGCGGATTCGTGCGCCCGGTAGGATAGAACGTGCTTCGACCGTCATTGCGAGCGTAGCGACGCAATGACGGTCTGATGCACCTCAAAAGGTGGAGCGGGGACGTACCCCGCCCCCGCCCTCACATGCCGTTCAGCATGTCGATGTGGTGCTGCACCACCGGCGCGATCTGGCCGGCGGCGGTCTTCAGCGGCGCGGCGGTGCCGTCGCTGGCATAGCCCTGGTGGAGCGCCAGCGCCTGCTGGTGGGCGGTGCGCTGCTGGGTAAGGTAAGTCGCGTCGCGCTCAGCGCCCTTCTGCGCTCGCAGTTGCGCCACCATCTCGCTCTGCTCGGGCGTCAGCACCGGCGGCTTGGGCTTGACCCCCGACTTGGCGGCCGCCGCCTTCACCATCGCGGTGCTCTTGTTGTGATCGCGGATCATGCCCTGCGCGAAGGTGCGCACCTTGGCGTCCTTGGTCGAGCCGAGCACCAGCTGGCTGGACGTCTTCTCGTACAGGTCGCTTGCACCCGCGGCGGCGACATAGGCGTCGGGGGCCATCTGCTGCGCGACGGCGGGAGCCGCGATCAAAGTGGCAGCGGCGACGATCGGCATCAAACGCATCATGGGTCTCTCCATCACGAAGTCGTGCCGCGTCGAACGCGCAAGAAACAGGAAAGCGCCGACGATTCCGTATGATGCTGATCAATAATCGCGCGAAATGCGCACGTTTCCACTCTGCCGCCCCAGCGTCGAGATCGAGGAGAGCAGCGACAGCCAGCGGGTGACCTGAAACTCGACGCGCGTCGCCGAATAGCCCGCGCCATCGGTGATGATCTCGGCATACAGACGCCGGGTCACATACTTCCCCGCCGCGATCGACGTTCCCTGCCCGGTCTGCGGATCGGCGGGCAGGATGCGCAGGCGGTCGAGCCCGGCCGCGCGCCGCACCGCATTGATCGGGTTGAGCCCGTTGCCGCCGTTCTGGAGCGCGGCGACCGCGGCGGCCAGCTGCAACGCCTCGGGCGCGGACAAGTTGGTGATCGACGTGCCGAACAACAACCGCGACAGCAGCTCGTCCTGCGGCAGCGCGGGCGTGCTGGCAAAGCTGATCTCGGGCTTCTGCGCGACGCCGGTCACGCGAATGGTGGCGTTCAGCCCGGTGGTGTTCGCCGCCGCCTCGATATCGAGCGCAGGGTTGGCGGGCACTTCGCCCGCGAAGCGGATGATCCCGCGCGACAGCTCGAACTCGCGGCCGGCGAACTCATAGTCGCCGCGCACCAGGTCGGCGCGGCCGGTGATTGCCGGGTTGGTCGGCGTGCCCGCGATCTGGACATCGGTGGTCCATTCGCTCGACAGCCCCAGCCCGGTGACCATCAACCCGTTGCGCGCGCGGGCGTGGACATCCAATCGCCACGGCGCCGTCGGATCGTCGTCGACCACCGCGCCGCCGGGTACGTTGATCTCGCGCACGTCCACCTGCGGCACCGCGCTGGCCACTGTGGCTTGTCCCAGCCGGTAGCGGCTGCTGTCGAGTCGCACGTCGCCCGATATGACGCCGCCCACGCCGTCGGAGCGAAAGGCAATCGGACCGGTGACGGTCGCGCCGATATCCGCGCGGTCGATCAGCACCGCATGGTCCGCATCGATCCGCAGGTCGAGCGCGACGCCGTTCGCCGCGCCGAAATCGAAGGTGCCGGTACCGGCGACGCGCCCGCCGCGCCCCGCATCACCGCTGAACCGCTCGATACGCAGCCGCGATCCGTCGAAGCGGCCAGCGGTCTGGATGTTCGTCACCACGGTACCGGTCGTGGCGCTCTGGATGCGCGCATTGGCGGCGCGCACCAGCCCCCGGATCTGCGGCGAGGCGACCGTGCCGGTCACGTCGGCGGAGATCGCGACCGGCCCCGACAGGTCGAACAGCTCGATCCGCGTCAGCCGCCACAAGGTGTCGGCCGGCCCCGAGTAGCGCAGTTGCGCGAACAACCCGGCGCGCGTCAGCCGCTCGACTGCGTCGCCCGTACCCAGCGGGCGCAGCAGTGCCTGCGCGCGCCCCACGGTGCGCCCGCCCGAGGCCATCACCATCCGCACGCCGAGCTTGTCGGGGCCCAGCACCCCCGTCAGGCCGATGTCGATCGGCGCGGACGAACTCAGCAGCCCGGAACGCGTCAGCCCACGGATCGTCAGATTGGTGCGCCCGGTCGGCGCCGCGCCGTCGCGCGCATCGAGCGCCAGCGTGCCGGTCGCGGTGCCGCCCAGCCCGAGCCCGCTATAGCCGATGTCGAGCACCGCCAGCGGCAGACGGGTGAGCGACGCGCGCAGCGAGGTCTCGTCCGCGCCCAGCGCGCCGGAGACCTCCGCCGCACCGCCCGCGAAGGTCAGCTTCGTCGGTGCCAGCGTCCAGCGATCGCCGTCGCGCCGCAGCACCGCGGGCGTCTCCAGCCGGATCGGTTGCGACCCGATCGTCCCCGACGCGCGCAATGCGTAGCCGTCGGCGGTGATCTGCGTCACCGTGTCGACGCGGAAGCCCACCCCGCGCGACCCGGCGATCGACGCGCGCACCTCGCCGGTGTCGCCCGTCAGCGATGCCTGCCCCGAAAAGCGCGCCGCCGACAGCGCCCCGCGCCTGAGCCCTGCGCCGCTCGTCGTCGCGGTGACGCGCGCGCCTTCGGGCTCCAGCAGCACGTTGAAGTCAACACGTCCCTGCCGCACGCTCGCGCCGCCGCCGATCCGGGCATTGCGCGCGTCGATCCGCCCTGAAATGCGCTGCACCTCGCCCACGGGCGCGAAGTCGAGCGCGCCGGAGAGCCCGCCGCCCGCAACGGTCATCCGCCCGCGGAACCCGCCGTCGACGATGTCGAGCGTGCCCGTTGCCCGCGTCCCGCTGACATCGAGCCGCGCGACCGCGATCTGCGCCTGCCCGCCCGGCGGCAACAGGATCGCGCCCGCGCCCTGGAACGGCCCGAGCCGCGATCCGCCCGCCGCGACGAACGCGAAGCCCTGCGGCGTCGGGTCGAGGTGCGCGCGCACCCCGGCAAGGCCGAGCGCAGCGTTGGGGCGCGTGAAGACGAGGTCGACGGTCGGCTTCTCGATCCGCCCGTCGAGCTTCAGCTGCACCGGGCCGTAGGTGGCGTGATCGCCAGCGCCCTCGAAGACAAACGTCCCGTCGCGGCGGCGATAACCGCTACCCGCCAGCCGCAGCGACGGCGCGGTCAGCAGCAGCCGCGGGAAGTGGAGCACGCCGTCGGGGGTTCGCTCCAGCAGCGCCTCCACGCGCGGCAGCCCGCCGGCCAGGCTACGGAAGAAGCCGTTGTCGAGCCGCAGCACACGCGCGGTGCCACGCCCGACCACGCGCGTGCCGTGCCCGTCGGCGCCGGGGATCGCGCGCAACTGGGACTGGACATCGACCACGCCCAGCCCGGGGATGAGATAGCGCGTCAGCCCACCCGACAGCACCACGTCGTAGCGGCCGGTGTGCAGGTCGAGTGTCAGACCGATGGTCCCGCCCAGCTTGTCAGACCGCAGACGCAGCCCGTCGCCGGTGATCGTGTCGGCGGTGACGCGCAGGACGCCGCCCAGCGACAGGTTGCGCAGGATTCCGCCGGCGACGTCGCCGACCCCGGTAACGCGCGCCGCGGTGAAGGCGACCGGCAGCGCGATCGGACGCGGCCCCCATCGCCCCCGGCCCGCGGCGCGCGCCTGCTCGAAACCGGTCTGGTCGAAGGCAAAGCGGTCCGCGGTCAGGCGATAGTCGAAGGCGAAGGTGCGAAAATTGCCGTCGAGGATCGCGCGCAGTCGCAGATCACGCGCGGTCATGTTGCGGAACAGCGCCTCGGGTCGCAGCAGCCGCGCCGACACCCGCAGATTGCGGAACGCACTGTCGGCGAGATCGACCATTCCTTCCGCCTGCACGGCCAGCGCGCGCGAGCGCAGCGACAGCGTGCCGTCGAGCCGCCGGTTCGCGAAGGTGCCCGCGCCGTTCACCAGCACGCGCGGCGCGGTCAGCGTCTGGAGCTTGCCGCGGGTGATGCGGGCGGGCGCGACCTCGCCGGTCAGCGTATAGGCGCCGGCCCGATTGCCGAGCATCAGGTCGGCGAGGCGCGTGCCGCCCGCCGCCGCCACCGCGCGCCCCTGCCAGCGCTGCCAGTCGCCCGCGCCGTTTACGTCCAGCACCACCGCGCGGTTCAGGCCGCTCAGCCGCGCCAGCACACCGGTCGCGGCTCCCCGCGCGCGCGCGTCGATGTCGAACTTGCCCGCGTCGGGCCGCGCGTCGAGTCGGAGCGCCAGTCGATCGCTGCCCGCGACCGCGGCGTCGAGCGCGATCATCGCATGGCCGTCGCGGATATCCGCATGCCCCAGCAGCCGCCCCCCACGCACGCGGCCGGTCACCGCCGGCGCGACGATTAGTCGTGCGACCGAGAGCCGGCCGATCGCGATGTCGAACTTGGGCAGGATCGGCCCGGATCGCCCGGTGTCACGCGGCTCCGGCAGCTTGGCAAGCGTGGCCTCGGGTATGTCGAGTGCGGTGATGTCGAGCCGGTTGTGGATCCACGCGAACGGCGACCAGTCGAGCCGCGCGCGCGGCACCGCCAGCACCAGCCCCTTGGGATCGTACAGGCGGAAGTCGATCAGGTCGGCGGTGCCGTACAGCGAGCCGTCGATCCGCCCGAGCCGAAATCGCAGCCCGTTGTCTGGCTTCAGCGCGTTGATGCGGTCGGCAACGATGCGGTGCCCGACATCGCTGTCGATCACGGCCGCGACAACCGCGGCCAGTGCGAGCAGCACGGCGACGATCGCGCCGACGATCCGCGCGACCCGCATCAGAACGCCTGCCCCAGCGAGACGTAGACCGCGATCCGCGAATCGCCCGGCTGCGGGTTGATCGGGGTGCCGACATCGACGCGGATCGGGCCGAAGTTGCTGTAATAGCGCACCCCGATTCCTGCGCCGTAGCGGAAGCCGCTGAGATCCGGCAGCCCGCCGGTGTAGATGTTGCCGCCGTCGAGGAACGGTACGACCCCGAAGCTGCCGAACGCCTTCACCCGCGCTTCCAGCGCGAATTCGGCGAGACTGCGCCCGCCGATCGGGTCGTTGTTCACGTCGCGCGGGCCGATCGACTGGAAGCTGTAGCCGCGTACCGACGCGCCGCCACCGGCATAGAAGCGTCGTGACGGCGCGATCTGGTCGCGCGGCGCGCCCAGGATCGTACCCAGCCGTACGCGCCCGGCCAGCACCACCGCCGGGGTGACCGGCTGGTACGTGCTGGCGTCGATCTGGACACGGGTATAGCCGAACACCTGGTCCTGCAGCGACACCTCCGGGCTGACCCGCCCCGACAGCCGGAACCCGCGCGTCGGGTTCAGCAGGTCGTCCGACCCGTCGTAGCCGAGGCTGGTCGGCAGCGCGCCGATCAGGAAGGTGCGCCGCCGCGGCTGCCCGGTTGAGGCGATCACGTCGCGCTCGTCGGTGGCGACCAGCTCGGCGCCCAGCGACCACGTCCAGGTCTTTTGGAAGAAGATGTTGGTCTGCCGCTCGAGCGCCGCCGACAACGAGATCGTCTGCGCGTCGAAAGCGTCGCGGCGCAGGTGTGCGGCGGAGAGTTGCGCGGTCAGAACGCGGTCACGCGCGTGGAAATTGTTGCGGCGGAAGGTGACCTGCCCCAGCTGCTCGCGCGTGCCCGCGACCCCTCGCAGCGTCACCGCGCCCTCGGGGGGCAGCAGGTTGCGGTGCGTCCAGCTGACCTCCGAGCGCGCGCCCTCGCCGGTACCGTAGCCCAGTTCGACCGCGACGGTTCGCGGCGGGGCGGGCTCCAGGCGCACCGCGACATCGACCACGCCCGGATCGCCGGCCGCCACCGGCCGCACTTCGGCGGTCGAGACGAGCCCGGTCTGCACCAGCGCACGACGAAGGTCGTCGACCTCCGATGTCTCGTATTCGTCGCCGGGCCGGAAGCGTGCGATATCCTGCACGTGGCGGGCGTCGAACACCTTGTTGTCCGCGTTGACGGTGATCCGGCCGAAGCGCCGCGCCGTGCCGGGGACGACCGTCATCTCCAGCGTCGCGGTCTGCGCCGCGCGGTCGACCGTCACCTGCGGGTCGCCGACCTGTGCGAAGGGAAAGCCCTCCTCGCCGACCTGGGTGCGCAGGTTGGCCTCCGCGGCGGCGATCGCGTCGTTGTTGACCGGGTCGCTCGGCTTCAGCCCGAACGCGTCGCGCAGCGCAGCGGCCTTGGCGCCGGCCGCCTCGACTCCGGCCAGCGTCACGCCGGTGAAGCGGTACAGGGGCCCCGGCGTGGCGGCGAGCACCACCACCGGACGCCCGCGCGTGCGCTCGACGCGCGTCGCCACCGCGGCGTCATAGTAACCATCCGCCTTCAGCAGCGTGACGAGCAGCGCGGCATCCTGCCGCGCGCGCTGATCGAGCTGCGCGGCATTGGCCTCCTTCCCCTCCGCCCCCGCCAGCACCGACAATTCGCGGAAGCGTTGCTGGAGCAACGCACCGCCGATGCCGTCGACGCCGTCGATGCGCCAGCCGTAGCGGAAGCTGCTCGCCACCTCGCTCGCCGCCGCGATCGGTTCGCCGGGCGCGGCGACCAGGTCCGGCCAGTCGACCCCGATATCGGGGAGCGGGGCGAGCGCATCGTTGGGATCCACGCTTTCCATCGGCGCAGGGGGCGCGACGACCGGGGGCGCGATGGGACGCGGCGCGGGCGCGGTCTGCGCGAACGCCGGCCCCGTCGACAACATCGTCCCGCACACGACGCGGACCAGCACGCCATGCCGCCCCACGTCCGGCCACATGCTCAGCGGTCTAGCCGAGCACCCGGCCAAGAAGAAGGGCGAAACCGCCCGCCGCCACGAACCATGTCGCAGCGACGCGCCGTCCGGTCGCGGCGGCTGGCGCGCGTGCGACGGGCGTGGCATGCGCCAGGCATGGCACCTCCTCCCCGCTCTCCCTCGGCCGGCGGCTTCCCGATCGCGGTCGGCGCGCTCGCCGGCACCGCGATCGGCCTTTACGCCGGCCAACCCTCGATCGGCTTCCTCGCCGGGCTTGGCCTTGGCGTCGCGCTGGCGCTGCTGATCTGGTGGCGCGACCGGAAGTAAGGCGTTCGTGATTGCGGGCGTGGCGCGGCGACGACGCCCGGGACCACGTCAGAGCACCGGCGCGACCCAGCCCGGCGGCAGCGGGGCGGGCGCCATGCCGATCCTGCGCGCCACGCGGTCGAGCTGCTCATTGTAGCGCACCCGGTCGTTGACGTTCAGATGCGCCTGCTCGTTCACCTCGCGCGGCACAGCCTTCTCGACATGCCGTAGCATCTGCCCGACGCCGCGCGCGCGCAAACCGCTGATCGCGTCGCGCTCGCGCTGCTCCGCGGTTACGGTGCGCAGGGTCGCGATGCGACGCGCGAACCGCTGCTGCTGACGCTGGTCGATCCGCCAGTGACCCTTGTAGGGCGCGGCCTCCAGCCCGGTGCCGCGCAGCGAGCGATACAGCGCGTGCGCCGCGGTCATCCGCCCGCGCAGACGCCGCGCCCGCTTGTCGGCGAGCAGCGCGACGTCGACTTCCATGAAGCAGCCGGTGTCATGCGCGAGTGTCTGCACCCGCTCGTCCATGCGCTGCTGCGGCAGATCGACGCGCACCTTGCCGCGCGTACATTCCGCTGCGGCGGCGCCCGCCAGAAGCAACGTGGCGCTGCTTGCCAGAGCGGTCAGCGGACGGACGATCGACGAGAACATGACGGCTTCCCCTCAAGGCAATCGATGTGGGTTAGCGCGCAGCCGTCACGCGGGCAACGCCTTCGCGCCGGCGACACCCGCGCGCCGCGTGCCCTCCATGGCCACGCCGAAGACGAGGTGCGAGGTCAAGCCATAGGCGTTGCCCGGCACCTCCGCCTCGGGCCACGGCCCCCATCCGGCGGCGGGAACCATCAGATCATCAAGCAGCAACATCGTCGCGAGGCCGGCGGGCACGCCCCAGCCCTTCGCCAGATCGGGCCATTGCCGCACCGCCAGCGCGTAACCGCCGCCGACCGCCGCGCCGAGCGCATAGTGCATCGCCGATCCTGCCGCCTGCCGGTGCTTTTGCGTCACGGGCCGCCCGGCGACCGCCTCGCTGATTGTATCGGCAGCCTTTACGGTGGAGGGATCGTCGTTCCCGCCGCCCATGCCGAATGCGGGCGCGGCGACATCCTGGAAGCGGTCCATGACGAACGACGCGACCAGCCCCGCGCCGACGCCGATCAAGGTTGTAGAAATGAGCGAGCGCATGGCGATTGTCCCGATAATCCTGGCGTCCAACGCGCCGACGATCAGGAGCGACGCATCACCGTCGCCGGAATGTCGCGCGCGCCAGCCACGCACCCAGCGCGAGCAGCACCAGCGGGGCCAGCCACAACGGCAGCGTCGCGGCGCGTAGCGGCGGCGCATAGCTGACGTAATCGCCGTAACGCGCGATCAACCACGCGCGTACCGCCTCCGGGGCCTCGCCGCGCGCGATCCGCTGCCGCACCAGCGCCCGCATCTCGCCCGCCATGTCCGCATCCGAATCGGCGATCGACTGCCCCTGGCAAACGACGCAGCGCAGCGTCTCCATCAACGCGCGCGCCTGCCGCTCCCGCGCCGGATCACGCAGCTGCGTATAGGCGAGCGGCGGCAGCGCGGTCTGCGCCGCGGCCGGCACCTCCGCCAACAACGCGAGCACCGCCAGCGCCCTCACTTGGCGTTCGCCAGCGCCTGGAGGAGCGCGGGAACGTCCTCCGCGCGGATGTCACCGACGTGCTGCGCGCGGATCACGCCCTTGCCGTCGATGACGAACGTCTCGGGCACCCCCGAGGAGCCGAGTGCCAGCTGCACGCGGCTGTGCGCATCGGCACCGATCCGCGCATAGGGATCGCCGTTGCGGCGCAGGAAGGCGGCAATGTCGCCGGGCGTGTCCTTGATCGCGATCGCGTCGATCGGCACCCCCGCCGCCTTCAGCGTCAACAGCTGCGGCGCCTCCGCCACGCACGGCACGCACCAGCTGGCGAAGACGTTGAGCAACCGCGGGCTTCCCTGTCGGAAGTCGGCGGTCGCGAGCCCCGGCTTGCCCGGTGCGATCGCGGGCAGCACGAACTCGGGCAGCGCGCGCCCGACCAGCGCCGAGCGCACCGTGCGATCGGCGGGCCGCCACAGCCCCCAGGCGATCACCGCCACGACCACGCCGAACGCGCATAACGGCAGCCACACCAGCCAGCGCTTCACGCGAATGCCTCCGCGCGCTGCCTGGTGCGCCACAGCCGCCATTGGTGCCCGACCAGCGACAGCGCGCCGCCGATCGCAATCAGCGCGCCGCCGAACCAGATCAGCGTGACGAACGGCTTCCACCACAGCCGCAGCTGCCAACGCCCGTCGTCACCCAGCGCGCCGAGCACGGTGTAGAGCTGCCCGTTCCACATCGTCGCGATTGCGCTTTCGTTGGTGGTCGTCACAGGCGCGGTGAAGTAACGGACCTGCGGGCGCAGCACGAAGCGAGCGCCGCTCTCGTCGCTCACCCCTAGCCGACCTTCGAGCGCGGTCCAGTTGTCGCTGACCAGCGGGCGCACCCCCTCCAGTCGCACGGTATAGCCCGCGATCCGCGCCGGATCGCCGACCCCGACCGCCAGGAGGGTCTCCTGGGTATAGGCGGTGCTGATCGCCATCCCCGCCAGCGCTACCGCGATGCCGAGATGTGCGATCACCATGCCCCACAGGTGCAAAGGCGCGCGACGCAGGTTTCGCCGGGCGAGCGGCGCGACGCTCGCCACCGCCAGCCCGCCGGCCAGCGCCACGCCGGCCAGGGGCAGGACACCGATCGGCCCGCCGAGCAGGAACACCGCGACACCCGTCGCCAGTGTCGCGGCGATCGCGGGGAACAACCGTTGGATCACCGCCTCCGCCTCGTCGCGCCGCCACCGCAGCAACGGGCCGACCGCCATGACGGCGACCAACAGCAGCGCGATCGGCCCGGCGGTCGAGTCGAAGAACGGTGGCCCGACCGACAGCTGGATGTCGAATGCGCCCGCGACGATCGGGTAGAAGGTGCCGATCAGGACGATGCCGAGGATCACGGTCAGAAGGAGGTTGTTGGCGACCAGCGAGCCTTCGCGGCTGAACGGCTCGAAGAGCTTGCCCTGCCGGACCGTCCCGACCCGGGCCCCGAACAGTGCGAGCGCGCCGCCGATGTAGAGCAGCAGCAGCACGAGGATGAAGCTGCCGCGCCGCGGATCGACCGCAAAGGCGTGAACGCTGGTCAGGATGCCCGAGCGGACGAGGAACGTGCCGATCATGCTCATGGAAAAGGCGACGACCGCGAGCATCACCGTCCAGGCGCGCAGCCCGTCGCGGGTGGCGAGCACCGTCACCGAATGGAGCAACGCGGTGGCGGCGAGCCACGGCATCAGGCTGGCATTTTCGACCGGGTCCCAGAACCACCAGCCGCCCCAGCCCAGTTCGTAATAGGCCCAATAACTGCCCGCAGTGATCCCCAGCGTCAGGAAGAACCACGCCCCCAGTACCCACGGCCGCATCGCGCGCGCGAACGCCGGCCCGACGTCGCGAGTGACGAGCGCACCGACCGCGAACGAAAAGGCGACCGACAGTCCGACATAGCCTGCGTAGAGCGTCGGCGGGTGGAAGGCGAGGCCGGGGTCCTGCAACAGCGGGTTGAGCCCTGCGCCCTCCGCAGGCGGCGGGTCGAGCCGCGCGAACGGGTTGGAGGCAAAGAGGAGGAAGGCGTAGAAGCCGAGTGCGATCGCCGCCTGCGCCGCCAATGTCGCGACCAACGTTGGCTCGGCCAGCCGTCGCTCGACCCGCGCCACCGCCGCGCCCGCCACGCCCAGGATCGTGACCCACAGCAGCATCGAGCCCTCGTGGTTCCCCCAAGCGCCAGCGAACTTGTAGAGCCACGGCTTCATCGAATGGCTGTTGGCGGCGACCAGCGCGACCGACAGGTCGGTATCGAGGAACGCCGCGATTAGCGCCCCCATCGCGATCGCTGCCAGCGCGCCCTGCACGATCGCCACCGCGCGAATCGCGGGAGCCGCCTCGGCGCGTCCGCGGCCAAGCGCGATAACGCCGAGCAGCACCTGCAACGCCGCCAGCGCGGCGGCGAGCCACAGAGCAGCCAGCCCGATTTCGGCGGTCATGCGGGAAGATGCCCTTGAGTCACCGGGACGCCTTACGCCGGATCGCGGGGGCACGTCGAGATGGAGCGGTGGTCAGCCCACACCCTCAATTCCACACGCACGGGAATCCAGAGCCTCGGACGTTCGGCTCCTACGAAAACCTGCGCGTCTGGCTTCCCGCCTGCGCCTTCGCGGGAATGACGGACATGGTTCGCGGCACTACGCCCGGCGGTGCTTGCCGCCGTAATGCTGCCCGATATAGCTGCCGATCCGCGCCATCTCGCTCGCCGCGTTGCGCGTCGCCTCGGCGCAGCACGGGAACGGATCGCGCTCCGCCGCTGCGGCCCGCATCGCGACGCGCTCGCACAGCGTCTCGATATCGGCGCGCGACAGGAGGTTCTTCTCGCGCAACAGGCACAGCAGGGTCTGGAGGATGACCAGGCTCTCCTCTCCTGCGCGCGCGTCCGGGGTGACCATCGCCTCACTCCTCTCCAATTTGAAAGAGAGGGTACGCCGATGGCGCGCACGCGCAAGAGGGTTCGTCACGGCTGCGGGCGCGGTCCCTCACCTGCCAGACCGCCGCCGAGCGCGCGGTACAGCTCGATCAGGTTGTTCCCCTGCGTCAGGCGGGTCGTCACCAGCTGCTGCTGCGCTGAATATGCGGTACGCTGCGCATCGAGCGAGGTCAGGAAAGAATCGACTCCGGCGCGATAGCGTGCGTCGGACAGCCGCGCCGCGACGGTGGCCGCGTTGGCACGGGCACCCTGCGCCGCTAACTGCTCGCCGATCGTGCCGCGCTGCGCCAGCGCATCGGCCACCTCGCGAAACGCGGTCTGGATCGCGCGTTCGTAGGTGGCGACCGCCGCCTGCCGCGACGCCTTGGCATAATCGAGGTTGCCGGCGTTGCGGCCGCCGTCGAACAGCGGCAACGCCACCGACGGCGCGGCATTGTAGTTGAACGTGCCGCCGCCGAAGAGCCCCGACAGCGCGGTCGAGATCGTCCCGATCGTCGCGGTCAAAGAGATCCGCGGGAAGAACGCCGCGCGCGCTGCGCCGATGTTGGCGTTCTGCGCGATCAGCTGATGCTCGGCCTGGAGCACGTCGGGACGGCGCAGCAGCACTTCCGAGGTCAGGCTCGGCGGCAGCGCGTCGCGCGTGGCGGGCGCGGCGTCCAGTCCGGTCGGCAGTTGCGTCGCCGGCACGGTCGTCCCCGCCAGCAGGTTCAGCGCGTTCTGGTCGCGCGCTACCTGTGCGGTCAGCGTGGCGATGTCGTTGCGCGCCGCCTGATAATTCGTCTCGGCCTGCCGCGCCTCCAGCTCGGAAGCGACCCCGATGCGGAACTGCGCGCTGGTGAGGCGCACCGTCTCCTCGAAAGTCTTGAGCGTCTCGCGGCTCAGCCGTAATTGCTCCTGATCGGCGGCGAGTTGCAGCCACGCGCTCGCAACCTCGGCGATCAGGCTGATCCGCGCGCTGCGCTGTGCCTCCTCGCTTGCGAAGTATTGCTCCAGCGCGGCACGGTTCAGGTTGCGGACGCGTCCGAACAGGTCGAGCTCGAAGGCCGAAAAGCCGACGTTGGCCGAATAGAATTGGACATTCGACGAACTCTCGCCAACCGAGCCACCCGCGGCACCGCCGCCGCCGCCAGTGCCGCCCGTCCCGGTACCGGCGCCGGTGCCGGTGCCGGTGCCGGTGCCGGCTCCCGTGCCGACGCCGGCTCCGGTACCGCCGCCCGTCCCGGCGCCGGCCGCGCCGATCGCACCGAACAAGTTGTTGGTATAGGTCGCCGAACCGTTGACGCTGGTGCTCGGCACGATCGCCGAGCGCTGGACGCGATATTGCGCCCGCGCCTGGAGCACGTTGGCGGCCGCGACACGCAGGTCGCGATTGTTCTCCAGCGCGGTCGCGATCACCTGCCGCAACCGATCGTCCAGGAAGAAGTCGCGCCATCCGATCTGCGTGACGTCGGGCGCATCGGTGGCGGCACGCGGGTACACGCCGCCCTCCGGCAAGGCGACGGGCACCGCGCCAGTCGGGCGTTCGTACTTGGGCGCCATGTTGCACCCGGCGAGCGCGCTGGTCAGCGCCAGCGCGGCGAGGAACGTCGAACGAGTCACTTCAGGCTCCCTGATGGGCGGTATCGCCCGTGGGACGGTCGTCATGATGGGTGGCGTCGTCGTGGGACTTCTTCTCGTCCTTGCCCCCCTCCTCCTTGCCATGCCCGAACAGCTTGAGCACCACGACGAAGAACATCGGCACGAAGAAGATCGCCAGCACGGTCGCGGACAGCATGCCGCCCACCACTGAACGGCCGATCGCATGCTGGCCGCCCGCACCCGCGCCGGTCGACACCGCCAGCGGCATCACGCCGAACACGAAGGCAAGGCTGGTCATTAGGATCGGGCGCAGGCGCAGTTTGGCCGCCTCCACCGCCGCGTCGAAGGCGCTTTTCCCCTCGGCGATCTGCTCCTCGGCGAATTCGACGATCAGGATCGCGTTCTTCGCGGAAACGCCGATCGTGGTGATCAGGCCGACCTGAAGGTAGATGTCCTTGTTCTGTCCCGTCAGCCATGCGGCGAGCACCGCACCGATGATGCCCAGCGGCACGACCAGCAGCACCGAGATCGGCACCGACCAGCTTTCGTACAGCGCGGCGAGGCAGAGGAACACGATCAGCAGCGACAGCCCGTAGAGCGCCGGTGCCTGCCCGCCCGACAGCCGTTCCTCATAGGACAGGCCGGTCCATTCCAGGGTCGTGCCCGGGGGCAGTTTTGCATGGATCTCCTGCAACGCCTCCATCGCAGCGCCGGTGCTCTGCCCCGGTCCCGGCGAGCCTTGCAGCTGCATTGCCGGCTGCCCGTTGTAGCGGGTCAGCGAGACAGGAGCATTTGCCCATTCCTGCGTCGAGAAGGCGGTGAACGGCGCCATCTGCCCGTTGCTGCTGCGAACGTACAGCTCGCCGATGCTCTCAGGACTCATGCGATAGGGCGCATCGTTCTGAACATAGACGCGCTTCACACGGCCGCGGTCGATGAAGTCGTTGATGTAGCCGCCACCCCACGCGGTGGCGATCGTCGAGTTGACCGCCGACAGGTCGAGCCCAAGCGCGCGTGCCTTGTCCTCGTCGACCTTCACCTTCAGCTGCGGCGCGTCCTCCAGGCTAAGTGGGCGCACCTGTGCCAACCGCTTGTCCTGCGCGGCCATGCCGAGCATCATGTTGCGGATCTGCGTCAGCTTCTCGTGACCGATGCCGCCGGTGTCGACCAGCTGCACGTCGAAACCGGTCGCATTGCCAAGCTCCTGCACCGCGGGCGGGATCAGCGCGAAGATCAGCCCGTCCTTGTACTGCGAGAAGCTACCCATTGCGCGCGCGGCGATCGCCTGCGCGCGGTTGGCGCCGCCGGAGCGGTCCTCCCACGGCTTCAGGTTGACGAAGACGAGGCCGGTGTTCTGGCCCTGGCCGGCGAAGCTGAAGCCGTTGATCGTGAACACGCCGGCGACGTTCGCCGCCTCCTGCTTCAGGAAGTAGTCGCGAGTCAGCGCCAAGCCCTTGTCGGTGCGCGCGGTGCTCGCGCCCGCCGGTCCCTGGACCAGCGCGATCACGAAGCCCTGGTCCTCGTCCGGCAGGAAGCCCGAGGGCAGCCGGATGAAGATCAACGCCATGCCGGCGACGATCAGCAGATAGGCAAGTATCGAACGCTTCCAGTGGCGCGCGGTCCTCTGCACGCCATGCGTATACTTTTCCTGCCCGCGGTCGAACTTGTCGTTGAACCAGCGGAAGAAGCGGGCCAGCGGCCCCCGGCCTTCCTGCTTGTTCGGGTCATGCGGCTTCAGGATCGTCGCGCACAGCGCCGGGGTCAGGATCAGCGCGATCAGCACCGAGAGCACCATCGCCGAGACGATCGTGATCGAGAACTGGCGATAGATCACACCGGTCGACCCGCCGAAGAATGCCATCGGCAGGAACACCGCCGAGAGCACCAGACCGATGCCGACCAGCGCGCTGCTGATCTCGTCCATCGACTTGCGCGCCGCTTCCTTCGGCGACAGGTGCTCGGTGACGATCAGGCGCTCGACGTTCTCGACGACGACGATCGCGTCGTCGACGAGCAGACCAATCGCCAGCACCATGCCGAACAAGGTCAGCGTGTTGATCGTGTAGCCTGCGATCGCCATCACTGCGAACGTGCCGAGCAGCACGACCGGTACCGCAATCGTCGGGATCAACGTCGCGCGCCAGTTCTGAAGGAACAGGAACATGACCAGGAAGACGAGCACCACCGCCTCGATCAGCGTATGGACGACCTGCTCCACCGACAGCCGCACGAACGGCGTGATGTCATACGGGTAGATGACCTTCACGTCCGGCGGCAACGTCTTGCCGATTTCCGCCACGCGCGCCTTCAGCGTGTCGACGGTGTCGAGCGCATTGGCCCCCGCCGCCAGCCGCACGCCGAAGCCGGACGCCGGCTTGCCGTTATACTGCACGTCGAAGCCGTAATTTTCGGCGCCGATCTCGACCCGCGCGACGTCGCGCAGCCGCACGACCGCGCCGTCGGCGTTGGTCTTCAGCCGGATATTGCCGAACTGCTCGGGAGTCTGGAGCCGCGACTGCACCGACACGGTCGCGTTGAGCATCTGCTCCTTGGGTGCGGGCTGGGCGCCGATCTGCCCGGCCGAGACCTGCGCGTTCTGCGCCTGCACCGCGGCGGTCACGTCGGCGACGGTCAGCTGGTAGTTGTTGAGCTTCAGCGGATCGATCCAGATGCGCATCGCATATTGCGAGCCGAACACCTGCAGCTCGCCGACGCCGTTGACGCGGCTGACCGGATCCTGGAACCGCGACACGACCATGTCGGCCAGGTCGTTGTTGTTGTGCGATCCGTCGGTCGACACGAGGCCGACGACCGCGAGGAAGCTGGCGGAGGACTTGGTGACCTGGATGCCCTGACGCTGCACTTCCTGCGGCAGCAGCGGGGTCGCGGCCTGCAACTTGTTCTGGACTTGCACCTGCGCGATATCGGGGTCGGTACCCTGTTCGAAGGTCAGCGTGATCGTGACCACGCCCGCCGCCGACGACACCGATGAAAAATAGCGCAGATTGTCGATGCCGCGCAGCTGCTGCTCGATGATCTGGGTGGTGGTGCGCTCAAGCGTTTCGGCGTCGGCGCCCGGATAGTTGGCGGTGATCGCTACCGCGGGCGGGGCGATCTCGGGAAACTGGGCGATCGGAAGGCTGCGGATCGCGATGATCCCCGCCAGCATCAGCACCATGGCGATGACCCATGCGAAGATGGGCCGGTCGATGAAGAAGCGCGACATGCGGCGTTACTTTCCCTGAGCCGATTGGCCCTGCGGCGGCTGGCCCGGCGCACCGGGCTGCGCAGGCGCGGCGTTCGGGTTGAAGGGAACCGCCTTCACCGGCATTCCCGGACGCAGCATCATCGCGCCTTCCATCACGACCCTGTCGCCCGGCTTCAGCCCGGCCGTGACCAGCCAGTTGTCCCCGATCGTGCGCGGCGCGGTCAGCTGGCGCGGCTGGAGCTTATTGTCCGCACCGACGACCATCGCGGTCGGATTGCCGCGCTCGTCGCGGGTCACCGCGCGCTGCGGCACCAGGATCGCGTCGCTCTTCGTGCCTTCGACCAATTCGGCGCGGACGTACATGCCCGGCAGCAGCAGCCCGCGCGGGTTCGGGAACAGCGCACGGATCGTCTGCGTGCCGGTGTTGGGATCGACACTGACGTCGGCGAACTGGAGAGTGCCCTGAATCGGATAGACGGACCCGTCCTCCAGCCGCAGCTGGACGCGTGCCGCCTGTCCGCCGCGCGCCAGGTCGCCCGCGGCGATCTGTTGGCGCAGCTTCAGCAGGTCGGCGCTCGACTGCGACACGTCGACGTAGATCGGGTCGAGCCGCTGGATCGTCGTAAGCGGGTTGGTCTGCGCGGCGCTGACCAGCGCACCGGTGGTCGTCACCGACCGCCCGATCCGTCCCGAGATCGGCGCGCGAATCGTGGTGCGCGCCAGATCGATCTGCGCCGAACGCAGCGCGGCGGCCTGTGCGGCGACATCGGCCCGCGCCTGCTCGGCGCTGGTCACGGCATTCTCATAATCCTGCCGGGCGATCGCGTTGATCTTCACCAGCTCGCCGTAACGACGCTGGAGCGCGGCACTCGACGCGATCGCAGCGCGCGCGCGGGCCAGCGCGGCGCGCGCGCTGGCGACCTGCGCCTGATACGGCTGGGGATCGATGCGATAGAGCGGCTGTCCCTTGCGGACCGTGTCGCCCTCGGTGAACAGCCGCGCGGTGACCAGCCCGTTGACCTGCGGGCGAACCTCCGACGTCTCAAAGGCAGTCGTCCGCCCGGGCAACACCGTGGTCAGCGTCACCGCCTGCGGCTGCACCGTCACGAATCCGACCTGCGGCGGGCCGGCCTGTGCCTGCCCCTGTTGCTGCTGTTCCGGCGACTCGGCTCCACCGCCACAGGCAGCGAGCGGCGCCAGCATCATCGCGGCGACCGCGAACCCCGTTTTCGGCCCCATTTTCAACATGGACATCTCTTATGAAGTGTGTGAGTGATCGCTCACTCACGAATGCTGCTACTGCGAACAGATGGCAGCGTCAAGCTGGGAAGAAGATGGTCGACCGGGAAGTGCTCGAACAACAACAGCGATGCGACGCATACATTCAGGCCGATCTTCCACGCGATCGGAGCGGGAAGGCCAACGCGCGACGTGCCAAAATCGTTCAGGCCGCGCGGGAACTTTTTGCCGAACACGGTTTCTACGCCACCAGCATGGCCCGATTGTCGGAACGGTCGGGTGTGCTCGTGGGGCAGATCTATCGCGATTTCGCGAACAAGGAGGCGATCGTCGCCGCGCTGGTCGAACACGATCTCGACGAATTCCTGGCAGGCGACGCGCTGTGCGCGGCCAGATGCACTTCCGACCGCACGATGGTGCGCGGCTGGATCGCGCATTTCATCGCCTGCAACGACCTGAACGACACGCGTTTGATCTCCGAGATCATGGCCGAGGCGAACCGTAACCAGCGGATTGCCGAGATCTTCGATGCGATGGACGACCGGCTGCGCGGGCAGCTCGTTCGCGCGTTGAAGATCATCGTGCCGCAGGCGACCGATCCGGCGCGGATCGCACGATTGGCCGAATCGATCCTCATCATGGCCGGCGGTATGTGCCAGCGGCGACTGATGAACGCGCGCTGCACCGATCCGGAAGTGCTGAAGATGTTGATGGCGTTCATCGATAGCGAAATCGCGGCAATCGAGCGCGACCACCGCTGATCGCCCGCGACCACGGCGCCGTTGCGCCGCGGTGCGGTGCGGCTAAGGATGCCGGGAGAGAACAAGGCGGGGACAAAGGCGAGTGGCGACGGCGCGGAATCAGGAACAATGAAGCTGGCCGATCTGGCGACGGTGGCAGGGGTATCGACCGCCACCGTATCGCGCGCGCTGTCGGGTCATCCGTCGGTCAGCAAGGCGACGCAGGAGCGCATCCGCGCGCTCGCCCGCGAACACGGGGTGCGCCCCAACCAGCTGGCGCGCAACCTGCGGCTGCGCAGCACCGGCGCGATCGCACTCGCCATGCCGCTGGGCCATGCACGCACGCAGCATCTGACCGATCCGTTCTTCCTCAGCCTGCTCGGCTTCGTCGCCGATCTGCTGGTTGATCGCGGCTACGACATCCTGCTGTCGCGCGTGCTGCCCGAAAGCGACGAGTGGCTCGACCGGCTGGTCGACAGCGGACGCGTTGATGGCGTGTTGCTGGTCGGCCAATCCGACCAATATGACACGATCGAGCGCGTCGCGCAGCGCTATGCCCCGCTCGTCGTCTGGGGGGTCAACCGCCCCGGCCAGCACCATCTGACGATCGGCTCCGACAACCGGCTGGGCGGGCGGATCGCGGCCGAGCACCTGCTCGCACGGGGGCGGCGCCGGCTATTGTTCGTCGGCGACCCCGCGCCGCCCGAATTCGCCGACCGGCTGGCCGGCTTCCGCGACGGTGCAGACGGCGTCGAGGTGCTGGCGTGCGAGATGGACCCCAGCTCGGTGTCGGCGGCGGTGCGCGCACGGATCGCCGCCGGCGCGGCGTTCGACGCGATCTTCGCCGCGTCCGACGTCGCCGCGATCAGCGCATTGGGCGCGCTCACCGAGGCCGGGCGCGACGTGCCGGGCGACGTGGCCGTCATCGGCTATGACGACGTGACGCTCGCCGCGCACACCGCGCCGGCGTTGACGACGATCCGCCAGGATCTCGTCACGGGCACCGCGCTGATGGTCGATGCGCTGCTGCGCCGGATCGCGGGCGAGCCCGTCGACAGCGCGATCGTCGCGCCGCAGCTGATCGTCCGCGCGTCCACCTGACCTCAAAACTTTTGCAATCGTTTGCACAATCTAGATTGCAATCGATTGCAAAGAGAGTATGCATCCTCTTCAACGGGGTCGCAGAAAGCGACCGGTCAGGAGAGGTTTTCCGTGATGACGCTGCGTTTTCGCCTGCTCGCTTCCATTCCCGCGCTGCTGATCGCCGGCGCCTCGCAGGCACAAACCTCGACACCATCCGCCGATGCGCCGCAGACCGCCGACGTCGCGACGCCGACCGAAGCCGCCACCCCCGACGATATCGTCGTCACCGGTGTGGCGCAGGGCCGCAATCGCCTCGACACCTCCGTTTCGGTCAGCTCGCTCGACGCAGACCTGACCACCAAGATCCCGCCGCGCAACACCGCCGAGATCCTGCGCAACCTGCCCGGCGTCCGCGTCGAGGCGTCGGGCGGCGAGGGCAACGCCAACATCTCGGTGCGCGGCCTTCCGGTCGCCTCGGGCGGTTCCAAGTTCCTGCAATTGCAGGAAGACGGCTTGCCGGTGCTGGAATTCGGCGACATCATCTTCGGCAATGCGGACATCTTCATCCGCAACGACCTGTCGCTGGCGCGCATCGAATCGGTGCGCGGCGGCTCGGCGTCGACCTTCGCGAGCAACTCGCCGGGCGGCATCATCAACTTCATTTCGAAGACCGGGGAGCAGGAAGGGGGTTCGTTTCAGCTGTCGTCGGGCCTCGACTATCGCGAATATAGGGCCGACTTTGCGTACGGGGGCCGCATCGATGCGCAAACGCGTTACGAATTGAGCGGTTTCTACCGCCTCGGTGACGGTCCGCGCGACGTAGGCTATGACGCGATGCGCGGCGGCCAGATCAAGGCCAACATCACGCGCGAGTTCGACGGCGGCTATGTCCGCGTCTATGGCAAGTATCTCGACGACCGCAGCATCGCCTATCTGCCCAATCCGGTGCGCGTGACCGGCAGCGACGGCGACCCGACGTACCAGAACATTCCCGGCTTCTCGATCAACGAGGACACGCTGCACAGCCGCTACATCGGCTCGGTCCTGACGCTCGACGGCAACAACAACCCGGTCCGGCGCAGCATCGGCGACGGCATGCACCCGGTCGTCAAGTCGGTCGGCTTCGAGGGCCAGTTCGAGCTCGCCGAGGGCTGGAACGTGACCGAGCGATTCCGGTATTCGGACATCTCCGGCGACTTCGTCTCGCCGTTTCCGGCGGCGGTGGGCGATGCACAGACCACCGCCAACGCGTTCGCCGGCGCGAACGCGCAGCTCTTCTACGCCAGCGGGCCGCTCTCGGGGCAGCGCATCGCCACGCCCGGCACGCTCGGCGGCAACGGCCTGCTCGCCAGCGTCGTGCTGTTCGACGTCGATCTGAAGAGCCTCGACAACATCACCAACGACCTGCGCCTGAACGGCAAGGTCGATTTGGGCGGCGGCGCGCTGTCGATCGCGGCGGGTATCTACAATTCGCGCCAGGACGTGAAGACCGACTGGCTGTGGACGTCGTTCTTCCAGACCGTGCAGGGCGACGGCCGCTCGGTGCTGGTCGACATCCGCAACGCCGCGGGCGTGTCGCAGACCGCCGGGGGCACGCTCTACTCGGCATCGTTCTTCGGCAATTGCTGCCGCCGCAGCTACGACATGCGCTACACCACCAACGCGCCGTTCGCGCAGCTCGGCTTCGAGGTCGGCCGCCTGAACATCGACGGCAGCCTGCGTTACGATTTCGGCGCGGCCAAGGGCAGCATCGCGGGCGACCTGCCCGGCGCGACCACCACGCGCGCGCAGGACATCGACGGCAACGGCACGATCTCGGCCGCCGAGCAGGCGGTGGCGTTCATCCCGAACAACCGCACGGGCATCGACTATGACTATAGCTATCTCTCCTACTCGGCGGGCATCAACTACCGCCTGAGCGACACGCTGGCCGCCTTCGCGCGCTACAGCCGCGGCGGGCGCGTCAATGCCGACCGCCTGCTGTTCGGCCCGACGATCAATCTCCAGACCGGCGGCCAGGTCCCCGGCGCCAAGCCGTACGACTTCGTCAAACAGGCGGAGGGCGGCGTGAAGTTCCAGTCCGGCCCGGTCGCGCTGTACGCCACCGTCTTCAACGCCCGCACGCAGGAGACCAACTACCTGCTCTCGCAGCAGCAGTTCACCAGCCGCGACTATGAGGCGACCGGCGTCGAGGTCGAGGGCCGCTTCCGTCGCGGACCGTTCTCGCTGACTGCGGCGGGCACCTATACCGACGCGACGATCACCCGCGATGCCACCGACGCCACGCTGGACGGCAACCGGCCGCAGCGTCAGGCCGCGTTCGTCTACCAGGCGACGCCGCAGCTGGACTTCGGCCGCGTCAGCTTCGGCGCGAACGTGATCGGCACGACGTCCAGCTACACGCAGCCGGTCAACCAGCTGAAGATGCCTGCGTATACGCAGGTCAACGGCTTCCTGCTGGTGCGCGCGGCCGACAACATCAGCTTCAACCTGAACGCCAACAACATCTTCAACGTGAAGGGCATCACCGAGGCCGAGGACGCCGCGATCCCTGCCAACCAGCTGGTCCGGGCGCGCTCGATCAACGGTCGCACCATCGCGGCGTCGGTGCGGTTCGACTTCTGAGCCTTTCCGGCCACGCCGGCGCAGGCCGGGCCCGGAGTCCTGCGCCTGGCGCTCGACCCCGGTTCCCGCCGGCGTAACGATCATGATGTGAGAGAATCGACGACATGACGATGGCGCAGCGCCTGGAAGCGATCGCACCGCGGCTCCGGCGTCAGCTCGCCCGGCTCTACCCGGCGCAGGACCAGCCCGCGCTGTGGGAGCAGGTCGAGGCCGTGATCCACGCGCGCGCCGCCGAGCGCCCGGCGGCGATGCAGATACTGGACGCCGCCCGGGTCGCCGATCCCGACTGGTTCGTGCGTCCGGACATGCTGGGCTACTCGACCTATGTCGACCGCTTCGGCGGCACCGTCGCCGGCGTGGCAGCGCATGTCGACCATCTCGAAGCGCTCGGCACCCGCTACCTCCACCTGTTGGCGCTGCTGAAGGCGCGCGAGGGCGACAGCGACGGCGGCTTCGCGGTCGCCGACTATCTCGCCGTCGAGCCGCGGCTCGGCACGATGCAGGACGTCGAGCGGCTGGCCGGGCGGTTGCGCGCCGCCCGGATCAGCCTGTGCGTCGATCTGGCGCTGAACCACACCGCCGACGATCACGAATGGGCGAAGGCCGCCGAGGCCGGCGACCCGTTCTACCGCGACTTCTACATCGTCGCGGACGAGGCCGAGGCAGCGGCGCGCGACGCCGAACTGCCGCAGGTTTTCCCGACCACCGCACCCGGCAATTTCACCCATGTGCCGGAAATGGGCGGACACGTCTGGACGACCTTCTACCCGTTCCAATGGGATCTGAACTGGCGCAATCCCAACGTCTTCCTGGCGATGCTCGACGCCGGGCTGCGCCTGGCCAACCACGGCTTCGAGGCGTTTCGGCTCGACAGCACCGCCTTTCTCTGGAAGCAGCCCGGCACTGATTGCCGCAACCTTCCGGAGGCGCATTACATCGTTCGCGCCCTGCGCGCCGCGCTCGACATCGCCGCGCCCGCGACCTTGCTCAAGGCGGAGGCGATCGTCCCGACCGCGTTCGTGCCGCCGTATTTCGGGGTCGACGAGGGCGAAGGGTTCGAACCCGAATGTCACCTCGTCTATAACAATTCGCTGATGGTCGCGGGCTGGGTCGGGCTGGCCGAGCAATCCGCGCAGCTCCCGCAGGCGATCGTCGCGGCGAGCGGCGGGCTGCCGGCCGGAGCGAACTGGCTCAGCTACGCACGCTGCCACGACGATATCGGCTGGGGCGCGGTGCTGGGCGACCTGCGCGGTCTCGACGCTGCCCCGGAGGATCGGCTGCGCGCCGCCGCCGCCTTCCTGCACGGGGCGGGGGACAGTTGGGCGCGCGGGGTGCCGTTCCAGTCGGACGGCGCGGCGCTGCACGGCACCAACGGCATGCTCGCCGCGCTCGTCGGGCTGGAGGCGGCGACGACCGACGACGAGCGCGACGCCGCCTTCCGCCGCATCGCGCTGCTGAACGCGCTGTCGATCGCCAGCGGCGGGCTGGCCACGACCTACATGGGGGACGAGGCCGGGCTGACCAACGACTATGGCTATGTCGGGGACCCCGAGCGCGCGCACGAGGGCCGGTGGATCCATCGCCCGGCGATGGACTGGGCGGCGCTGGATGCGCCCGCGGCCCGCCGCATCACCGCCGACCTGACCGCCTTGCGCGACGCGCGCATCGCCAGCGGCGGCGCGGGCGCTCCCTGCGCGATCGCGACCGACGACCCGGCGCTGCTGGGCATTGCGTGCGGCCGCGACCGCGTGTTCCTGAACTTCGGGAACCACGCGGTAGCGCTGCCCGATGGCGGGCGCGACCGGCTGACGGGGGCGCACTGTGACCACGTCGAGGCTTGGGGCGCCGTATGGCTGGAGGAGTGATGATGGTGACGGCATCTTCGTCACGCGTGCACCCGCTCCACCCCATCCTGTCATTCCCGCGCAGGCGGGAACCCAGTACCCTGACCTATCCGCAAGAGACGCGGCGACAGCGCGTCCGGATTCCCGCCTTGGCGGGAATGACGGGGTGGTCATGGTGACGGACGGGCTCCCCCTCCCATCAGGAAGCGTGAGATGACCAAGCCGCGCCTGTCGCTCGCCCGCATCGTCGAGATGAACCTCGGCTTCCTCGGGCTGCAATTCTCGTTCGGCCTGCAACAGGCGAACATGGCGCCGATCTACGGCTATCTCGGCGCCGACGAGGCGACGCTGCCGCTGCTCTGGCTCGCCGGCCCGGTCACCGGCCTTCTCGTCCAACCGCTGATCGGCGCGATGAGCGATCGCACCAACAGCAGGCTCGGTCGTCGCACGCCCTATTTCCTCGTCGGTGCGGTGCTGTGCAGCCTGTGCCTGTTCGCGATGCCGTACAGCCGCGCCTTGTGGATGGCGGCCAGCCTGCTGTGGATCCTCGACGCGGCCAACAACGTCACGATGGAGCCGTACCGCGCCTATGTCGGCGACCGCCTGGCCGAGGATCAGCGCGCCACCGGCTTCCTGACGCAATCCGCGTTCACGGGCCTTGCCCAGACGCTCTCCTATCTCTCGCCGTCGCTGCTCGTCTGGTTCGGGTTCGACAAGGATGCGGTCGACGCCAACGGCATTCCCGACATCACGCGGCTGGCGTTCATCATCGGCGCGGTGCTGTCGCTATCGACGATCCTGTGGTCAGTCTGGCGCGTGCCCGAACTGCCGCTGCCGCCCGAGGAGCAGGCGCGAATGGATGCCGAGCCGCTCACGCTGCGCGGTGCGCTCGCCGACCTGAAGACCGCGTTGGTCGAGATGCCCCGGCCGATGCGCCAGCTGGCACTCGCGATGCTGTGCCAATGGTACGCGATGTTCGCTTATTGGCAGTTCATCGCCTTTGCGCTCGCGCGCTCGCTTCACGGCACCTCCGACACGTCCACCACCGCGTTCCGCGACACGACGCTGACGGTCGGACAGCTCGGCGCCTTCTACAATGCGGTCGCGTTCGTCGCCGCGCTGGCGCTGATGCCGCTGGCCAGGCGCCACGGTGCCAAGCGCGTCCACGCCTGCTGCCTCGCCGCCTCGGGCGTGGCGATGCTGGCGATCCCGGCGCTGCCGTCGACGGGCTGGCTGTTCGTCGCGATGATCGGCGTCGGCATCGGCTGGGCCGGGATGATGGGCAACCCGTACATCATGCTGACCGGCATGATCCCACCCGAGCGCAACGGCGTCTACATGGGCATCTTCAACATGTTCATCGTCATCCCGATGATGATCGAGAGCCTGTCGGTCCCGCTGTTCTACCGCAGCCTGCTCGGCGGCGACGCGCGCGGGGTGATCATGCTCGGGGGCGCGCTGATGCTGCTCGGCGCGGTCGCGACGGTGATGGTCGGGCGGGGTGCGCGCCGCCGGGTGGTCGCCTGACGCGCTATTCCGCGTCGGGCTGACGCTCCGGCGCGGCCTTGGCGAACGCCGGCAGCGCGAGGCATGCCGCCTCCACCGCCAGCAACCGCGGCCAGCGTACGTCGACCCCGAACCGCCGTGCGTTCACCAGTTGCGGCACCAGGCACAGGTCGGCGAGCGTCACCTGTGTGCCAAAGGCATATGGGCCGTCGTGGCCGGCGATCAGCGCGTCGCAACTCCCCAGCCCGTCCGCGATCGTGTCGCGCGCCCATGCTGTCACCGCCGCCTCGTCCAGCCCGGCAGCGCGCAGCCGCTGAAGGACGCGCAGGTTCTGCACCGGGTGCGTGTCGCACGCGATCACCTGCGCGAACGCCCGCACCCTTGCCCGGGCGACCGCATTCCCCGGCAGCAACGGCGGCTCGGACACGAGCTCGTCGAGGAATTCGCAGATCGCCAGGCTCTGTGTCAGCACTGCGCCGTTCCATTCGAGGGCCGGCACCAGCCCCTGCGGATTCAGCGCCAGATAATCGGGCGCGCGCTGCCGTCCGTCACGCAGGTGGTGGAAGACGTCGCGCCACGCGATCCGCTTGAGGTTCAGCGCGATCCGCACGCGATAGGCGGCGGTCGAGCGGAAATAGCCGTGCAGCACCGGCTCGCCATGCATCCCGGTCATCATCCTCCCCTTCGTATGGGGAGCATAACCCCTGCGGGTCAGTTGCGCAGCAGCGGAACGATGCCCTTGCGCCGCGCACTCCCGTCGGCGAGCGCGCGCAAGGTCTCGGCCTCCGCCGCCAGCCGCTGCGCCTCGCCCAGCGACAGCGCGTCACGCGCCTTCGCCTCCAGCGCCGCCGCACGCTCCCGCGCGACCTCGCGGTGGTCTGTCCACCATCCACGCAGGCGGTCGTAAAACGTCATCATGACGCGCCCAACGCGCGACACGCTATCTCTTCGCCGCGATCGCCTCGGCGATGACGAAATAAATCCGTTCGAGATCAGTGTCGTCGATACAATAGGGCGGCATCACGTACAAGGTGTCGCCCAGCGGCCGCAGCAGCACGTCGCGGTCGCGGAAGAAGGCGAGCAGGCGCGGCGCGATGTCGGCCAGATAACCCTCCCCCGCCCCGACCTCGAACGCCGCGATCGTCCCCAGCCGCCGCGCGTTCCGCACGCCCTCCAGCGCCGCCAGCCGCCTGGCCTGTGCCTCGCCCAATCGCGCGACCCGCTCCCGCACCGGCTCCTCGCGCCAGATCGCCAGGTTCGCCGCCGCCGCCGCGCAGGCGATCGGGTTGGCGGTATAGCTCGACGAATGGAAGAACATCCGCCCCCGGTCGGTCGACCAGTGCGCGTCGAAGATCGGCTCGCTCGCCATCGTGACCGCCAGCGGCAGCGCACCACCGGTCAGCCCCTTCGACAGGCACAGGATATCGGGCTCGATGCCGGCCTGCTCGCACGCCAGCAACGTGCCGGTGCGGCCCCATCCGGTCATCACCTCGTCGGCGATGAACAGCACGCCGTGGCGCGCACAGATCGCGCGCATCTGCGCCAGTACTTCCGGGGCGTAGAACAGCATGCCGCCGGCCCCCAGCACCAGCGGCTCGACGATGAACGCCGCCGCCCCGCCCGCGCACGCCCGTTCCAGCGCGTCCAGCGTCCCCTGCTCCGCTCCCGCCGCCGGATAGGGGATCGTCTCGACATCGAACAGCAGCGGCGCATAGGCACGGTTGAACACGCCGCGCTGCCCGACCGACATCGCGCCGATCGTGTCGCCGTGATAGCCATGCTCCATCACCAGGATGCGGTGCCGGGGCTCGGCGCGCGCCAGCCAGTAACCGAGCGCCATCTTCAACGCGACCTCGACGCTGGTGGAGCCGGAATCGGAGAAGAACACCCGCGTCAGCGACGCCGGCATGATCGCGCGCAGCCCGGCCGCGACCTCCTTGGCGGGTTCGTGCGTCCAGCCGGCGAAGATCATCTGGTCCAGCCGCCCGGCCTGTTCGCGGATCGCGGCGGCGATGCGCGGGTGTGCATGGCCGTGCGTCGTCACCCACCACGACGAGATCGCGTCGATCACCCGCCGCCCATCGGTGGTGAACAGCGCCGCCCCCTCGGCGCGTGCCACGCACGGGATCGGCTCGCGCAGCCCGTGCTGCGTGAACGGATGCCAGACCGAACTCACCGGACATCTTCCACTTGGAAGTCGCACACGTCGAACTGCGCCGCGAACGCCGCCGCCAGCGCCCCGGGGGTCAGGTCGGACAGGATCGGCAACCGCCCCAGCCGCCGCACGCCACCAATCGCCGCGATCGTCGCCTCGCTGTCCTCCACCGCCTCGCCGATGAAGGCGACACCCAGCACGCGGACCCCGCGCGCCCGCAACGCCTCGATCGACAACAGGCTGTGGTTGATCGTCCCCAGCGCGGTGCGCGCGACCAGCACCACCGGCGCGCCCCATGCCGCCGCCTGATCGGCGAACGACCGCGCGCGGGTCAGCGGCACCAACACGCCGCCCGCGCCCTCGACCACCAGCGGCCCCGGCACCGTGGGCAGCGCCAGCCGCGATGGATCGATCGTCACGCCGTCAATCTCCGCGGCGCGGTGCGGCGAGCACGGCGTCGCCAGCCGGTATGCCTCTGGCACCACCTTCGCCGGGTCGACGCCCAGCGCGACGACGCTGCCCCCATCACTGCCGTCCGCCAGCCCGGCCTGCACCGGCTTCCAGTAATGCGCGCCCAGCGCCACCGTCAGCGCGGCGGCGAACACCGTCTTGCCGACGTCGGTGTCAGTACCCGTCACGACGATCGTCCCGCTCACGGCAGCACCTCCTGCAACACTGCCGCCAGCGCGGCGATCTCCGCTTCGCCGACGTGCAGCGTCAGCGCTACTCGCAGCCGCGCGGTGCCGGCCGGCACGGTCGGCGGACGAATGCCGCGCACGTCGAACCCCGCCGCCTGCACCGCCGCCGCCACGCGCATCGCGTCGCGGTCCAAGCCGATCACCAGCGGCACGATCTGCGACTCCACGCGCGCACCAAGCGGCGCGAGGTGCCGCCTTGCCGCCCCGATCAGCGTATGCAGCCGCGCACGCCGCTCCGGCTCGTCCACGACGATCCGCAACGCCTCGCGCGCGATCGCCGCGCCCAAGGGCGCGGGTGCGGTGGAGAAAATGAACGGTCGCGCGCGCGCCACCAGAAAGTCGCGCACGATCGCAGGTCCGCACAACAGCGCCCCCTCGCACCCCAGTGCCTTGCCCAGCGTATTCAGTGTGATGACATTCGCGCGGCCGTGCAGCGCCGCCGCCACGCCGCGCCCGCCGTCGCCCCACACGCCGGTCGCATGCGCCTCGTCGACGATCAGCATCGCGTCATGCCGCTCGGCGACCGCAGCATAGGCGGCGACGTCGGCCAGGTCGCCATCCATGCTGTAGAGGCTCTCGATGGCGATCCACGCCGTACCCGTGCCCCCGCCCGCGCGCCACGCCGCGATCGCATCGCCGGCGGCCTGCGCATCGCCATGCGCCGCCGCGACGCACGGGGCGCGGCCCAGCCGCAGCCCGTCGTGCATGCTGGCATGGACCAAAGCGTCATGGACCACCAGATCGCCCGGCTGCGGCACCGCCGACAGCAGTGCCGTGTTCGCCGCATAGCCGCTGCCGAAGAACAGCGCGGTTTCCGCGCCGAAGAAGCGCGCGGCTTCCGCCTCCAGCGCCTCGTGCTCGGCATCGTTGCCGCGCAACAGCCGCGACCCGCCCGATCCCACCGCCACGCCGCGCGCCAGCGCGTCCGCCGCCGCCGCCAGCATCCGCGGCGCGGTCGACAGCGCCAAATAGTCGTTCGAGGACAGGTCGACCCCGCCGCGCGAGGTGAGCGTCCGCAGGCGGTCGGCATCGGCGAGCGCGGACAGATGGGCGCGTTGAGCGGCAAGCTGCATCGGCGCGGCTATGCCCGCGCGGATGCGGCTTGGCCAGTATCGATGCCCCCGAAGCGCATCGTGGCGCGTTGGCGGCGCTCGGCCGATGCGATGCAGATGGAGGTATCCCCATGAACCGCAACACGAAGATCGCGCTGGGCGGTGCGGCGGTCGCCGCCGGTGCCGTTGCATGGCTGGCGGCACGCGAACGCCGCAGCGACGCCCCCGCGAGCTACCCGCCGCTCGACGTCCTCAAGCCGTTCGCCGACGGCATCTGGATATCCGACAGCGGCCCGATGATCGCCTCCGGACTGTCGCTGCCGATCCGCATGACGGTGATCCGGCTGCCCGACCGCTCGCTGATGCTCCACTCTCCGACGCGCTTCACCCCCGCTCTGGCCGCGGCGCTCGCTGAGGTGGGCACGGTGCGGCACCTGATCGCGCCCAATATCGCGCATTGGACGCGGCTGCCGGCGTGGCAGCGTGCCTATCCGCAGGCGACCTTGTGGGCCGCGCCCGGCCTGGCCGAGCGCGGGCAGGTGCAGCGCAGCGGCCTCCGGATCGACCGCGAGCTTGGCGACGCCGCGCCGCCCGAATGGGCCGAGAGCGTCGAGCAGGGGCTGATCGACGGCGCGGCCGGGTTCAGTGAAATCTGGTTCCACCATCGCCCGTCACGCACCCTGATCCTGACCGACGTGGTGCAGCATATGGAGCCGGAGCGGCTGCCCCCGCTTACCGCTCTGGTTGCGCGGCTGAGCGGCGGCGCGAACGGTACGACCCCGCGCTACCTGCGCCCGGTGCTACGCTTCGGCGGCACCGACCTGCACGGAACCGCGGCAACCCTGGTCGGCCTCGCGCCCGAGCGCGTGGTCTTCGCCCACGGCCGCCCCTTCACCACCGACGCGGCCGCGCGGTTGAAGCAGGCGCTCGCCTGGGTGGAGTGAGGGGTGGGCTCCTGTCGCACCACCTTGGTCCGGTTCCTATCGCAGGGCTCGTCACGGCAGCGCGTGTCGCGCGCCGCCGAACCCGATCGTACCACCCGAACCATTCGCGCCGAGCCTGTCGAGCGCGTGCCGATGACGCACCCTTCGACAGGCTCGGCACGAACGGATTGTTGATCGAAACGGCGCGAGCGGGATACCGTCGCCGCAGCGGAGGTCGGGACCTCCCCCTTGCCGAACGCCGCGCACACCAAGCAGAAGATCCCAGCTTCCGCTGGAATGACGACGGCGGGGAGAGGACCCGCCCCCGCCTCATGCCCCTCAATGGTTGTCGCGCGGCAGGCCCATGGTCTGTGCGATGCGCTGGTACTTCTCCGCACCCTCCAGGATCGCGCCGGTGTTCATCTGCCCGACCACCGCGCGCTGGATTTCCTGCCACGGCGTCTGCGAGGCCGGATAGGCGTAGCCGCCGGCCGCCTCCAGCGCCGCGCGCCGCTCCGCCAGTTCCTCGTCGGAGATCAGCACATTGGCCGTGCCCTTGCCCAGGTCCACGCGCACGCGGTCGCCGGTCTTGAGCAGCGCGAGCCCGCCCATCGCCGCCGCTTCTGGCGAGGCGTTCAGGATCGACGGCGATCCGCTGGTCCCCGACTGGCGACCGTCACCGATGCACGGCAGCGCATGGACGCCCTCGGTGATCAGATACGCCGGCGGGCGCATGTTGACGACCTCGGCAGCACCCGGATAGCCGATCGGCCCCGCACCGCGCATGAACATCAGCGTCTCGGGCGTGATCCCGGTCGCCGGATCGTCGATCCGATGGTGATAATCCTCCGGCCCGTCGAAGACCACCGCCGGCCCCTCGAACGCCTCCGGATCGTTCGGGTTCGACAGATACCGGTCGCGGAACTCGGGCGAGATCACGCTGGTCTTCATCACCGCCGCGTCGAACAGATTGCCCGACAGCACGATGAACCCGGCCTCTTCCTTCAGCGGCGCATCATAGGGACGGATGACCTTTTCGTCCTCGATCGCCACCCCGCGGCAGTTCTCGCCCATCGTGCGCCCGTTAACGGTCAGCGCGTCCTCGGCGATCAGCCCCTGTTCGATCAGCTGGTTGACCACCGCGGGCACGCCGCCCGCACGGTAGTAATCCTCGCCCAGATACTCACCGGCCGGCTGCAGGTTCACGAGCAGCGGGACCTTGTGCCCCTCGGTCTCCCAATCCTTGATCGGCAGGTCGACGCCGATGTGGCGCGCGATCGCCGCCAGGTGGATCGGCGCGTTGGTCGACCCGCCGATCGCCGAATTGACCTTGATCGCGTTGTGGAACGCGTCCTTGGTCAGGATGTCGGACGGCTTCAGGTCTTCCGCCACCATCTCGACGATCCGCTTGCCGGTCAGATACGCGACCTCCTGCCGGTCACGATACGGCGCCGGGATCGCCGCGGAGCCCGGCAACGACATGCCCAGCGCTTCGGCCAGCGAGTTCATCGTCGTCGCGGTGCCCATCGTGTTGCAATAGCCGGTCGACGGCGCCGACGACGCCACCAGCCGGATGAACTCGGCATCGTCGATCTCGCCGGCCGCCAGCATCTGCCGCGCCTTCCACACGATCGTGCCCGAGCCGGTCCGCTCGCCCTTGTGCCAGCCGTTCAGCATCGGCCCCACCGACAGCGCGATCGCCGGGATGTTCACGGTCGCGGCCGCCATCAGCATCGCAGGGGTGGTCTTGTCGCACCCGATCGTCAGCACCACGCCGTCGAGCGGATAGCCGTAGAGCACCTCGACCAGCCCGAGATAGGCGAGGTTACGGTCGAGCCCCGCGGTCGGGCGCTTGCCGGTCTCCTGGATCGGATGCACCGGGAATTCCAGCACGATCCCGCCCATCTCGCGCACGCCCTCGCGCACCCGCTCCGCCAGCACCAGATGGTGGCGGTTGCAGGGGCTGAGGTCCGAGCCCGACTGTGCGATGCCGATGATCGGCTTGCCCGAGCGCAGTTCGTCGAGGCTCAGCCCGAAGTTCAGGTACCGCTCGAGATACAGCGCCGTCATGTCGATGTTGGCGGGATTGTCGAACCACGCACGGCTGCGCAGCTTGGTCGGATCGTGGGGGGCGGTCATGTCAGCAAACTCCGGAGATCAGCGCGCCACCGAGACGCGATAGACCATGCGATGGTGATAGGGCTTGCCCGGATCGACCCGTGCCGAGCCGAACGACGGCTGGTTGGGGGTGTTCGGGAACTTCTGCGGCTCCAGCGCGAAGCCGTCGCCCATGCGATAGACGTGGCCGCTCTTGCCCTTGAGCGAACCGTCGAGGAAATTGCCGGAATAGAATTGCACGCCCGGCTCGGTCGTCAGCACCTCGAGCACCCGTCCCGAGGCCGGGTCCTCGACCCGCGCCGCCAGCTCCGGCTCCTTCGTCGCGCCCTTGTCGAGCACGAAATTGTGGTCGTAGCCGCGCCCGATCACGATCTGCGCGTCGCGCCCGTCGCGCACGCTCTGCCCGATCGCGCGCGGCTTCGTGAAGTCGAAGACCGTTCCGGCGACCGGCGCCAGCTCTCCGGTCGGGATCAGCGCTTGGTTGACCGGTGTGTAACGCGCGGCGGGGACCGTCATCCGCTGCGCATAGATGCCGCCCGCCGAACCCTCGCCCGCCAGATCGAACAGCGCGTGGTTGGTCAGGTTGACGATCGTCGGCGCATCGGTCTTAGCCTGGAAGTCGATCGTCAGCGCGCCCTTGTCGTCGAGGCTGTAGGTGACGGTGACGTCCAGCGTACCCGGATAGCCCTGGTCGCCCGCCGCACTGCGCATGGTCATCGTCACGCTCGCCTGCGGACCGGACTTCACGTCGGTGATCCGCCAGACGTATTTGTCGAAGCCCTTCGTCCCGCCGTGCAGCGAGTTGGTCTTGTCGTTCAGCGGCAGCTGATAGGGCTTGCCGTCGATCGTGAACCTGCCGCCCGCGATCCGGTTCGCATAGCGCCCGACCGTCTGGCCCCAGAAATTGGGAGCGGTAACATAAGTGGTCGCGTCATCGTAGCCGAGGGTGATGTCGGCCACCTTCCCGTCGCGGTCGGGTGCGTTGAAGGATTGCAGCGTCGCGCCCAGCGTCATGATGCGCGCGCTGACGCCGTTGCTGCCGGTCAGCGTCACCGCCTCCACCGCCGTGCCATCGGGCAGCGTGCCGAACGCCGCGCGCTCCGCCGTCGCTGCCATCGCGGACGACGCGCCCAGCGCTGCCGTGCATGCCATGCCCACACCCGTCACCCAACGCGCCACCGAAATGCTCACCGACACCCTCCCGCACTTGCCAGTCAACCGCGTTTGTCGCATTGACCGCTCGCTGGCGGCAAATATAGTCAGACATATCTCTGCGGCGCAAGCCCGCCGCAGTCGTAGACGATCAGGTGAGGAGAGGAAGATGGCCGGACCCCCAATTTCGCCGGGCGCGGCGCCCGCGGGCGGCGGCGGGGCGATGCCCGCCTATGGCCGCGCGCTGACGCTGCTGGCGAGCCTGTTCTTCATGTGGGGGTTCATCACCGTCATCAACAACACGCTGCTGCCGCACCTGCGCAGCGTGTTCGACCTGAACTACACCCAGACGACGCTGATCGAGAGCGTGTGGTTCATCGCCTATTTCTTCGCCTCGATCCCCGCCGCCAAGCTGATCGAGCGGATCGGCTACCAGAAGTCGCTGGTCATCGGCCTTCTCATCATGGCCGCCGGCGCGCTGGGCATGGTGCTGGCCGCCAGCCTGCCGAGCTACGGCGTGACGCTGGTCATGCTGTTCGTCATCGCCAGCGGGATCACCCTGCTCCAGGTCGCGGCCAACCCCTACGTCGCGGTGATCGGCCCGCCGGAGACCGCCTCGTCGCGGCTCAACCTGGTGCAGGCGCTCAACTCGGCCGGCACGATGCTGGCGCCGCTGTTCGGCGCGTACCTGATCCTGGGCCGCTCGAAGGGCGGCACCGCCGCGACCGGCACCGTCCTGACCCCGGCCGAGCGGTTGGCCGACGCGCAGTCGGTGATCCTTCCCTACGTCCTCGTCGCGATCGTGCTGGTCGTGCTGGCGGTCGTCATCGCGCGCTTTCCGCTGCCGGCGATGGGATCGTCGACCAGCCGCGTCGCGAAAGAGGATCGCAAGAACCATTCGCTGTGGAAGCATCGCAACCTCGTCTTCGGCATTCCCGCGATCTTCATCTACCTGATCGCGGAGATCGGGGTCGCCAACCTGTTCGTGAACTTCGTCAGCCAGCCGGAAATCGCCAACGTCACCGCCGAACAGGCCGGCCGCTATCTGACGCTGCTGTGGGGCGGGATGATGGTGGGCCGCTTCGCCGGCTCGGCGATCATGCAGCGCATCCCCGCCGAGACGGTGCTCGCCGCCTTCTCGGTGGGCGCGTTCGTGGTCATGCTGATCACCGTGTTCACGACCGGGCCGGTCGCGATGTGGGCGCTGATCTCGGTCGGGCTGTTCCACTCGATCATGTTCCCGACGATCTTTACCCTCGGGATCAAGGGCCTGGGCCCGTTGACCGAGGAAGGCTCGGGCCTGCTCATCATGGCGATCGCGGGCGGTGCGCTGGTGGTGGTGCAGGGCAAGCTGGCCGACAGCTACGGCTTGCAGGCATCGTTCCTGCTGACCGCGGCGTGCGAGCTGTACATCCTGTTCTATGCATTGTGGGGTGCGAAGACGACGAACGCGCTGCCGGACGTCGGGGTGCAGGACACCGCGCGCTGACCCTTCCTCGTCATCCCCGCGGAGGCGGGAATCCAGACGCGCAGGTCGTCGCAAGGGCCGACACGTCAGAGGTTCTGGTTCCGCCTCCGCGGGGATGACGGACGATCGGGACGACGAAGGAAAATGAACGCCCGGCGGCTCGCGGGAGCCGCCGGGCGTTGCCGTCTCAGCCGACCCGCACCGGCGGCAGCGCCTGCCCGGCCACGTCGACATCGAACGCGAACAGCCCGCCCGCATCCGGCTGCGCCGCCAGCGCGCCCTCGTCGAGCCCCTTGCGCGCGGTCGTCGCATAGGCGGTCTTCAGGTCCGCGCCGCTCAGCGCGATCTTGGTGACGTTGGCCGCGGGCAGCTTCACCTCCTGGCGCAGCATGCCGTCCGGCGCGTAGCAGCGCGCGCACCAGCCGCCCCACAGACCGACCCAGACGTTGCCGGCCGAATCGACCGTTACCCCGTCCGGATGACCATCGGCCGGGTCGATCGTGACGAAGTCACGCGCGGCGCCTGTCGTGCCGTCCGCTTCCAGCGCCACCGCATGGATGACCCCGCCCAGCGTATCGACGTGGTAAAGCGTTGTGCCATCCGGAGAAATCCCAGGACCGTTGGTGATCGAAACGGCCGCGATCCCGGTCGTCGTCACCTGCTTCCCGTCCCAGCGATGGACGCGCCCGGTGATCGCGCTTTCGCCGTCGTCCATCGACCCGAAATAAACGCTGCCGTCCGCCGCCACCGTCGCATCGTTCAGGCGGTTGCCGGGCAGATCGGGCTCGACATCGGCCAGATGCGCAAAGGCGCCCGCCTCCGGATCGAACCGCGCCAGCCCGGTCTGCAGCCCGGCGAGCAGCGCGCCGTCCGCGGCGGGCAGCACCCAGCCGACCTGCGCCGGCGCGCTCCACGTCGTCACCTCGCCGGAGGCCGGATCGAAGCGATGGACATGCTGCTGCTTGATGTCGACGAACCACAGCACGCCGCGCGCCGGATCCCATGCCGGTCCCTCGCCCAGCGTCGCCGCACCGCGCCACACCGTCCGCACCTCGGTCATCTTTCTCTCCTTGTTCCAGGCGTGCGGGACTACAGGATCGCAGGCGCGGCGCACAGCCTTGACCTCGCCGCTCCAGCGTATATGTCCTACAAATAAGTGGGAGGATGACGTGACGGGTGACTATATCGTCATCGACTGGGGAACGACCAACCGTCGTGCGTGGCGCATGTCGGCACAAGGTGTGCCGAAAATAGCGACGAAGGATGCACGGGGCGTCCTCTCGGTGCCGCAAAACGGCTATCCTGCGGAGATCGGTGCGCTGCGGGACGAACTCGGCGACCTGCCCGTGCTGGCGGCCGGGATGGTCGGCTCCAACCGCGGCTGGCACGAGGTGCCGTATGTCGACGCCCCCGCCGGCCTGACCGACCTGGCGCGCGGCTGCGTGACGCTGGCCGACGAGGACGTCGTGCTGGTCCCCGGCGTGGCCCTGCGCGGCGAATTGGGGCGCGGCGAATTGGGGCGCGGCGAATTGGGGCGCGGCGGAACGGGTGCCGGCGCTTCGGGAAGCGGCGGGCGCGCCGACGTGATGCGCGGCGAGGAGGTGCAGGTGCTCGGCGCGATCGCGGCGGGGCTGGCGCCGGGCGATGCGCTGTTCTGCCAGCCGGGCACGCACAACAAATGGATCGCGACCACCGACGGGCGCGTCACCGATATCGCCACCGCGATGACGGGCGAGCTGTTCGCGCTGCTGCGCGGGCACGGCATCCTGGCGGGGATGCTCGACGGCGCGGTCGCGGACGGCGCGGCGTTCCGCGACGGGCTGTCGCGCGGCGCAGGGGCGAAGGACCTGACCGTCGCCTTGTTCGAGGTCCGCGCACGCGTCCTGCTCGGCACGCTGGCGCCCGCCGACGCCGCGGCGTTCGCCAGCGGCGTGCTGATCGGCGCCGACGTCGGCGCGCGCGACGATCTCGCCGGGCGCGAGGTACAGTTGCTCGCGGGCGGCGCGCTCGCCGATCTCTATGCGGCGGCGATCGACCAATGCGGCGGCCGCGCGGTAGCGCTCGACAGCGAACGCGCGTTTGCCGCCGGCATCCACCGGCTCTGGGAACTGACACGATGACCACCGAAACCCACTCGCGCTTCGACGCCGCCTTCGCCGCCGCGCCGCTCGTCGCGATCCTGCGCGGGCTGACCCCTGCCGAGGCGCCCGCGATCGGCGACGCGCTGGTCGATGCCGGCTTCACGCTGATCGAGGTGCCGCTCAACTCGCCCGATCCGTTCGACAGCATCCGCCTGCTCGTCGATCGGGTGGGCGACCGCGCGATGATCGGCGCGGGCACCGTCCTGACGCCCGAGGACGTCGCGCGCGTCGCCGACGTCGGCGGCACGCTGATCGTCTCGCCCAACACCGATGCCGCGGTGATCGGCGCAACCGCGGCGCGCGGGATGATCTCGCTGCCCGGCTATTTCACCGCCAGCGAGGGCTTCGCGGCGCTGGCGGCCGGCGCCACCGCGCTGAAGCTGTTCCCCGCCGACGGCACCACCCCCGCCTATCTGAAGGCGCAGCGCGCGGTGCTGCCCAAGACGGTGCGGATGCTCGCGGTCGGCGGGATCACCCCCGAGAACATGGGCCAGTGGCGCGCGGCGGGCGCGGACGGCTTCGGGCTCGGCTCCAACCTTTATCGCCCCGGCAAGGCCGCCGACGCGGTCGGCGCCGAGGCGCATCGCTATATCTCTGCGCTCAAGGACATCGCATGACCAATCTGCGCCTGCTTCAACATCGTGGCGACGACGGGCGTCGCCGCGTGATCCTGGCCGAGGGCGACCGCGCGGTCTTCCTGACCGACGCCGAGTCGACCCGCGCGCTCGCCCGGGCGGCGATCGCCGCCGGCACGACGCTGGCCGAGGCCGCGGCGCAGCGCCGCACCGACGAGACGGTCGACCTGGCCGCCGAACTGGCGGCCGGGCGGCTGCTCCCCGCGATCGATCATGAGGACACCGCGCGGCTGATGCTGGCCGGCACCGGGCTCACGCACCTCGGCTCGGCGTCGGGGCGCGACGCGATGCACAAGGCGGCGGCGTCGTCGGAGCACCAGACCGATTCGATGCGGATGTTCCTGGAGGGCGTCGAGGGCGGCAAGCCCGCCGCCGGCCAGGTCGGGCAGCAGCCGGAGTGGTTCTACAAGGGCGACGGCCAGTCGCTGGTCGCGCCCGAGGCGCCGTTCGCGTCGCCCGCCTTCGCGCAGGACGGCGGCGAGGAGCCGGAGCTGGCCGGCATCTACCTGATCGGTGACGACGGCACGCCGTACCGGCTCGGCGTGGCGCTCGCCAACGAGTTCAGCGACCATGTGACCGAGAAGCACAATTACCTGTGGCTCGCACATTCCAAGCTGCGGCAGGCGTCGCTCGGCGCCGAGTTGCTGCTCGGCACGCCGCCGTCCGACATCCGCGGCACCAGCCGGATCGTGCGTGACGGCCGCACGCTGTGGGAGAAGCCGTTCCTGACCGGCGAGGACAACATGTCCCACCATCTGTCGAACCTGGAGCATCACCACTTCAAATATGCGGGGTTCCGGCGGCCGGGCGACGTGCACGTCCATTTCTTCGGCACCGCGACGCTGTCGGTGGCGGACGGCATCAAGACGCAGGCGGGCGACGTGTTCGAGATCGACGCCGCGCCGTTCGCGCTGCCGCTGCGCAACACGCTGACCGACGCGGCGCCCGCGCCGGTCGTGGTGCGCGCGCTGTGACGGCCCCGATCCGCCTCGCGCTGGTCGGCATGGGCAAGATCGCGCACGACCAGCACCTGCCCGCGATCGCCGGCCATTCCGGCCTCGAACTCGCCGCGACGGTCAGCCGCAGCGGCGAGAGCGTGGGCGGGCTGCCGTTCTTCCGCAACGTCGAGGAACTCGCCGCCAGCGGCACCGCCATCGACGCGGTCGCGCTGTGCACCCCGCCGCAGGTCCGCCACGCCATCGCGCTGTTCTGCATCGAGCAGGGCTGGCACGTGTTCCTCGAGAAGCCGCCCGGCGCGACGCTGGCGGAGGTCGCCGCGCTCGACGACGCGGCGAGGGCAAAGGGCGTCAGCCTGTTCGCCAGCTGGCATTCGCGCTACGCCGACGGGGTCGAACCCGCGCGCGCCTGGCTCGCCGAGCGCAACGTTCGCCGCGCGACGATCACGTGGCGCGAGGACGTCCGCGTCTGGCACCCGGGACAGGACTGGATCTGGGAGCCGGGCGGGTTCGGCGTGTTCGATCCGGGCATCAACGCGCTGTCGATCGCGACCCGCATCCTGCCGCGGCCGTTCTTCGTCGAGACCGCCGAGCTGGACGTGCCGTCGAACCGCGCCGCCCCGATCGCGGCGCGCGTCGCCTTCCGCGACACCGCCGGCTGCGCGATCGCGATGGACCTCGACTTTCGCCAGGAAGGCCCGCAGCATTGGGACATCGAGGTGGAGACCGACGCCGGCACGCTGAAGCTGGCCAAGGGCGGATCGGTGCTGACGATCGACGGCGAGGAAACGCTGGCGCACGACAGCGACCTGCACGGCGAATATCCCGGCCTCTACGCCCGCTTCGCCGAGATCGTGCGCGCGGGTGAGTCGGACGTCGACGTCTCGCCGCTGCGCCTCGTCGCCGACGCCTTCCTGCGCGGCCGGCACGTCACGGTCGAGCCGTTCGTGGAGTGACTATGCCGCCGGGGCGGGACGATCGCGGATGCGCAGCATCGCGACCGCCGCCCCGGCCATCGTCGCCGCCGCGAACGCCATCGTCCAGATCGGCTCGGTCGGGAAGAAGGCTCGCGTGATCGATCCCATCACGGTCGCCACCAGCAGCTGCGGCGTGACGACGAAGACGTTGAACAGCCCCATGTAGACGCCCAGCTTGCGCTGCGGCAGCGCGGAGGCGAGGATCGCGTACGGCATCGCCAGGATCGTCGACCACGCGATGCCGATCCCGACCTGGCTCAGCAGCAGCCAGCGCGCATCGGGCATCGCGAAGATGCTCGCGAACCCCGCCGCGCCGCACAGCAGGCCGACGACATGCGTCCGCGCCTGCCCGATCCGCCGCGACAGCCACGGCAGCAGGAACAGCGCGGAGACCGCCGCCACGCCGTTATAGGTCGCGAACAGCACGTCGACCCAGTTCGCGCCGCGCTGATAGGCCGGGCTGGCGGCATCGGGGGCGGCGAAGAACACCTGCGTGACGACCGGCGTGGTGTTGATCCACATGATGAACAGCGCCGACCAGCTGCAGAACTGCACCACCGCCAGCCGCTTCATCAACGGGGGCATCCCGGCGAAGTCGCCGACGATATGCCCCAGCAGCCCCGGCGCACGCCCGCCGCGCGCGCGCCGGATCGCGATCAGGCTGGCCACGCCGTAACCGGCGAGCAACCCGCCGAGCAGATACATTTCCTTTTCCAGCCCCGCGACCGCGACCAGCGCCGCCACCGCCGCACCGGCCGCGATCCACGCCAGCGGCGCGGTCGTCGCGCGCGCCGCCAGCGCACGGGTGGTCGCGCCGTCCTCCACGTCCGCCGCACCGTCGAACGCCGCCATTTCCGCGGGCGAATATTCGCGCGTCGTCACCACCGTCCACAGCACGCTGGCGAGCAGCGCCGCGCCGCCGAACCAGAAGGCGAAGCGCACCGAATCGGGGATCTGCCCGGGCGCGGCGATGTTCGACACGCCCGCCTGCTCGAGCAGCCACGGGAAGATCGACCCGAACACCGCCCCCGCGCCGATGAAGGCGGTCTGCACCCCGTAGCCCGCGGCATGCTGATCGCGATCAAGCATGTCGCCCACGAACGCGCGGAACGGCTCCATCGAGATGTTGAGCGACGCGTCGAGCACCCACAGCATGAGCGCCGCGACGATCAACGCCGGGCTGAGCGGCATCACGAACAGCGACAGCGCGGCGAGCACCGCGCCGGCCAGGAAGTACGGCCGTCGCCGGCCGAACCGCCCCAGCCACGTCCGGTCGCTCAGATGCCCGATCACCGGCTGCACCAGCAGCCCGGTCAGCGGTGCCGCGATCCACAGCGCCGGCAGATCGTCGAGCGACGTCCCCAGCGACTGGAAGATCCGGCTCATGTTCGCATTCTGGAGCGCGAAACCGATCTGGATGCCGAAGAAGCCGAACGAAATGTTGGCGAGCCCGGCGAGCGACTGGCGATGGCGGCGCGGCTGCGTCATGCGCGCACCCCTTCGCCGGTCAGGGCACCGACCAACCACGCGCCGTGAGGCGCGCCCGACGCAACCGGCCTACCCCGTTCGAGCCGAGCCTGTCGAAGCACGTGCACGGAACGGAGCGCGCGACACACGCACTTCGACAGGCTCAGTGCGAACGGTGTGGATGAAAGGGGCGACACACTACGCGCGCAGACGAGGGCGTCTCTCACCCCGCCCTCGCGATCAGCGCGCCATAGCCTGCGAAGGCCGAACCCTCGACGCCATAGGCCAACACCATTTCGCCCCACACGATCGGCACCTCCCGCGCCTCCGCCGACAGGTTGACGACGCACAGCAACCGCTCGCCCTCATACTCGCGCACGAACGCCACCACGTCGGCGGGCGCGTCCAGAAACCGCAACGTCCCCCACCGCAACGCCGGCTCCATACGCCGCATCGCCAGCACCCGGCGGGTCCAGTGCAGCAGCGATCCCGCATCCGCCTCCTGCACGTCGACCGCCATATCGGCATGGTCGGCCCCGAACGGCAGCCACGGCTCGCCCGCGGTGAATCCGTGCCCCGGCCCGTCCGCGGTCCACGGCATCGGCGTGCGCGCACCGTCGCGGCTCAGGGTCAGCGGCCAGTTCGCGATCGCCTCCGGATCGCGCAACTTCTCGAACGGGACCGCGACCTGCGTCAGCCCCAGTTCCTCGCCCTGATAGAGAAAGATGTTGCCGCGCAGCCCCGCCAGCAGCAGCATCTTCGCGCGCGCGAACGCATCGCGGTGCTCCGGCAATGCCCAGCGCGACACCGCCCGCGGCGCATCGTGATTCTCGAACGCCCAACTCGGCCAGCCTTCACCCGGCGCCCCCGGCCATCCCGACAAGGCCGCGCGCACCAGCGCGGGGGTCAGGTGGTCGGCATAGAGGAAGTCGAAGCCATAGGCCGTCTCAAGCCGCCCGGGGCGCGTATAGTCCTTGCGCACCCAGTCGCTTTCCTCGCCGCCGATCTCCGCGACCGAGAAGCGGGCGTCATATTCGTCAGTCAGCGCGCGGATGCGCTCGACGAACGGCAGCATGTCGGGCTGGTCCTGGCTGTGCACCTTCTGCTGGAAATCGAACGAGCGCGTGCGTGGGCGGTTCGACGGCGCGGCGGGCGGATTGTCGCGCAGGTCCGCCGCGCCCATCGCATGGTTGATCGCATCGAGCCGGAACCCGTCGACACCACGCTCCAGCCAGAAGCGCCCGACGGCGAGCAGCGCCTCCTGCACGCCTGCGTTGCGGACGTTCAGCTGCGGCTGCTCCTTCAGGAAGGTGTGGAGATAATATTGCTGGCGCCGCGCGTCCCACGTCCATGCCGGCCCGCCGAACACCGACTGCCAGTTGTTGGGCGGCGACCCGTCGGGCTTTGCATCCGCCCAGACGTACCAGTCGGCTTTGTCGCCATCGCGGTGGCTGCGGCTCTGCACGAACCACGCATGGCGATCGGAGGTGTGCGACCACACCTGATCGATGATGACGCGCAGCCCCAGTTCGTGCGCGCGCGCGACCAGCGCGTCGAAGTCGGCGAGCGTCCCGAACACCGGATCGACGTCGCAATAGTTCGCGACGTCATAGCCGAAATCGGCCATCGGCGAGGTATAGAAAGGCGAGATCCAGATCGCATCCACGCCCAGCGACGCGACATGATCCAGGTGCGCGGTGATCCCACGCAGGTCGCCAACGCCGTCGCCGCTCGCATCGGCGAAGCTGCGCGGATAGATCTGGTAGACGGCGGCACCCTGCCACCACGGATAGGTCATCGGGCGTCTCCGATCGCGCAGACGGCATAGCCTAGCGCCGGCAGGCGCACGCGCAACGATCCCGGCGCGGCCGTCTGCGCGGCGCAACCCTCGCCGGCCAGCGTCGTCACCGTGGCGGCGCCGCTCACCTCGACCAGCCGGTCGAGCGGGGCGGTCGACGTATTGAACGCCAGCAGCACCTCGCGCCCGGTCGCCGGATCGATGCGTGACACCGCCAGCAACCCCGGCGTTTCCTCGCGCGCGCGCAGGATCGTGCGGCCGCGGGTCAGCGCCGGGTGCGCCACGCGGACGCGCGCCAGCGTCGCGATCTGCCGGAACAACGGGTTGTCCTGCGCGAAATGCGCGATTGCGGTCGTCGTATCTGTGCCGAGCAGCCGGTTGTCGTTGTAGCTGGCGACGCGGCTGGCGAACAGGTCCTCGCGCGCGTCCTGATCGCCGCCGTCGCCCGTGAAGCCCTGCTCGTCACCCGCATAGATCGTCGGCACGCCCCGCAAGCTCAGCAGCATCGCGTTCGCCAGCATCGTGCGGCGCAGCACCTCTCCGTCATCGGCCTTCGGAAAGGCCGTGCGCACGAAATAGGCGAAGCGGCCGTTGTCGTGGTTGCTGACGAACGTCGGCAGCCGCTCCGCCGCCGCCGCACCGCCCTCGTACAGCGCGTCGCCCGCGATCAGCGTCTCGAACGCGTCGGTGCCGCGCGTGCCCGCCACGGTGTCGAGCACCGCGCGCCGGAACGCGAAGTCGAGCACCGCCGGCAGCTTGTCGACACGCGTGTGCGCCGCCAGCGGGCCGGGATCGAGCTGATCGGCGGCCACCTCGCCGAAGATATGGAAATTGGGGATGCCCTTCGCGGCGGCGCGCGCCTGCATCGCGGGAACGAACGCCTGCCAGAACTCGGGATTGACGTGCCGTGCCGTGTCGATGCGGAAGCCGTCAACCCCGAAGCGGTCGATCCACCCGCCGAAGATGTCGATCATCCCTGCCACGACGCGCGGGTTCTCGGTCATCAGGTCGTCCAGCCCGACGAAGTCGCCCATCGTCGAATTTTCATTACGGAACGTCGTGTTGCCGCGATTGTGGTAGAGCGTCACGTCGTTCAGCCACGCCGGCGATTTGGCGCGCTCCTCGCCCTTCGGCACGTAGGGGGTGTAGGCATAGGTCGGATCGGTCAGCTTCGCGAAATTGGCGGCCGTCTGCACGCCATCGCCCGCGAAGCCAGGGTTGATTGCCTTCCCGTCCACCCCGCCGCGCCGCTGATAGGGATAATCGGCGCGCGACCGGTATGCGCAATCGCCGCATTCGCGGTAGCGGATCACGTCGGCGGTGTGGTTGACGATGATGTCCATATAGACCTTCATCCCCGCCGCATGCGCGGCCGAAACCAGCGCCGCGAAGTCGGCATCGGTCCCGAAATGTGGGTCGACATGCGCGAAGTCGGTGATCCAGTATCCGTGGTAACCGGCGCTTTCCTGCCCCTTCGGCCCTTGCACGGGCTTATTGCGGAAGATCGGCCCGACCCAGATCGCGGTCGCGCCGAGCGCCTTGATATAGCCGAGCCGGCGGAGCAGCCCCTTCAGGTCGCCGCCGTGGTAGAAGCCCTTGGCGGTCGGATCGTAGCCGGTGGTCAGCCGGTCGCCGGTGAGCCCGCCGCGATCGTTCGCCGGATCGCCGTTGTCGAACCGGTCGGGCAGCGCGAAGTAGATGACCTCGTCCTGCGGCAACCGTGCGCGGTAATCCTGCCCCGCCGCGGCGCGGTGATCCTGCCCCGCCGCGGCGCGGCGATCCTGCGCAGCGGCACTACCGGCCAGCATGGCCGCAACCAGCGCGCCCGCGATGATGCTTTTCATGGCGTCCCTCTCCCGTGGCGGCGTGATGCGCAGCAGCGCCCGGCTTTGCCAAGCGCGCAGCATACGTATTCACACGTCATGCGCTGCGCGGTAGGATGCTGGTTTCCGGTGAAAGCCCGCTCCCTGTCCGACCGCGTCACCTCCTTCGACATCGCCGCCGCCGCCGGCGTCTCGCAACCCACCGTTTCGCGCGCGCTGCGCGGCGACCGCACGGTCAGCGCCGCGACCCGGCTGCGCATCGCCGCGATCGCCGAGCAACTGGGCTACAAGGTCGACCGCGCCGCCTCCTCGCTGCGGCGCGGCGAGGCGAAGACGCTGGCGTTGCTCTTCTTCGAGGATCCGCTGCCCGACGCGACAGCGATCAACCCGTTCTTCCTCTCGATGCTCGGCTCCATCCTCAAGACGTGTGCGCTGCGCGGCTACGACCTGCTCACCTCGTTCCAGCAACTCTCGGCCGACTGGCACAAGGATTACGAGGACAGCCGCAAGGCCGACGGGCTGATCCTGCTCGGCTATGGCGACTGGGAGACGTACCGCGTGCGGTTGCAGCAGCTGGTCGGGCAGAAGACGCGCTATGTCCGCTGGGGGTCGGTCGAGCCGAACGGGCTCGGTTTGGTCCTGGGCTGCGACAATATCGGCGGCGGACGCGATGTGGCGCGACACCTGCTGTCGCGCGGACGACGGAGTGTCGCGTTCGTCGGCACCGCGAGCGACCATTACCCGGAATTCCGCGACCGCTATCGCGGATCGTGCGACGTCCTGCGCGCCGCCGCGCTGCCGATTGATCCCGGACTGCACGTCGACGCGCTCTCGTCGGAACAGGCCGGCTATGATGCGACGCGCCGATTGCTCGCGCGGGGCATCCCCTTCGACGCGCTGTTCGCCGCCTCGGATCTCATTGCTTTAGGGGCATTACGTGCGCTCGACGAGGCCGGGCGGCGGGTGCCCGACGACGTCGCGGTCGCCGGGTTCGACGACATACCCGCCGCCCGCCTCTCGCGCCCGCCGCTGACGACGGTGGCGCAGGATTATGCGCGTGCCGGCGCGTTGCTGGTCGACACCCTGGTACGCCAGATTGCGGGGGAGACGACCGAGAATGTCATGCTCCCCGCGACCCTTATGGTGCGCGCGTCGGCGTGAGGCGCGCCCGTTCTCAGAAGCGGTACGTCAGCCCGAGGTAATAGTCCGTCCCGTACCGCTGGTAGCGGCGCACCTGCCGCGGGTCGCCGTTGGTATATTGGAAGAACTCCTGATCGGTCAGGTTCTTGGCCTGCGCCAGGATCGTCAGCCCCTGCAACGCGCCGCTCTGGAATTCATAGCCGATCTGCGCGTCCAGGATCGTCTCGCCCTTGGCGGTGTTCAGCTCCGGGGTCGCCGAAAGCCCGCGCACCTCGGCCAGGAAGCTGGAGCGATAGCGGTACGTCGCGCGCGCCTGGAAGCCGTTCTTCTCGAAATAGGCGGTGCCGTTCAGCACCCATTTCGACAGCCCCGGCACCGTCTGCACCGTCGCCGGCGCACTGTCATACCGGACCGCGGAGTGCGTGTAGCTGCCGCTGCCGAACAGCCCGAACCCGTCGAGCGCGGCCGTGACCATCCGCAGCGGCAGCGACGCGGTCGCCTCCGCGCCCATGATCTCGCCGCGCCCCGAATTGGCCGGGTTCTTGAACAGCCCGAACTGCGCGTTCTGCGCGCGCACGATCGCCTGTTGCGCCGGGGTGAGCGACGTCAGCAGCGGCGAGAAGTCGTAGAGCACGTTGTTGTTCGGGTCGACGTAGTCGGTCAGGTGCTTGAAATAGCCGGACAAGGCGACATAGCCGCCGGCCGTGAAATATTTCTCCAGCGACAGGTCGATGTTGGTCGACTTGTACGGGCGCAGCTGCGCATTGCCGCCGTCCGACGAGAACGGGCTGCGAAGCGGGTCGGACCCCGCCCCGACGTTGCCCGGCGTGATCGCGACATTCTGCGACACGCGCTCCTGATCCAGCCGCGGGCGCACCATCGTCTGCGAGGCGCCCATCTTGATGAAACCGTTGGGGATCAGCTCGACCGAGAAGGTCGCGCTGGGCAGCACGTTGGTATATTTCGCGCCGCCGCTCACGTCCGACAGCGTCACGACGCCGCCGTTCAACCCTGCGATCCGCCCGTCCGACGATTGGTCGGTATGCACCACCTGCACGCCAAGCGAGCCCTTGATCGCCTTGCCGCCGGCCAGCCCGTCGATGACCAGCTTGGCATAGCCGGTCGTGACCTTCTCCTGTACGCTCCACACTTTCGCGAGCGATTCCGGACGGTTGTCGAATACCGGCGTCAGCAGCCCGAGCACGCCGCGCGGGTCGAGCGTCAGCATGCGCGGCACGCCCAGGAAGGCGAGCGACACCTGATCGTCGAGCACCACGTCGGCGGGCACCGCGATCGACTGCGGCGTGCCGCTGGCCACGGTGCATCCCGTGCCGCCGCCCGACGGGCAGTAGAAATAGGAGGTGAAGCGCGCCTTCTTCTCGCGTTGCGAATAATTGGCGCCGACTTCCCAGCCCTTGATGACGCCCAGCGCGCCCTGGAAGTCGCCGGTCAGGTTCGCGCGGAGCGACTTCAGGTCGTCGCTGAACTTCGGCCGGTTCTGGAAGCCGGCCTGCACCACGGCATTGGTGCCGTTATAGCCCCAGCCGCCCGGGTCGGTGATGCGGATGATGTCGGTGTTCGCATAGTCCAGCGTCGGCACGATCTGGTAGGTGCCGTTGTTCTGGCGCGTGATCGTGATCGTGTCGCGCTGCCCGGTGCCGCCATAGCCGGTGCCCGAATAGGTCTCGATCAGCTCGTCCTGCCGCGTCGCGCGCGACCAAGCGGCGTCGACGTTCAGCTGGATGACGTCGTTCAGCCGGACGTTGTTGTTCCAGCCGAGCGAGAACATGTCGGACTCGCGGTCGTTCAGGTCGTTGCGCTGCACGGTATATTGCGGCGAGAACGTCGCCTTGTCGACGAAGCCGTCGGTGACCGTGACGGTTCCCGCGGTGGGCGCGACGTTGTAGGCGAGCGGGAATTCGATCCCCCTCAGCCGCTGCGTCTCCTTGAAGTGCGTGTAGAGCGCGTCGAAGGTCGAGTGGAAATCGTCGCTCGGCGCCCATTCGATCGTGCCGACCCCGCCGTAGCGCTTGAGCATGTTCGACTGGACGTACGGCTTCGCGCCGCCCAGCACGCACGGCCCGGCGGCGTCGCCGGTGCAGTTCTGCGACAGGTTGGTGAGGCTGGGATAGCCCCACGCTTCGTAGCGGTCGTAGTTGGTCGGCGATTCCTGCGCCGCGACGCCGATCGCGATCCCGAGCGTGTCGTCGGCGAACTGGTCGACATAGGTGGCCGTCGCGCGATAGCCCCAGCGTTCGCCATCCGGGTTGCGCTTGCCGATGCCGTTCAGCTGCCCGCGGCCCGAGACGATGAACAGCCGCTCCTTGCGGTCGAGCGGGCGCAGCATGCGCAGGTCGACCGTGCCCGACACGCCCGCCGCGATCAGCGACGCATCGGCGGACTTGTAGACGTTGACGTTGCTGAAGAATTCCGACGGATATTGGTCGAACTCGACGCCGCGATTGTCGCCGACCGTCACCTGCTCGCGCCCGTTGAGCAACGTCGTCGAGAAGTCCGGACCCAGCCCGCGGATCGACAGACTCTGGTCGCGGCCCTCGACACGCTGCGCGGTGACGCCGGGCAGGCGCGCGAGCGAATCCGCGATCGACACGTCGGGCAGCTTGCCGACATCCTCGGCAGAGACCGAGTCGACGATCAGCGTCGAGCGCCGCTTGATGTCCGCCGACTTGGCGAGGCTGGCGCGGATGCCGGTGACGACGATCTCGTCCGCGCCGGTGTCGGTGCTCGTCGGATCGGGATTGGCGTCGGCATCGGGCGTCGGATCGGCGGGTGGCGTCGGCTGCTCGGCGGTGACCTTTGCGGTCGGGTTGGCGGTCGGCGCGTTCGCCTGCGGCGTGGCTTCCTGCGCCCAGGCGGGTGCGGCGACCAGCAGCGCCAGCACACTGGCGCCCGCCCAGCGGCGGCGGGCGATCGGCGATAGAGACAGGCCGTTCATGCGAAAAATCCTCCCCTGCTCCCGGCATCCGCGTTCCTGCGGACGATCCTCGGGTGTCATGGGAGGCGAACTAGGCCCGCACCGGCCGCGCCGCCAAGAAAGTCACATACGTATTCAGCGTTATGCTGGCGCGGTGTGGCGTTGCGCGACCGGTCAGGCCGCCTCCTCGTGCGGGACCCCCGCGGCGGCGGACAACAGCCGTTTCTCCAAAGCGCGCACGCGCGTGGCCGAGGCGATCTTGTCGCCGGTCAGGTCGGTCAGATAGAAGACGTCGACCGCGCGCTCGCCATAGGTGGCGACATGCGCCGAGTGGATCGTCACCTTGGAAAGAAACAGCGCATAGGCGAGCTGGTTGAGCAGCGCCGGGCGGTCGCGCGCCGCCACCTCCACCACGGTGAAGCGGTTCGACGCCTTGTTGTCGATGAGGACGTTGGGTTCGATCCGGAACGCGTCGGCGCGCGCGCGCGGCAACGGCTTGGCCTTCAGCCGGTCGGTCAGCTTGCCACGCCCGGCCAGCGCATCCTCAATCGCGGTCTTCAGGCGCGTGAGCTGCCCCGCCTCGTCGAACGGGCGCCCGAGCGGATCCTGGACGAGGAAATTGTCGAGCGCCATGCCGTCGCGGGTCGTGTGGATGCGCGCGTCGATGATGTTGCCGCCCGCGACATGGATCGCGCCCGCGATACGGCTGAACAGCCCGGGATGGTCGGCGGCGTAGACCGTCACCAGCGTCGCGCCGCGCTCCGGATAGACCTGCGCATCGATCGCGAGCTGCACGTCGCCGGTCTGAGTCACGAAGGCCGCGTTGTGCGTCAGCACGTCGTCGGGCTCGGCGATCCAATAGGGTTCGGGCAGGCGACGGACATAGGCCGCCAGCGTCCCGGCATCCCATTGCAGCGCGGTGCGCAGCCGCTCCTGCTTGGCGAGCACGCGTTCGCCGCGCCCCTTCTGCTTGTGGCCGAGCCGCAGCACCTCCTCCGCGCGATCGTAGAGGTCGGCGAGCAGCTGGCCCTTCCACCCGTTCCACGTCCCCGGCCCGACCGCGCGGATGTCGACGACGGTCAGCACCAGCAGCAGCCGCAGCCGCTCCGGGCTCTGCACCACCTCGGCGAAGTCGAGGATCGTCTTGAAATCGGTCAGGTCGCGGCGGAACGCGGTCGCGCTCATCAACAAATGGTGCCGCACCAGCCACGCGACCGTCTCGGTCTCCGCCGGAGTCAGCCCGAAGCGCGGGCACAGCCGCTCCGCCACTTCCGCGCCCAGGATCGAATGGTCGCCGCCGCGGCCCTTGGCGATGTCGTGGAGCAGCACCGCGACATACAGCACGCGCCGCGACACGATCTGCGCCATGATCTCGCTGGGCAGCGGATGCTCGTCGGCCAGCGCGCCGGCCTCCATCCGCGCGAGCAGCCCGACCGCGCGCACCGTATGCTCGTCGACGGTGTAATGGTGGTACATGTCGAACTGCATCTGCGCGACGATCCGCGCCCAGTCCGGCACGAAGCGCCCCAGCACGCCCGTCTCGTTCATCCAGCGTAGCGGCAGTTCCGGGTCGTGCGCGCCGCTCAGCAGGTCGAGGAAGCGCGCATTGGCGCGCGCGTCGCGACGCACGGCGGTGACCAGCCGCGCGTCACGCGTCGCGCAGCGCAGCGCCAGCGGATGGATCTCCATCCCCTGTTCGGCGGCCAGCGCGAAGATCTCGATCAGCCGGCGCGGATCCTGCTGGAAGAAATCATCCGACGGCAGTGCGATCCGCTTGGCATCGACCGCAAAGCCGTTCAACCGCTTGGGCGTGCGCGCCACCGTCAGCCCCAGCCGGCGGCGGCGCGAGAAGCGCTCGTCCATATGCGCCAGGAACAGCCCGGTCAGCGAGCCGACGGTGCGCGCCTGCAGAAAGTAGAATTGCATGAAACGCTCGACCGCCGACTTGCCGGGCCGGTCGGCGTAATGCATCCGCTGCGCGATCTCGCGTTGGTAGTCGAAGGTCAGCCGGTCCTCCGCGCGCCCGGCGATCAGGTGGAGGTGGCACCGCACCGCCCAGAGGAAGTTGTCGGCGCGCTGAAACAGCCGGTATTCCTCGCGCGTGAACAGCCCGACCGCGACCAGCTCGTTCGATCGCTGCACCTGGTAGGTGTATTTGCCGATCCAGAACAGCGCGTGGAGGTCGCGCAAGCCGCCCTTGCCCTCCTTGATATTGGGCTCGACGACATAGCGGGTATCGCCCATGCGGACGTGGCGCGCGTTGCGCTCGGCCAATTTATCGGCGGCGAACTGCCGCTCGGTGCCGCGGCGGACGTCGTCGTGAAAGCGCCGCGACGCTTCGTTATAGAGATCCTCGTCGCCCCAGACGTAGCGGCCTTCCAGCAGCGCGGTGCGCACCGTCACATCGGCCTTCGCCTGCCGCACCATCTCGTCGAGCGAGCGGCTGGAATGGCCGATCTTCAGCCCCAGGTCCCAGAGGGTGTAGAGCATCGATTCGATGACCTGCTCGGCCCAGGGCGTCTGCTTGCCCGGCGTCAGGAAGCCGATATCGACGTCGGAGAAGGGCGCCATCTCGCCGCGGCCATAGCCGCCGACCGCGATCAGCAGCAGCCGCTCGCCCGCGGTCGGATTGGCCAGCGGGTAGAGCCGCTGGGTCGTGAAATCGGCGAGCACGCGCAGCAACTGGTCGACCAGATACGCCTGCGCGTTCGCCGCCTCGATCCCGCGCGACGGACTGGCGGTCAGCCGCCGCGCGATCTCCGCCCGCCCCGCCTCCAGCGCGCCCTTGAGCAGCAGGCTGACCTGATGGCGCAGCGCCGCGGTGTCCTTGCCCTGCGCGGCGGCGACCTGCTCGGCCAGCAGGCGACGGTCGACGATCGCACGGCGGTTGGGGAGATGGTCGAAGCGTCCGGTCATGGGCGCGGAGATAATCGCTCGCGGTTAACGCGTCGCCCCTATTTCGGCGCTCATCCCTCCCGCGCCAGCGCCTTGAGGCGGTAGAGCGTGTCGAGCGCCTCGCGCGGGGTCAGCGCGTCGACGTCGAGCGCCTCCACCTCGGCACGGATCGCATCGCATTGCGCTTCCTCGGCCTGCGCGGCGGCGGCGAACAGCGGCAGGTCGTCGAGCCCCGCCGCCAGCCCGCCGGTCTTCGCGCGCCCTGCCTCCAGCTTCGCCAGGACGGCCTTGGCGCGCGACACGGTGGCGGGCGGCATCCCCGCCAGCCGCGCGACCGCCAGCCCATAGCTGCGATCGGCGGGCCCATCGGCGAGTTCGTGGAGCAGCACCAGCTCACCCTTCCACTCGCGCGCGCGGACGTGGTGGAGGCTGAGCGCGTCGCAGCGTTCGGCCAGCCGGGTGAGTTCGTGGTAATGCGTCGCGAACAGGCAGCGGCAGCGATTGTCCTCGTGGATCGCCTCCACCACCGCCCAGGCGATCGCCAAGCCGTCGTAGGTCGAGGTGCCGCGCCCGACCTCGTCGAGGATCACGAAGCTGCGTTCGGTCGCCTGGGCCAGGATCGCGGCGGTCTCGACCATCTCGACCATGAAGGTCGACCGGCCACGGGCGAGATTGTCCGAGGCGCCGACGCGGCTGAACAGCCGGTCGACCAGCCCCAGCCGCGCCGACGCCGCCGGAACATAGGCGCCGGCCTGCGCCAGCACCGCGACCAGCGCATTTTGGCGCAGGAACGTCGACTTGCCGCCCATGTTCGGCCCGGTGACGAGCCACAGGCGCGAGCGCTCGCCCAGCACGCAGTCGTTGGCGACGAAGCGATCGCCGCTCCGCGCCAGCGCCGCCTCGACGACCGGATGCCGCCCGCCGGTGATCTCGAAACAGGCATGGTCGGCGAAGGCCGGGCGCGACCAGCCGCCCTCAACCGCGCGCTCGGCCAGCGCGGCGGCGACGTCGAGCCGCGCCAGCGCGTCGGCAGTGGCGGCGATCGCCTCGCGCCCGGCCAGCGCCTGGGCGGTCAGGTCCTCGAGATGCGCCGCCTCCGCCGCCAGCGCGTGGGCGCCCGCCTGCGTGACGCTGGCGGCGACCTCGTGGAGTTCGGGGGCGTTGAAGCGGACCACGCCCGCCAGCGTCTGACGATGCGTGAACCCGGAGTCCGCCGCCATCAGCGGATCGGCGGCGCGCGCGGGCACCTCGATATGATAGCCGAGCACGCCGTTGTGGCGGATCTTGAGCGTGGCGATGCCGGTCTTCGTGCGGAACGTCTGTTCGAGCGCGGCGATCGCGCGCCGCCCGCCGCTGCCGGTGTCGCGCAGCGCATCGAGCGCGGGGTCGTAGCCGGCCGCGATATAGCCGCCGTCGCTCGCCTCGATCGGCGGCGCGGGCACCAGCGCGCGCTTGAGCAGGTCGATCAGTGCGCCGTGGCCGCGCAGCCGCGGTGCGACCTGCCCCAGCAAGGCCGGCGCGTCCGCCAGCTTGCCGAGCCGGTCGCCGATCGCCCACGCCCCGTCGAGCCCGTCGCGCAGCTGCCCGAGATCGCGCGGGCTCCCGCGCCCCGCCGCCAGCCGCCCGAGCGCGCGACCGATATCGGGCAGCGCGCGCAACGCCGCGCGGATGCGGTCGCGCAACGCGGCATCGTCATGGAACAGCCGGACGAGATCGAGCCGCGCGTCGATCGCGGCGCGCTCCATCAGCGGCGCGCCGAGATCGCCGGCGAGCAGCCGCGCGCCCGCGCCGGTGACGGTGCGGTCGACGGCGTCGAGCAGGCTTCCCTTGCGCTGCCCGGCGGCGGTGCAGGTGATCTCCAGGCTTTCGCGCGTCGCGGCGTCGATCGCCATCGTGTCGCGCGCCGCCGCCAGCACCGGCGGGCGCAGGAACGGCAGCTGCCCCTTGGCGGTATGGTCGAGATAGGCCACCAGACCGCCGGCCGCGGCCAGCCCTGCGCGCCCGAACTGCCCGAAGCCGTCGAGCGTCGCGACGGCGAACAGCCGCTTCAGCCGCTCCTCGCCTCTCGCGCTGTCGAAGTCGGCCTTGGGCCGCCAGACGGTCGCGGGCGCATCGCTGCCCTCTGCTGCCACCACTTCCGCGGCGCCCAGCCGCGCGAGCTCCGCGCCCAGCGAAGCGACGTCGCACGCGATCACCTCGAACCGCCCGGTCGAGACGTCGGCGGCGGCCACCGCCATCTCGCCGCCCGCGGTCTCGCCGACCGCGACGCACCAATTGGCGGCGCGCGCGTCGAGCAACGTCTCCTCGGTCAACGTGCCGGCGGTGACGACGCGGACGATCGCGCGGTGAACCAGCGCCTTCGATCCGCGCGCCTTGCGCGCCGCCTCCGGGCTCTCGGTCTGCTCGGCGATCGCGACGCGGTGCCCGGCCTTGATCAGCCGTTGCAGATAGGCGGTGGCGGCATGGACGGGGACGCCGCACATCGGGATCTTCTCGCCGGCGTGCTCGCCCCGCGACGTCAGCGCGATATCCAGCACTTGGGCGGCGACCCGCGCATCGTCGAAGAACAGTTCGAAGAAGTCGCCCATGCGGTAGAACAGCAGGCAATCCTCGGACTCGGCTTTGAGCGCCAGATATTGCGCCATCATCGGCGTCGGGGCGGGGGTGGTGGTCATTAAGAGATTTAGTCCGGGCGGCGGGCGCCGTGGCGAACCGCGGTGATGAACACCGTCTCGCCCTCGACGCGATACCGCAGTACATAAGGTGGAACCGTCACCAGCTCACGGCGGCCATTGCCAGCGAGACGTCCCCTGTCGGGAAAGTCGCGCAGACTGCTGGCCACGTCGAACAGGCCAGCGCGCAATCGCTCGGCAGCGAGACGATCGAAAACTTCGATATAAACGACGATCCGGTCGAGCTGTTCGATGGCCTGATCCGTCCAGATGACCTCAGCCATTCCGCTGCGCAAGCCACTCCTTGAACGGCAGACGTCCGGGCTTCCCCCATGTCATCAGCCATTCTCCGACGATCTCGTGCGAATGCACGCGACCCGCAGCGATGTCAGCGTCCGCACGTGCATCAGCCGCCGCGATCGCATCCGGATCGGGTTGCTCGAAAATGCCGGGCTCGTGCTTCATGGCCGCGATCATACCTGCCTGCCCGTCCGAAAACCACCCGCCACTTTGACCGCAAGCGGCGGGATGCGACCGCGAGCGGAAGCCGGTAGAAGCATCGCCATGCTCCACCGGGCCATCCTCCCCTCCCCACTCGGCGACCTGACGCTGGTCGCCGACGATTTTGCGCTCGTCGCGATCCTGTGGCCTGACGACAGACCGGGACGCGTGCCGTTGGGGGCGAGCGCCGATACACCCGACCACCGGGTGCTCGCCGCCGCCGCGGCCCAGCTCGCCGATTATTTCGCCGGCTCCCGCACCGCCTTCGACCTGCCGCTCGCCCCCCGCGGCACCGCGTTCCAGCGCGACGTTTGGCGCGCGCTGGACGAAATCCCTTATGGCGAGACGCGCACCTACGCCGACATCGCGCGCACGATCGGGCGCCCCACCGCCACCCGTGCGGTCGGCGCTGCGAACGGGCGCAACCCGATCTCGATCGTCACGCCGTGCCACCGCGTGATCGGGCGATCGGGCGCGCTGACCGGCTTCGCCGGCGGGCTGGCGGCCAAGCAACATCTGCTCGCACTGGAGCAACGCTAGGAGATATTCCCAACCGCCCGCGCATTCCGTAAGGGCTGTCGCCATGACCGACGATCGCACCCAGGCCGACGAGCGCAACGTCCAGTTCGAGCGTGAAGCATTATTGTTTCACTCGGAGGGGCGCCCCGGCAAGATCGAGATCGTTCCATCCAAGCCGATGGCGTCGCAGCGCGACCTGGCGCTGGCCTATTCGCCTGGCGTCGCGATCCCGGTGCAGGCGATCGCCGACGATCCGTCAACGGCTTACGACTATACCGCGAAGGGCAATCTGGTCGCGGTGATTTCCAACGGCACCGCGATCCTCGGCATGGGCAATCTCGGCGCGCTGGCGGGCAAGCCGGTGATGGAGGGCAAGGCGGTGCTGTTCAAGCGCTTCGCCGATGTCGATTCGATCGACATCGAGCTGAAGAGCGAAAACGTCGACCGGATCATCGACGCGATCGAACTGATGGAGCCGACCTTCGGCGGCATCAATCTCGAGGACATCAAGGCGCCCGAATGTTTCATCATCGAGCAGACGCTGCGCGAGCGGATGAACATCCCGGTCTTCCATGACGACCAGCACGGCACCGCGATCATCTGCGCCGCGGGCGTCATCAACGCCTGCCTGCTGACGGGGCGCCGGCTGTCGGAGATCAAGGTCGTCGTGAACGGCGCGGGCGCGGCGGCGATCGCCTGCACCGAACTCATCAAGGCGATGGGCGTGCGCCACGACAACGTGCTGATCTGCGACCGCACCGGCGTGATCTACCAGGGTCGCGACGACGTGAACCAGTGGCAGTCGGCGCACGCCGCCAACACCGATCGCCGCACGCTGACGGAGGCGCTGCGCGGCGCGGACGTGTTCCTTGGCCTGTCGGCCGCCGGCGCGCTGAAGCCGGAGATGGTGATCGACATGGCGCCCGCGCCGATCATCTTCGCGATGGCCAATCCGGAGCCGGAGATCCGCCCCGAACTCGCCAAGGCGGCGCGCCCCGACGCGATCGTCGCCACCGGCCGCTCGGATTATCCGAACCAGGTCAACAACGTGATCTGCTTCCCGTTCATCTTCCGCGGCGCGCTGGACGTGCGCGCAACCGGCATCAACGATGCGATGAAGATCGCCGCCGCCAACGCCATCGCCGAACTCGCGCGGCAACGCGTGCCCGAGGAGGTCGCGATCGCCTACGGCGTGCAGCACAGCTTCGGCCCCGACTATATCATCCCGTCGCCGTTCGACCCGCGGCTGATGGAGATCGTCCCCGCCGCAGTCGCCAAGGCGGCGATGGATTCGGGCGTCGCGACCAAGCCGATCCTCGACATGGCCGCCTATGCCGCGGCACTGCGCGCGCGGCTCAACCCGACCACCTCGGTGCTCAGCCTCGCCTATGAGGGCGCGAAGGCGAACCCGAAGCGCGTGCTGTTCGCGGAGGGCGAGGAGGAAGTGGTGCTGCGCGCCGCGATCGCCTTCAAGGAGGGCGGCTATGGCACCCCGGTCTTGGTCGGGCGCGAGGACGTCTACGACCGCTTGCGCGCGCTCGGCATCGCCAATCCGGAAGAATATGAGCTGCACAACAGCCGCGTCTCGCCGCTGGTGCCCAAGATGGTGGACTTCCTCTACGCGCGCCTGCAGCGCCGCGGCTTCCTGCGCCGCGAGGTCGAGCGGATGATCAACCAGGATCGCAACATCTTCGGCTCGATGCTGCTCCAACTCGGCGAAGCGGATGCGATGATCACCGGCGTGACGCGACCGTTCGCGCAGTCGATGCGCGAGATCAAGCGCGTGATCGACCCAGCGCCCGGCCGCACCGCCTTCGGCATCCATGTGCTGGTCGGCCAGTCGCACACCGTCTTCATCGCCGACACGACGGTCAACGAGCGTCCGAATGCGGAGGAACTGGCCGACATCGCCGAGCAGACCGCCGCGGTCGCGCGCCGGCTGGGCCAGGAACCGCGCGTCGCGTTCCTCAGCTATTCGACGTTCGGCAATCCCTCGGGCCAATGGCTCGACAATATCCGCGGCGCGGTGAAGGTGCTCGACGATCGCAAGGTCGGTTTCGAATATGAGGGCGAGATGGCGCCGGACGTCGCGCTGAACCCGCGCCAGCTGAAGAACTTCCCGTTCGCGCGCCTGTCCGGCCCGGCGAACGTGCTGGTGATGCCGGGGCTGCAATCGGCGAACATCTCCGCCAAGCTGCTGCGCGAACTGGGCGGCGACGACATGATCGGCCCGATGCTGGTCGGCATGGAAAAGCCGGTGCAGATCGCGCCGATGACTTCGACTGCGGGCGACCTGGTGACGCTGGCGGTGCTGGCGGCGGGAGGCATCGCGCGCTGAGGCGAGGGTGCGTGCGGGCGTGACCGCGATCGACGGAGGTGTTGCGATGACATGGACGAGGATCGGCTGGCGAGGGGTGATGTGGTCGACGATCGCCGCGCTACTGCTGCTCCCGGGCATCGCCATGCAAGTCACGCAAGAGGTGAACTGGGGGCCGGGCGATTTCGCGGCCGCGGCACTCCTCCTCGCCGCTTTAGGGATCACGATCGAAGCCGCCGTTCGGCTGCTGCACGATCCACGTCGTCGCACCACCGCGATCATCCTGTCGGCATTGGCGACGATGACGATCTGGGCGCAGGCCGCGGTCGGAGTTTGGTGACGGTTGCGGAGATCTCTGTGCGTCCCCGCGGCGCGAACGGCGCAAGCCTTCCGCAGTGACCGACGCCGATGCGGGATCGGGGATCACCGGCCTAAACCACATCACCCTTGCCGTTCGCGAGGTCCCGCGATCGGTCGCCTTCTACTGCGATGTGTTGGGTTGTACGCTGCGAGCGTCTTGGCCGGACGGCGCGTACCTCGAAGCCGGCGCTATGTGGCTGTGCCTGTCGCAAGACGATCGCGCACGCGCGACACGCAACGACGATTACAGCCACATAGCCTTCAGCATTCCCGAAACGGACTTTCCGAGGCTCAGCGAACGGCTTCAGGCCGAATGCATCATCTGGAAGGATCATCGCAGCGAGGGCGACTCAATTTACTTTCTCGACCCGGACGGCCACAAGCTGGAACTTCATGTCGGATCGCTGGAAAGCAGGTTGGCGCATTATCGCGCCCGTCAGCTGCCCGACTTTCATGTATACGACGTTGCGAACTGAGTTGTAGTGGCGGCACAAGACTGATCCTCGGCCGTCCGTGACCTGCCCACCACATCGCAAACGGCGGCTCGCAGCGGCGGATCTTTACCGACGGACCATAAGAATCACGCCCCCGCCCGCGCCCGCCGCATCATGCCCTGTGCACTGGCGACATGGTGCGCGTGGCAGATCGCGACCGCCAGCGCGTCCGCGGCGTCCGGCCCCGCCAGCTTCGCGCCGGGCAGCAGCACCGCCATCATCGCCTGAATCTGCCGCTTCTCCGCGCCGCCGGTGCCGACCACCGCCTTCTTGACGGTCGAGGGGTGGTATTCACCGATCGTCAGCCCCGCCCCGCTGGCCGCCAGCAGCACGACCCCGCGCGCCTGCCCGAGCTTCAGCGTCGATTGCGCGTTGGTGTTGCCGAGCACCTCCTCGACCGCAGCCTCGTCGGGGCGCTCGGCGCGCAGCACGTCGATCAGCGCGGCGTAGAGGTTGGCGAGCCGCCGCGGCAACGGCATCGACGGATCGGTGCGGATCTGCCCGTTGCCGACGTGGCTCAGCCGGTTGCCCTCGGCGCGGATCACGCCCCATCCGGTGGTGCCGAGGCCGGGATCGAGGCCGAGGATGATCATCGCGCTGTGTCGACAACAGGAAGCGTGACGGACACTGCGTTTTTCGGATTGGGAACCATCAGCAGGATTAGCCCGCTGGCAAGACCGGCGATCCCCCAACCAAGGGATCGCCGTCGCAGGTCAAGGCTCCCGCGCACCAGGCAGTAAAGTGCCGCAGCAAGCTGAAGGAAAAACCAGAGGCTCACCCCAGCTTCGCCATCACCTCGTCGGACACCTCGTAATTGCCCCAAACCGTCTGCACGTCGTCGTCGTCGTCCAGCGCGTCGATCAGCTTGAACAGCGTCGCGGCATCGGCCTCGCTCACCTCGACCATCGTCTGCGGGCGCCACGCCAGCTTCGCGCCCTCGGCCTCGCCCAGCACCGGCTCCAGCGCCTTGGCGACCTCGTGCAGCGATGCCTGCTCGGTCCAGATCTCGTGACCTTCCTCGCTGGAGGTCACGTCCTCGGCACCGGCCTCCAGCGCCGCCTCGAACACCTTCTCCGCGTCGCCCGCGCTCGCCGGATAGTTGATGAGCCCCATGCGGTCGAAGCCGTGGCTCACCGAGCCGCTCGCGCCCAGATTGCCGCCGTTCTTCGACACTGCGGTGCGCACGTTCGTCGCGGTACGGTTGCGGTTGTCGGACAGCGCCTCGATGATCAGGCTGACCCCGCCCGGGCCGAAGCCTTCGTAGCGGATTTCCTCGTAATTTTCCGTGTCGCCCTTCGACGCCTTGTCGATCGCGCGCTGGATATTGTCCTTGGGCATCGACTGCGCCTTGGCGGCGTTCACCGCGGCGCGCAGGCGCGGGTTCATGTCGGGATCGGGCATCCCCATCTTCGCCGCGACGGTGATTTCGCGGCTGAGCTTGGAGAACATGCCGGAGCGCTTCTTATCCTGCGCGCCCTTGCGGTGCATGATGTTCTTGAACTTGGAATGGCCTGCCATGGTCGCCTCTGACGGATAATCCCGTGCCTTTAGGCTCCGGGACCACCATTCGCCAAGCGGTCGATTTTCGCCTCCAGCCCCGCCAGCCGCTCGGCGACGATCAGGTCGAGCTTCTCGTGCAGCCGCAGGATCTCCAGTTCGGCGCGCAGGTTCGTCTCATAGTCCAGGCTGGCGGCCAGCCGGTCCTTCGACGCCTGCCGGTTCTGGCTCATCATGATGACCGGCGCCTGCACCGCCGCCAGCGTCGAGAGCATCAGGTTGAGGAAGATGTAGGGATACGGGTCGAACTGCATCCCGAAATGCGCGAGCACGTCGGTGTTGAGCAGCATCCAGCCGAGCAGCACCACCGTGAAGCCGATGATGAACCCCCACGATCCGCCGACCGCCGCGACCTTGTCGGCCAATCGATCGCCGAAGCTGGCGCGCAGGTCGGCCTCGTCGGCGGCGTCGCGGCTGACGGTCGTGCCGGCGTCCATGCTGTCGAGGACACGGCGTTCCTCGTCGTCCAGCGAGTGGCGCGGCTTGCCCAGCAGGCGCAGCGCGAGGTCGGCGATCGGTTGACGGTGTGCCATCCACGGCTCCTTTTCCGGACGGGCCTTAGCCGCGCACCGAACCGCCGCAAAGCGCTTGCTCAACCGGCCCCTGATCGGCCAAACGGGGCGCGATCATGACCGTCAGCGTAGACATGGGGCACGACGAGCGCGGCGCGCCCGTGACCATGGACCTCGAAGAACTGCTCGCCACCCGCTTGCTCGTGCAGGGCAATTCCGGGTCCGGCAAGTCGCACCTGTTGCGCCGGCTGCTGGAGAAGAGCGCCGGACAGGTGCAGCAGGTGGTGATCGACCCGGAAGGCGATTTCGTCACCCTTTCCGACCGCTACGGCCATGTCGTGATCGAGGGCGCGGATTATGCCGAGCGCGAGCTGGCGCGAATCGCCGCGCGCCTGCGCGAACACCGCGCCAGCGTGGTCCTGAGCCTGGAGGGGCTGGAGGCGGAGGGGCAGATGCGCTGCGCCGCCGGCTTCCTGGGCGCGCTGTTCGATGCGCCGCGCGAACATTGGTATCCTGCGCTCGTGGTCGTGGACGAAGCGCAATTGTTCGCGCCCACGACCGGCGGCGAAGTCGCCGAGGACGTTCGCCGCGCCTCGCTGTCGGCGATGACCAACCTGATGTGCCGCGGGCGCAAGCGCGGCCTGGCGGGCGTGATCGCGACGCAGCGGCTGGCGAAGCTCGCCAAGAACGTCGCGGCGGAAGCCAGCAACTTCCTGATGGGGCGTACCTTCCTCGACATCGACATGGCCCGCGCCGCCGACCTGCTCGGCATGGAGCGCCGTCAGGCCGAATCGATCCGCGACCTCGCGCGCGGCACGTTCATGGCGCTCGGCCCGGCGGTGTCCCGGCGACCGATCACGGTGAAGATCGGCACGGTCGAGACGCAGGCGCGCAGCGGCAGCCCCAAGCTGGTGCCGTTGCCGCAGGCCGATTCGGTCGACCTGCAATCACTGCTCGACGTCACGCCGGAGGCGGCACCCACGCTTCCGATGACCTTCGACCCGCGCCCGCGGCGCGTGCCGGCCGAGGAACTGCTCTCCGACATCGAAACGCCCGCCGTCCCTGCGGTGCCCGCCCCCTCGCTGCCCGATCGCAGCGAGGAAGAGGTCGAGGCGGTCTATGCCGAGGTGTTGCGCGCGATCGTGACCGACGGCGAGAGCGCCGGGCGCCCCGCGGCGGTCCTCTATCAGGATTTCCAGGTCCGCTGCCGGATGGCGGGGATCGCGAAGCCGGCACTCGACTTGCCCGCGTTCAGCCGCCGGCTGTCGTGCGCGCGCGCCGGCATCTTCGATCCGCAGGCGGAGGAATGGGCGAGCGTGCTGGCGCTGGCGGGCGGGCTGCCCGACGACATGCTCGGCGCGTTCCTGCTGGTCGCCAAGGCCGCGCGAGACGGCGCGCCGTGCCCGTCCGACGTCGCGATCGCCGAGACCTACGGCACCAGCTCGATCGGGCGGGTCAAGCGGCTGATCGGCTATATCGAGGGTCGCGACCTGTTCGTGACGCGCACCGATCTGGGCGGCCGCCGCTCGATCACGATCCCGCACCTGGGATGGACGACCGCGGCGGCCGAGGCCGCCTGATCGCGAGGGTGGTCAGGGCGTCTTGAGCGCCGCCTCGATCTGCTGCGCCGGGGCGGACAGCATCCCGTACACCGAATGCGCGGCAATGCCGGCCAGCGTCAGCCCGACCAGCACCAGCACCAGGAACTGGAACATCGACGCGAAACTGCGCGAGCGTTCCACCTGGCGCGCCATCTGCGCCTCGTGCGCCAGCCGCCGCTCAGCACGCCGGTCTTGCTCGGCGTTGCCGCTGTCGTTGCTGCGCGCCGGGCGGCTGGCGAGCCGCGGTTCATCGATCAGCGCCTTGACCGACAAACGGTCCTGCGAGCGCATCCCGAAAAAGCGCCCCTTGTTCCACTGCACGCGCCCGACGATCACGATCGTGCCGCGCCGGATCTCGACATAGCTCCCGACGGCGGGCGGAGTGTCGCACCCCGCCATCAGCCCGCGCGACGACACGTTGTGGATCACCACGTCGCACCATTGCGACTCCACCCGCATCCGCGACGGGATGAGGACGGTGATCCGCTCCTCCCGCGGTCGGAAGCCGGTTTGTAGAGCCGCCAGCACTGTCGTCGTTCCCCCGCATCCCGTTGCCGTCCGCAAACGTATACGTGGCGGGACCGAACATAGTCTTAACGCGAGCGACCGGCGGCGCGTCGTTTACCAAACCAGATCAGATCATGCCGAGCGCCTGCATGTACACTTCGAGGATCGACTGTTCCTCCTGATACTCTTCGCGCTTTTTCTTACGAATTTGCAGGATCTTGCGGATCGCCTTGGCATCGTAGCCGCGGCTCTTGGCCTCCGCCATCACATCCTTGATGTCGTCGGCGATGCCCTTCTTCTCTTCCTCCAGCCGCTCGGCCCGCTCGATCAGCAGCCGGAGCTCGTCTGCCGCTACCGAGCCGCCGCCCATGCCCTCGCCACGCTCTTCCGCCATCGTACATCCCCGAAATGATTGACGCCGCCCGCAGCGCCCGACGCGAATCGCGCGGGACGGGGACGGCGTGGTGGATACCCTGATTGGGTGCGGCGGCGCGTCTACGCCCGCGCGCGCCGATGCTCAAGGGTGTCGCGGCGTGCGCTATGCAGATGCGCGCTCAGGCGTTCTTCTTCACGCTTTCGGCCATGCGCGCCAGCTGCTCGGGCGTGGCGTCGCCCTGATGCTGCGCCTTCCACGCGGCATAGGGCATGCCGTAGACCGCCTCGCGCGCGTCGTCCTTGTCGAGCGCGCCGGCCTCGCCCACCCAGTCGGACAGGCAGTTGCGACAGAAGCCCGCGAGCCCCATCAGGTCGACGTTCTGGGCATCGGTGCGATGCCGCAGGTGCCGCACCAGCCGCCGGAACGCCGCCGCCGCTACGGCATCGTCGAGGGTGTCGAGCCGATCCATGTTGTCTCCATCATTTGATCCTGTCGCGTTACTCGCTAAGGCCATGCCGGCAAAGCAGGAAGGCGCATGACCCTGAACCCGAATCACATCGCTCCGCGCTCGCGCAAGGTCCGCGTGCTCGCGACGCTGGGCCCCGCCAGCAATACGCTGGAAATGATCACAACCCTTTTCCAGGCGGGCGCCGACGCGTTCCGCGTGAACATGAGCCACGGCGATCAGCAATCGAAGGTCGCCGTCATCCAGGCGATCCGTTCCATGGAGGAGCGGTTCAACCGCCCCACCACGATCCTGGCGGATCTTCAGGGGCCGAAGCTGCGCGTCGGCAAGTTCGACGGCGGGCGCGTGACGCTCGCGCATGGCAGCACCTTCACGCTCGACCATGATCCGACGCCCGGCGACGCCACGCGCGTTCGCCTGCCGCACAAGGAGATCTTCGCCGCGATCGAGCCGGGCGCGCGCCTGCTGCTCGACGACGGCAAGCTCGTGCTGCGCGTCACCGACCACGACGAGAGCCGCATCGTCACCACCGTCGAGGTCGGCGGCCCGCTGTCCGACAACAAGGGGCTGAACGTTCCCGACGTGGTCGTGCCGATGGCGGCGCTGACTGAAAAGGACCGCTCCGACCTTGCCTTCGCGATCGACCAGGGCGTCGACTGGATCGCATTGTCGTTCGTCCAGCGCCCCGAGGATCTGTGGGAAGCGCGCAAGTTGATCGGCGGCAAGGCCGCGCTGCTCGCCAAGATCGAGAAGCCGGCCGCGATCGAGCGGCTGGAGGAGATCGTCGAGGCATGCGACGGCGTGATGGTCGCGCGCGGCGACCTGGGCGTCGAACTGCCGCCGCAGTCGGTGCCGCCGCTCCAGAAGCGCATCGTCGAGACGGCGCGCCGCATGGGCCGCCCGGTCGTGGTCGCGACGCAGATGCTCGAATCGATGATCCAGTCGCCATCGCCGACCCGTGCGGAAGTGTCCGACGTTGCCACCGCGATCTACGACGGCGCCGACGCGATCATGCTGTCGGCGGAAAGTGCGGCGGGTGCGTGGCCGGTCGAATCGGTCGCGATGATGAACGCGATCGGCGACGCGGTGGAGCGCGACCCGATGCACGGCGACCGCATCCACTTCACGGTGATGCGCCCCGACCCGACCACCGCCGACGCGCTGGCGGAGGCGGCGAAGAACATCGCCGACACCGTCTCTGCCTCGGCGATCATCTGCTTCACCATGTCCGGGTCGACCGCACGCCGCATCGCACGTGAGCGGCCGGCGGTGCCGATCCTGGTGCTGACCCCCAGCACCGATACCGCGCGACGGCTGGGGCTGCTGTGGGGGACGCACAACGTCCACACCCGCGACGTCGAGTCGTTCGAGGAGATGGTCGCCAAGGCCAAGCGCATGGCGCTGCGCCAGGGGATCGCCAAGGCCGGCGACCGCGTGATCGTGATGGCGGGCGTCCCGTTCCGCACGCCGGGGTCGACCAACGTGCTGCATGTCGTGCAGATCGTCGGCGACGAACTGAAGGACTATCGCGCCCCCGACGCGCATTGACCGCGACGATAGCCGCCGTCCGTGCAGGCCCGTCACTTCGGTGGAAGTGGCGGGCTTTTCTGTAACCTTTGTGCGAGCGCCGGAGCGATAGAACACTTCGGCGCAATTCTTCGCCAATTGCAAACTTTCCCACCGGCGGCGGCGAAAACGTCCAATCGGTCAGGGCGCGACACGCGCATGGGTCGCGCGGGACGGGCGGGGACGACGAATGACGACGATGGCGACAGTGGCGAGCGAGGATCGGTTGCGCCTGGATCTTGCTGCGGCGCGCCGTGCGTCCACGATGGTCACCGACCCGCTCTCCACGCAGATGCTGCACAGCTACATCTCGGAGCTGGAGCGGAGATTGTATCCGATGGACGGCGGGTTTTCGATCAGGCTGTTCGGCGCCAACGGGTAAAGCAGAAGGTGCCGCCCGCGTCCGCGGACGGCCGGCGGGCTAGCCGGGGCGAGAACCTGAAGGGTCCCAACCCCGACCTCGTCTGACCGCCGCTAGGCGTCGGCGGCGCGCGCGTCCGCGGTCAGCGGCGGCGTCTGCTGATGCTGCACGACCTTCCACACCTCATGCTCCAGCCGACGATAGGTGGAGGTGCAATGCGCGACATAGCGCTCCTCGCCCTTCGTCGCCTCGATCCCGTAGGCGATGACGATCAATCCTTCCTGCGGCCGCACGATCCGTCCGTCGTTGAAGGTGACCGAGTCCCAGCGCGGGGTGTTCGATACCGCGTCCACCGCGGCCCCGCTTTCCAGCACGTACGGCGGCTGCGGCACGACCATCAGCGCCGATTCGTCGATCGACTCGCGATAATGTTCGGCATCGCCGGTCCACAGGCTTTCCTCGAACGCCCAGACGCGATCGTCTTCCATGATGCACTCCCGTTCAGGTGACGGGACGGAGAAAGCCGCGGTGCGCCCGAACGTTCCGCGCCGATCAGCGCAACAGGCCGTGCTCGACCAGCGCGGCGCGCACCGTCGCGGCGTCGCGGAACAGGTGCGCGTGGATGCCGACCGCCGCCGCGCCGGCGATGTTGGCGGCATTGTCGTCGATGAAGAACGCCTCGCCCGGCGTCAGCCCGAACCGGTCGAGCGCCAGATGGTAGATCGCCGCGTCCGGCTTCACCAGCCGCTCGTCCCCCGACACCACGATATCGCGAAAACGATCGAACACCGCCGCCTCGCGCGCACGGAAGGGTGGGAAGAATTCGTGGCTGAAGTTGGTGATCGCGAACAGCGGCACGCCCGCTGCGTCCAGTTCCTCGACGATTGCGATCATGCCGGGGATCGGCCCCGGAATCTGCTCGCCGAAACGCGGCCCCCACAACGCGATCATGTCGGCATGATCGGGGAAGCGCTCGGCCAGTTCCGCGCTGGTCTCCGCAAACGGGCGACCGGCATCGTGCTGGAAATGCCACTCGCGCGTGGCAACCTCGTTCAGGAACACGTCGAGCGCCCGTTCGTCATCGAACAGGCGCTGGTACAGAACCCGCGGGCTCCAGTCGTACAGGACGTGCCCGACGTCGAAGATCACCGACGTCGGCTGCATCGCGGTGCTCAGCCCTGACGGGCCTTGAACCGGCGATTCGTCTTGTTGATGACGTAGGTACGGCCGCGGCGGCGGATCACGCGATTATCGCGATGACGGTCCTTGAGCGACTTCAGGCTGTTGCGGATCTTCATGGCTGCGCTTCTTTGGAAACTGGGAAAGCGCGCCGCCTAAGGGCAGAGGCGCGGAAAGTCAACCGAGCGGGAGCTTGCGGCGCGGGCGCGCGTTGCTATGGCGAAACGATCGTCTTGGGGGTGTGGTCATGCGTCGCGTGGTTCTTCTGGCTTTGTCGCTTTTCCCGCTGGCGGCGTGCGCCACCGGGCCGCAGCGGTTTCCGGTCCAGGCCACCCGCTTCCACTATGATGCGGTGGCGCAGCGCGGAACGATCGCGGTCGAGCCGCTGCCCGGCCCCAGCTCCGCCAGCCTGGAATATAAGACGTACGCCGCCGCGGTCGAGGCCGAGCTGCTGCGCAACGGCTTCACCAGCCCGGCGCCCGGGGCGCGGCCGGACTATATCGCGACGGTGGGCTTCACCCGCGCCGAACGCGGGCTGCCGCCGCGCCGCTCGCCGATCCAGATCGGGATCGGCGGCGGGGGCTATTCGGGCGGATGGCGCGGCGGCACCGGTCTGGGCGGCGGGGTCAGCTTCCCGGTCGGCGGCGACGGCGGCGGGCGGCTCGGGCTGGTGACCGAACTGGCGGTGCGCATCCGCCACGGCGGCGATGCGATCTGGGAGGGGCAGGCGCAGTCGCTGACCGATACCAGCGCGCCCGACGCCGACGCCGCCTCCGTCGCGCGGCGGCTGGCGGGCGCCTTGTTCAAGGACTTCCCCGGGGATTCGGGACGGACGGTCGAGGTAAAATGACGCTTGAGCTCAACGCCGCCTTCGACGGCGGCAACATCCGTGTGGTCGCGATCGAGGGGTCGGGCGACGACTGGACCTGCGACCTGGAGATCGTGCGCGATCACCAGTCGGATTTCTTCCAGTGGTTCTATTTCCGCGCTGCCGGCCTCCGCGGCAAGCGTGTCACGTTCCGCATCCTGAACGCCGGCCAATCGGCCTATCCGTTCGGCTGGCCCGGCTATCGCACGCGCGTCTCGACCGATCTCGACCAATGGCGGATGATCGACACCCGTTTCGACGGCGGCGTACTCGCTTTCGACTGGACGGGTCAGGGCGATCTGGCGTGGTTCGCCTATTTCGCGCCATATACCATGGAGATGCACGCGCGGCTGGTGGCGCGGATCGCCGCGCGGCCGGGCGTCACGCACCGCCAGCTCGGCACCACGCTCGACGGTCAGGCGATCGACTATCTCCGGGTCGGGCGCGGGCCGCGGCAGGTGTGGCTCTATGCGCGCCAGCATCCCGGCGAATCGATGGCCGAATGGTGGATGGAGGGCGCGCTCGAGTGGCTGACCAGCCCCGCCGCCATCCCGCTCCTTCGTGACGCCACCGTCCATGTCGTCCCCAACATGAACCCGGACGGCACGCGCCGCGGCCATCTGCGCACCAATGCCGCGGGCGTGAACCTGAACCGCGAATGGCACGCTCCCTCCGCGGAGCGCAGCCCGGAGGTGCTGTGCGTCCTGCGCGAGATGGATGCGACCGGGGTCACCTTTGCGATCGACGTCCACGGCGACGAGGCGATCGCCGCCAATTTCATCGCCGGCTTCGAAGGCATTCCGTCCTGGAACGAGGCGCGCGGTGCGGCTTTCACCGAATTCGGACGCCGGCTCGCCGCGCACACCCCGGATTTCCAGACCGCCCTCGGCTATGACAAGGCCGCGCCCGGCACCGCCAACCTGTCGATGTCGACCAACCAGCTCGCGGAACGGTTCGGCGCGGTGTCGGTGACCCTGGAGATGCCCTTCAAGGACCACGACGCCCATCCCGATCCCGAATTCGGATGGAGCGGCGAGCGGTCCAAGGCGCTGGGTGTCGCCTGCCTGGAGGTGCTCGCGGAGCTGCTGCCGACGATCTGACCGGTCACACCATGGCGAGCGCGGCGGTGCCCATCGCGAACAGCACGATCACCGCCGCGGAATCGACGCCCATCTTCCAGATCGTCCGGTCGCGGTGTTCGAGCAGGCCGACCATGAACACCCCGATCAACCCCGCGCCGAGCAGCGCCGAGATCGTCTCGAACCGTCCCAGCGTGTCGATCATCGGCCCGCCGCGGTAGATGGCGTCGCCGAGCGGGAAGAGCGCCAGGTTGACGAAATTGGTCCCCAGCACCTGCCCGAACGCCATCTCCGGCCGCCCCAGCTTCAGCGCCGCGACGATCGTCACCAGTTCGGGCAGCGAGGTGGCGGTGCCGATCAGCCCGAAGCCGACGATCGCGCTGGTCAGCCCCAGCTGCTGCGACAGCGCGTCGCCGACCGCCGACAACGCGTACCCCGCCACCAGGATCAGCACGCCGTCGATCGCCACCCGCACCCACAAGCCGGGCAGTCCGACGTCCGGGACCGCATCCTCCGGCTCCGCGCCATCGTCCTCGTCGCCCTCCACCGACCAGGGCGAGCGACGGTCGTGCCCGGTCGCCAGCCAGAAGGAGAAGACCGCCGCTGCGCCGATCGCCAGGCTGCCCGCACCGATGCCGATGCCGGGGATCAGCACGTCGCCCAGCGTCACCACGACCGCGATCAGGATCAGCACCATCATGCACAGGGCTGCCATCATCATCGTCGACGGCTTCGCGACGATCGAGGTCACCGCCGCGCGCCCGACGAACCCGTCGACCACCGCCAGCAGCAGCACGTTGATCGCCGCCGAACCGAGCAGGTTGTTGACCGCCAGCGCGGGGCGGCCGAGCTGCGCGGCGGTGACGGTGTTGGCGACCTCGGGCAGCGAGGTGATCCCGCCGAGCAGCAGCATCCCGACGAACGCCTGTTCCAGCCCGGTACGCGTCGCAATCGCATCCAGGTGCCGTGTCAGCCGCAACCCGGAGAACCAGATGACGCCCGCCGCCGCCAGGAAGATCAGGACGTTGATCCAGAGCGGATAGCCGGCGGCGTCGGACAAAGGCATGGACCGCCAATCGCCGCCGCGGCGCGCGGTTCCGGTAATTGCTCCAGATCACAATATCATAGCCGCAACCGATCGATCGATTGCGCCGTTCGGCGGCGCAGTGGCAGGCAGGCCGGCCGGTAGAGACCGACACGCCATATTGACCCGCCCCGCCCTCTGCCCGAAGGCGCCGGCCATGCGCTTCTTTTCCGACAACGCCGCCCCCGTCCATCCCGCCGTGCTGCGCGCGATCGCCGCGGCGGACGCGCTCGACACCGCCTATGACGGCGATCGCTGGTCCAAGGCGCTCGACGAGCGCTTCTCGAGCCTGTTCGAAACCCCGGTGCGTGCGATGTGGGTGCCCAGCGGCACCGCGGCCAATTGCCTCGCCCTCGCCGCGCTCTGCCCGCCGCACGGATCGGTGGTGTGCCATCGCGAGGCGCATATCCAGAACGACGAATGCGGCGCGCCCGAATTCTATACCCACGGCGCCAAGCTGCTGCTCGCCGAGGGCGACGGCGCGAAGCTGACCCCGGCCACCGCCGCCGCCGTGCTCGACCGCCAGCGCTACGACGTCCACCAGCAGCGCCCGCACGCGCTGTCGATCACCAACGCCACCGAATACGGCCGCGTCTATACCCCCGCCGAAGTCGCGGCGCTCGGGGCGCTGGCGAAGGAACGCACGCTCGGCTTCCACATCGACGGCGCACGCTTCGCCAATGCGGTGGTCGCGACCGGCGCATCGCCCGCCGACCTGACGTGGCGCGGCGGCGCAGATGTGCTCAGCTTCGGCTTCGTCAAGAACGGCGGCATGAATGCCGAGGCACTGGTCTTCTTCGACCACGATCTTCACGACGCCACGCTCTATCGCCGCAAGCGCGCCGGGCATCTGCTGTCGAAGGGTCGCTATCTGGCCGCGCAGCTGCTGGCGATGCTCGACGACGACGTGTGGCTCGACTGCGCACGCGGCGCCAACGCCGGCGCGGCGCTGCTGGCACAGGCGGCGGGGGATCGGCTGCTACACCCGGTCGAGGCCAACGAGGTGTTCCTGCGCGTCACCGCCGCGGAGGCCGCGTCCCTGCGCGCCGCCGGGTTCGACTTCTACGATTGGGGCGCGGGCGAGGCGCGGCTGGTGGTCAGCTGGAACCAGCGCGCGGAGGACATCCGGCCGCTCGCCGACGCGATCGCCGCGCTCTGATGGCGCCCGCCGATCCGCCCAACAGCACGCGCGCCGGCGTGCTGATCCCGTTCGCGCTGGTGGTGCTGATCTGGGGCTCGACGTGGATCGTCATCCGCGATCAGCTGCACGGCGGCGCGGTCGCGGTGCCCGCCAGCTGGTCGGTCAGCTACCGCTTCCTCGTCGCCGGCCTCACGCTGGCCGCGGTCGCCGCGTGGCAGCGCGTGCCCGGCACCCGTGCGCTGTTCGCGCAGGCCGCCTTCTGGCGGTTCGCCGCGATTCTCGGCGTCGCGCAGTTCGTGCTGAACTTCAACTTCGTCTATCGCGCGGAAGAGCATATCACCTCCGGGCTGGTCGCGGTCATCTTCGCACTGCTGCTCGTTCCCAACGCGCTGTTCGCGCGCATCTTCCTGGGGCAGAAACTCGGTCGCCAGTTGCTGGTCGGCTCGGGCATAGCGATGAGCGGGGTCGCGCTGCTGTTCATCAAGGAAGCGCGCGGCGACCCCGGCGGGCCGACCGAATCGCTGATCGGCATCGCGCTCACGCTGTGCGCGATCCTGTCCGCGTCGACCGCCAACGTCATGCAGGCGACCAGAACCGCCGCGCGCTTTCCCATGACGCCGACGCTCGCCACCGCGATGCTGATCGGCGCCGGCGTCGACGCCGCCTGGGCCTGGGCGACGACCGGCGCGCCGGTGTTCGACGCGCGCCCCGGCTATGTCGCGGGCGTGCTGTACCTGGGCATCATCGCCTCCGCGCTCGCCTTCACGCTCTATTTCCGGATCATTCGCACGATCGGCCCCGCAAAGGCCGCCTATAACGGCGTGATCGTGCCCGTCATCGCGATGCTGCTGTCGACGGTGTTCGAGGGCTATCGCTGGACCCCGCTCGCGGTCGCGGGTGCGGTGCTCGCCGCGATCGGGCTGGTGGTGGCGTTGAGGGCGCGCAGGCCGGCGCGGTAATCGGGGAAGCGCAGCCGCCAGCCCAGCACGCGTTTTGCCTTGCCGTTCGCGACCCGCCGGTTCTCGGCATGGAAGCCGCGCGCGGCGGGCGACAGCGCCTCCAGTGGGACGATGTCGGGCGGCGGCAGCCCCAGCAGCCGCGCGGCATATTCGACGACATCGTCCTGCGGCGCCGGAGCGTCGTCGGCCAGGTTATACGCCCCCGCGGGTGCGGCGAAGCCCGCCACCACCCCGCTCGCCAGATCGGCGACGTGCACGCGGCTGAACACCTGCCCGGCGATGCCGGTACGATGCGCCTGCCCGCCCGCCACCCGCTCCAGCGGCGAGCGCGCCGGCCCGTAGATGCCGGGCAGGCGGAAGACGCGCGCCCCTGCCGCCAGCCACTCGGCATCCGCGGCGTTGCGCGGCCCGCGCCGCCCGCGATCGGCGGGCGCGCGTTCGTCCACCCATGCCCCCGCTGTATCGCCGTAGACGCCGGTCGACGAAAGATAGCCCAGCCACTTTCCCGCCAGCACGTCTCGGTACCGCAGCAGGACGGGATCGCCGGCATCGTCGGGCGGCGCCGACGACAGCACGTGCGTGCTCGCGGCCACCCCCGTGCGTACCGCCGCTTCGTCGTCGAAGCGGATCGTCCCATCGCGCCCGTCACGCGTGGTGGCGAGGAGCGGCGCCCCCGCCGCCTGCGCCACCGCACGCGCCGCATAGCCGAGACCAAAGACGAACAACCGCACCGGCGCTCCTTTATCCGATAGACCCGCACCCCAACGCACGACAGGGCCGGCCGTTCGCTTCGCCGGTTCCGCGGCACGGGGGCTGACGCAAAAAGGGGCGATGCCGCGGCACCGCCCCCTCCTCGCCGACCAGCTGGGTGCGGATCAGACGAAGCCGAAGCTGCCGCCGGTGAACGCCAGATGGTCGGCGGTGACGCCCGCGACCAGGATCGTGTCGCCGCCGCCCAGCTCGATCAGCGCGCCGCCATGGACGTTGCTGACGGTCGGGGCCGCGCCGAAGTGCCAGGCGCCGAGGTCGATCGTGTCGCCGCGCGCGAAGTCGGCGATCACGTCCTTGCCCGAGCCTTGTGCGAACACGAAGCGGTCCGCGCCGCCGCCGCCGTACAGCGTGTCGTTCCCCGCGCCGCCGGTGACGACGTTGTTGAGCGCATTGCCGCGGATCACATTGTCCAGCGCATTGCCGGTGGCGGCGATCGCCGCGCCGGTCAGCGTCAGGTTCTCGATATTGTTGCCAAGCGTCCAGTCGATCGACGACAGCACCGTGTCGATGCCGCCCTGCCCGTTGGTGTACCATTCGGTCACCTTGTCGCCGGCATTGTCGACCACGTAAGTATCGTTGCCGATGCCGCCGTCCAGCGTGTCGGCGCCGGTGCCGCCGTCGAGGTAATCATTGCCCTCGGCGCCCTCCAGCCGGTCGTCGCCCGCGCCGCCGTACAATTTGTCGTCGCCGCCCCAGCCCTTGATCCAGTCGTTGCCCGCCAACCCGGACAGCGTGTCGCCGAAGTTGGTGCCGTACAGGTTGTTGTCGAGCGCATTGCCGGTGCCGACCCGCGCATTGCCGCTCAGGTACAGCGCCTCGACGTTCGCGGCGAGCGTGTAGTCGACCGCGCTATAGACGGTGTCGAACCCGCCCGCCGCGCCGGCCGCCTCGACGATCGCGTCGCGTGCGTCGTCGACGATATAGGTGTCGTCGCCGCCGTCGCCCTGCATCGTGTCGACGCCCTGCCCGCCGTCGAGCCGGTCGTTGCCAGCCCCGCCGTACAGCCAGTCGTTGCCCGCGCCGCCGTACAGCTGGTCGTTGCCGGCATTGCCGCGCACCCAGTCGTCGCCGCCCATGCCGTACAGCGTATCGTCGCCGGCGGTGCCGTTCAGCCCGTTGTTCAGGTTGTTGCCGGTGCCCACGCGCGCGTCGCCGGTCAGGTACAGATGTTCGACATTGGCGGTCAGCGTATAGTCGATCGAGGCGTAGACGCTGTCGACGCCGCCCTGCCCGTCGCTATTGAACTCGCGCACCACGTCGCCGGCGTCGTCGACGACATAGGTGTCGTTGCCGATGCCGCCCTCCATCACGTCCGCGCCGGCGCCACCGTCGAGATAGTCGCTGCCTTCATGCCCCGCCAGCGTGTCGCGGCCGTTGCCGCCGAACAGCGCGTCGTCGCCGCCATAGCCCTTCAGCACGTCGTCGCCGTCCAGCCCGCTCAGCACGTCGCCGGCGTTGGTGCCGTTCAGCGCGTTGTTCAGCGCGTTGCCGGTGCCCTTGGTCGCGCCGGTGACGAGGAACAGGTTCTCCACATTGTCGCTCAGCGTGTGATCGACCTTGGCATAGACGGTGTCGACGCCTTCGCCCGCGCGCTCGACCACCTTGTCGCCGCGATCGTCGACGACATAGGTGTCGTTGCCGGTGCCGCCGACCAGCGTGTCGGCACCGGTGCCGCCGTCCAGCCGGTCGTCGCCCGCGCCGCCGTACAGCTTGTCGTTGCCGGCCGCGCCGTACAGGTCGTTGTTCTGTGCGTTGCCGGTGATGACGTTGTCGCGCGCGTTGCCCGACCCGCGGATCGCCGCGCCCGTCAGCGTCAGCGCCACGTCGGTCGCGCCCAGCGCCCGGTCGGTCGCGGAGGTGATCGTCGCCGACGCATCGGGCACCGACACCTTGTCCAGCATCGCCAGATAGGCAGCGGCGGCGTTCTTATACTGCCCGCTGCTCAGGTCGCCCTTGAACGCCGCGTTCGACTCCCAGTAATTCTGGTAGACCATGTCGTGATCGGCCATCCACTGCATGGCCAGCTTCACGAACTGCGGATTGTCGCTGTTCAGGCCCCATTCGCCGATGGCGGTTTCCTTGCCGTGCGCCGCGGCGAAGTCCTGCTGCCATTGCAGGCCGTACGGCTGCTTGACCATCCAATCGAACGCGCGGGCGCCGTCCTTGTCATGCCACGCGGTATTGTAATACATGTCGACGCCGATCACGTCGACATACTTGTCGCCCGGATAGGCGGTCTCCGGGTTCATGTCCCAGGTGTCCATCGCCGGGCACCATTCGAAAACGAACTTGTCCGACACGGTGCGCGCGACATCCACGAACTTGCGGAACGCCGCGATATAGTTTTCGGCGTCGCCGACGGCGGACGACGAATTCCAGTTCTTGCCGTTGAATTCCCAGCCCAGCCGCACGTAGATCTGGCTGTCGCCTTCGGACGACGCCGCCAGCTGCTTGGCCATTTCCAGGAACTTCGCGTCATACTTGCCCGAACCCGCGTCGCGCAGCGTCGCGCCGTACGGCACCAGCGGGATCGACCACATGATCGACACGTCCTGCTGCGCGAACATATCCGCCTGCCACTTCACCGACGACAGCCAGTCACCCCAGCCCGCGGTACCGCCATGCAGCTGGATCGCGTCGATCCGGCCACCGGCCCATGCTTGATCACCCAAGTAATCGGCAACGCTGAAAGCGTTGTAGATCGACGTCAACATGCGATTTACTTCCCACCCATGCCTGATATTCCCCCGAATATCAGGACACGCCCCAGCAACGCCTTTATAGATACGGTTGGTGACGTGTTAACCATGTTGCCAACGCTTGGGCGCTGCCATGCGTCCGCTCGGCGCGGCGATGGAGAACCGGCGACCGGCACGCCCCGGGGTTGCGTGCGGCGGAACCGCCCGTCTAGAAGCCGTTAGCAGCGCCGCCGCAGCGTGCGCGACGGCAGCAAGGGGGTCGACGGAATGACGCACGGCGATGCGCGCAAGCGACCCATGACCTGCCGGGTCGCGTCGTGACCGGCACCGTCTTCATCAACGGCCGGTTCCTTACCCAGCCGATGAGCGGGGTGCAGCGATACGCGCAGGAGATCGTCACCGCGCTCGACGTGCTGGCGGGCGAGGCCGCGCTGGCGCAGCGCTTCGTGCTCCTCACCCCCCCGGGCGCGCGACCGCTCGACCTGCGCCACATCGCGACGCGTGCCGTCGGTACGCGCGGGGGGCACCTGTGGGACCAGCGCGACTTCGCCCGCGCGTCGCGCACCGGCACCGCGCTGTGCCTCGCCGCCAGCGGCCCGGTCCTGAAGAAGCGCCAGGTGGTCGTCATCCACGACGCCTCGGTGCAGCGCCACCCCGAATTCTTCGGCAAGCCCTACGTGCTGCTCCATACCCTGCTCGACCAGCTGCTCGCGCGCCGCGCGACCATCGCGACGGTGTCCGAGTTCTCGCGCGGCGAGCTGGCCGACGTGCTCCCGCTCGCCGCGCGCGACATCGTGGTCGCCCCCAACGGTGCCGAGCATCTCGCCATCGCGCCCGACGCGGGCGTGGTCGAGCGGCTCGGGCTGACGCGCGGCGGCTATTTCCTGACGCTGGGCAATCTCACCGCCAACAAGAACCTGGCCGTCGCGCTGCGCGCGCTCGCCCGCCTGACGCCCGGCAGCGCGAAGCTGGTGGCAGTGGGCCGGCTAGACCGTGCGGTGTTCGGCAACGCCGGCCTGCCCGAGCCCGGACCCGACGTGCTGCTCCCCGGGCGGCTCGACGACGCGGAGGTCGCCGGGCTGATGCAGGGCGCGCGCGCGCTGATCTTCCCCAGCATCTACGAGGGCTTCGGAATTCCCCCACTGGAAGCGTTCGTCAACGGCTGCCCGGTCCTCGCCAGCACCGCGCCCGCTGTGCAGGAGGTCTGCGGCCCGGCCGCGGACTATTTCGAGCCGCACGACGATGCGACGCTGGCGGCGCTGATGCGGATGCTCCTCGACGACGCCGACGGCGCGCTGCGCCGCGACCGGCTGGACAAGGCCCGCGACCGCGTCGCGCGCTATAGCTGGCGGAACTCGGCGCGCATCCTCGCCGATGCCTGTGCAAGGGTGGCTGCGGCATGAAGATCCTGATCGTCAACGTCCTCTACCCGCCGCACAAGGTCGGCGGTGCGGAGAAGTCGGTGTCGCTGCTTGCCGAGGCGCTGGTGCGCGCCGGCGACGAGGTGGTCGTCGCCACGCTCGACGACATCGCCGCGCCCGCGGTCGCGGTCGAGAACGGCGTGAAGGTCCACCGCCTGCCGATGGACAATCTTTATTGGCCCTATGACGCATCGGCCCCCGCGCAGCCCAAGCTCAGGCGGCTGCAATGGCACGCGCGCAACCGCTGGAACCGCACCGCCGCGCGCCGCTTCGCCGCGATCCTCGATGCCGAGCGCCCCGATGTCGTCCACTGCAACGTCGTCACCGGGTTCAGTGCCGCGATCTGGCCCGAAATCACGAAGCGCGGCCTGCCGCTCGTCCAGACGCTGCGCGATTACGGCGTGATGTGCACCCGCTCGGCGCTGTTCAAGAACGGCGCGAACTGCGCCACCCGCTGCCTTGAGTGCCGCGTGCTCACCGCCCCGGCCAAGACCGCCTCGCGTCAGGTCGATCAGCTCGTCTCGAACAGCGATTACGTCATCCGCCGCCACCATGCCGAGGGTTACTTTCCCGGCGTGCCGGCGCGTCGAATCTTCAACATCGTGCCGCTTGACGAACAGCCGCGCGATCCGCCCGCGCCCGACGCGCCGTTCGTCTTCGGCTTCATCGGCCGCGTCGAGGCGGAAAAGGGCATCGACGTCGTGCTGGAGGCGACCACCCGCGTCACCCGCGCCGACTGGCGGCTGAAGATCGCGGGGGTCGGCGTCCCCGATTACGTCGCCGAGTTGAAGGCACGTTACCCCGATCCGCGCATCGAATGGCTCGGCTTCTCGCAGGCCGCCGATTTCTACCGCGCGATCGACACCGTGCTGATCTCCTCGGTCTGGCCCGAGCCGCTGCCGCGCACGCTGATCGAGGCGCTGTCCTATGGCCTGTCGGCGATCTGCGCCGAGGCGGGCGGCATTCCCGAGATCGCCGATCTGGCCGCGCACGCGATCACCTACCAGCCGACCGATGTCGAGGCGCTCGCCGCCGCGATGGACACCGCGCTTGGCGATGCGGAGGCGTGGCGCGCGGGCGGCCTGCGCGACCCGGATGCGCTGAACTGGTTCGCAGAGGACCGCATCGTCGCCGAGAACCGCGCCGCCTATGCCGATGCGATTGCGTCGGTCGGAACGCGTTGCTGATCGACCCTGTCGATCATACCATCCACCTTTTCGCATTTTCCCGATCAACACGCCTCGGCTACCACTCGTGTCACAGACCGCAGGGGAAAGGTCGTGCGCGCCCGTGCGTAAGGGCAGCAGCAGACCCGGAACACGGTCGCGAGAGGAGTGAGCAATCATGGACGCCATCACCGAGGGTAGCCCGATCAACGACCCCAAGAAGCAGCCGGCCGCGATGCGCAAGCTGCTGGGGCATACGTCGCGGGACTGGTGGCCCGAATCGCTGTCCATCGACATCCTGCACCAGCAGGGCAAGTCGGGCAGCCCGTACGGCGACGAATTCGATTACGCGGCCGAGTTCCTGAAGCTCGACCTGAAGGCGGTGAAGGCCGATCTGACCGCGCTGATGACCGACAGCCAGCCGTGGTGGCCGGCGGATTACGGTCACTACGGCCCGTTCTTCATCCGCATGGCCTGGCACTCGGCCGGCACCTATCGCACCGGCGACGGTCGCGGTGGCTCGTCGGCGGGGCAGCAGCGGTTCGCGCCGCTGAATTCGTGGCCGGATAACGGCAACCTCGACAAGGCGCGCCGCCTGCTGTGGCCGATCAAGCAGAAGTACGGCCGTGCGCTCAGCTGGGCCGACCTGTTCATCCTTGCCGGCAACGTCGCGATCGAATCGATGGGCGGCCCGACCTTCGGCTTCGGCGGCGGTCGCGCCGACGTGTTCGAGCCCGAGAAGGACGTGTACTGGGGCACCGAGGAGGAATGGCTCGGCCAGACCCGCATCGACGAGGAAGCCGGGCTCGCGCTCGAAAGCCCGCTTGCCGCGATCCAGCACGGTCTCATCTACGTGAACCCGGAAGGACCGGGCGGCTGCCCGAACCCGATGGGCTCGGCCCGCGACATGCGCGAGACGTTCGCGCGCATGGGCATGAACGACGAGGAGACCGCAGCGCTCACCGCCGGGGGCCATACCTTCGGCAAGGCGCACGGCGCGGGCGATCCGAAGCTGGTTGGTCGTGAGCCCGAAGGCGCCGACATCGCGGCGCAGGGTCTCGGCTGGGCGTCGACGCACGAAAGCGGTATGGGCGATCACACGATCACCTCGGGGATCGAGGGCGCGTGGACGCCGACCCCGACGACGTGGGACATGACCTATTTCGACATGCTGCTCGACCACGAATACGAACTGACCAAGAGCCCGGCGGGCGCACATCAGTTCCAGCCGGTCGGCAACCCCGAGGACACGCTGGCCCCGGCTGCGCATACGCCCGGCAAGAAGGTGCCGACGATGATGACCTCGGCCGACATGGCGCTGAAGGTCGACCCGAAGTACCGCGCGGTCATGGAGAAGTTCCGGGCCGATCCGGCCTACTTCGCCGACGCATGGGCGCGTGCGTGGTTCAAGCTGACGCACCGCGACATGGGGCCGAAGATCCGCTACCTGGGCACGGAAGTGCCGCAGGAGGATCTGATCTGGCAGGATCCGATCCCGGCGGTCGACCACCCGTTGATCGACGACGCCGATGTCGCCGCGCTCAAGGCCAAGCTGCTGGACAGCGGGCTGTCGGTGCAGGATCTGGTCAAGACCGCCTGGGCCTCGGCCTCGACCTATCGCGGTTCGGACAAGCGCGGCGGCGCCAACGGCGCGCGCATCCGCTTCGCGCCGCAGCGCAACTGGGAGGTCAACGAGCCGGAAAACCTCACCCGCGTGCTTGGCGTGCTGGAGCAGGTGAAGGCCGACTTCGACGCATCGGCCACCGGCGGCAAGAAGGTGTCGATCGCCGACCTGATCGTGCTCGGCGGCTCGGCGGCGGTCGAGAAGGCGGCCAAGGACGCCGGCCATGATGTGACCGTCCCGTTCACGCCCGGCCGCGCCGACGCGCTGGAGGAGCAGACCGACGCCGAGAGCTTCGACGTGCTCGAGCCCAAGGCCGATGGTTTCCGCAACTACCTCCAGGTGCAGTTCAACGTGCCGACCGAGGAGTTGCTGATCGACCGGGCGCAGCTGCTGGAGCTGACCGCGCCGCAGATGGCGGTGCTGGTGGGTGGGCTGCGCGTGCTGGGTGCCAATGCGCTCGGCACCGAGCACGGTGTGTTCACGAAGCGCGTGGGTCAGCTGACCAACGACTTCTTCGTCAACCTGCTCGACATGAACACCGCCTGGAAGCAGGTCAGCGACGAAAGCGACCAGGAGTTCGTCGGCACCGACCGTACGACGCACGAGCAGAAGTGGACCGCGTCGCGCACCGACCTGGTGTTCGGCTCCAACTCGCAGCTGCGCGCGCTGTCGGAGGTCTATGCCTGCGCCGACTCGGGCGAGAAGTTCGTCGCCGACTTCGTGAAGGCGTGGACAAAGGTGATGAACGCCGACCGATTCGATCTGGTCACGCATTGATCGATCGGCTACCAAGCGCTTGAAGAATCGGGAGGGACCGGGCGGCGCCATCGGCTGCTGCGCGGTCCCTTCCCTCGTCTACCGGCCGAACAGCCCTTCGGGTCGCCCGATGGCTGCCTCAGTCGGGGCCGCCGACGTGCCCCCCACGTCGGCGGCCGAACCTTCCAGAGAGGCTAGCTCTTCTCTCCTCGTTATCCCCGCGAGGGCGAGGATCCAGAACCGCTGACGCCCAGGCTCTTGCGACAACCTGCGCGTCGGGTTTCCCGCCTCCGCGGGAATGACGGTGGAGTGGGGCGACGGGACGCACCCGCCCCCACTTCGCCCTCCCCCTACTTCTTGCCCTCGTCCTTGCGCGCGTTCGCGAACAGCACCGCCGCGGCCACCGCCGCCGATCCGATGCCGACCCCCAGCCACGTCTTGGCGGGGTTCCAATGCCCCTTGCGCTGATGCGCCGCGGCGCCCGGCGCGCCGGCTTCCTCGTGCGCCTTCGCCGCGGCGGCGGTCGCCAGGATCTCGTTGGGTTGCTCGTCGCTCACGTCACTCTCCTTTTGGCGCGTCATACCGCGCGCGAAAGCCATTGGCGAACGCCGCCAGCCGCCGGTCCGAGATGGCGGCGCGCAGGTCGGCCATCAACGCCTCGTAGAAGGCGATATTGTGCTCGGTCATCAACATCGCGCCCAGCATCTCCCCGGCACGCACCAGATGGTGCACATAGGCGCGCGTCCACGTCGTGCACACAGCGCACGCGCATTCCGGGGCAAGCGGCCCCTGATCCTCGGCGAAGCGCGCGTTGCGGATGTTGATCGGCCCGGTTCGCGTGAACGCCTGCCCCGTCCGCCCCGAACGCGTCGGCATCACGCAGTCGAACATGTCGACCCCGCGTTCGACCGCGCCCACGATGTCGGTCGGCTTGCCGACGCCCATCAGGTAGCGGGGGCGGTCGGCGGGCAATTGCGCGGGCGCGAAGTCGAGGCACCCGAACATCGCGGCCTGCCCCTCGCCGACCGCCAGCCCGCCAATCGCATAGCCGTCGAACCCGATATCGATCAGCGCGTCCGCACTCGCCTTGCGCAGCCCTTCGTCGAGCGCGCCCTGCTGGATGCCAAAGATCGCGTTGTTCTCCGCGTGCTCGCCGCCGCCGTCGAACGCGTCGCGGCTGCGCTTGGCCCAGCGCATCGAGCGCTCCATGGCGGCAGCCTGCACCTCGCGCGTCGAGGTGGTCGGGACCAGCTCGTCGAACGCCATAACGATATTGCTGCCCAGCAACCGCTGAATCTCGATCGAGCGTTCCGGCGAGATCATGTGCCGCGTCCCGTCGAGGTGCGAGGCGAACGCCACGCCCTCCTCGGAACGCTTCGTCAGCGCCGAGAGGCTCATCACCTGATAGCCGCCCGAATCGGTCAGGATCGGCTTGTCCCACCCCATGAAGGCGTGCAGCCCGCCGAGCCGCGCCACGCGTTCGGCGCCGGGGCGCAGCATCAGGTGATAGGTGTTGCCCAGGATGATGTCCGCACCCGCACGTTCGACGTCGGCGGGCTTCATCGCCTTGACGGTCGCGGCGGTGCCGACCGGCATGAACGCCGGCGTGCGGATCACCCCGCGCTGCATCGTGATCGTGCCGGTGCGCGCCGCGCCGTCGGTCGCCGCGACCTGGAAAGCGAAGCGCGTCATCGCCGCCGCCGCTTGCCGGCGTCGGGCGCATCGGCTTTCTTCTCCGGGCGACGCCCCGCGGTCGGCCCCTGCGCGTCGATCGGCATCGTGCGATACGTCAGCAGCTCCGCCCGGCTGATCGCATGGTCGCCGTCGCGGTCGTAGCGCGCGAACAGTCGCGAGAAATGGTCCTGCAACTCCGCCAGCGTCACCGCCTCGTCATTGTCGCGGTCGACCTCGTACGGACTCGGCAACGCCGCGCGATCGCCCAGGTAGCGCAGCGCCCAGTCGCCGAACGCGATGTAGCGCAGCTTGCCGGTCTTGCCCGGATCGAACGCCGCGAACGACGTGGCGAGACAGTCGTCCAGCTCGTACCGCTCGACCCGCGCGTCGCCATCCGCGTCGCACGCCGCGATCATCATCGCGGCCGGTTCGACGACCATCGTCGCCGGCGTCTGCGGGGTGGCGGGCAGCGGCGCGCGGACGGTGATGTCGCCTTCCTGCGGCGCGCCCTGCGCAGGCGCCGCGGCGAGCAGAAGCAACGCAAACGGAATCATGATCGCTCCGTGGCAGAAGCGCGGGCACATCGCCAGCATCTTGGGGCTGTGCCATGAGCGATTCGATGCGAGCGACGGCGGCGACAGGGGCAGGGTTGGTGGGGGCGGCGGCGCTGGCGTTATGGCCGTGCGGCGCGCCGGCGCAGACCCAGCGCCCGACCGGCTACCCGCGGTCCGCCAACGAGCGGGAGGGGGGGCCGGTGACCACATCGGCAGTCTACACCGCCGACGTCATCGCCGATGTCGCCGGCGGCCGCGCGCGCGGGGTTCGCTACCTCGACAACCTCGACCTGCAAGTCGCGGTCGATGCGGAGCGGCTGGTCGGCTGGCGCGGCGCGCGCGCCTTCGGCTACATTCTTCACAACAACGGCGCGCGCTTCTCGCCCGCGCTCGCCGGCGACTTCCAGATCGCCTCGAACATCGAGACGGGCGTGCGCGCGACACGACTGTTCGAAGCGTGGCTGGAACAGGACATCGGTCGCAGCGCCTCGGTGAAAGCCGGGCTCTACAATCTGAACTCGGAGTTCGACACCACGCTGTCAGGCACCCTGTTCTTGCTGTCCTCGCACGGCATGGGTCCCGACATCGCGCAATCGGGGCGGCGCGGGCCGTCGATCTTCCCGGTCACCTCGGTCGCGGTGCGCGGCGAGGTCGCGCTCGACGATCGCTGGCTGGTGCGCGCCGCCGTTCTGGACGCGGTGCCCGGCGACCCGGCGCACCCGGCCGCCACCGCGATACGCCTCCGGCGGCGCGACGGCGCGCTGGTGATCGCCGAGCTGGCGCGGCTGGGCACGCGCACCAAGCTGGCGGTCGGCAGCTGGCGGTATCTGGCGCGCCTGCCGCGGCTTCAGGACGAACCGCGCGAAGGCGACGGCAGTCGCGGCGCCTATGCGCTGGTCGAGCACCAGCTGCACGGCGCGGTGCGGGGCGGCGCGGGCGTCAGCGGGTGGCTGCGCTACGGCGTCGCGGACCGGCGGTACAACCCGGCCGCACAATATCTCGGCGGCGGCGTCGTGCGCACCGGCATCGGTGCCGCCCGCCCGGACGACCAGATCGGCCTGTCCTTCGCTGCGGTGTCGTTCGGCTCGCGCTACCGCCGGATAGAGCGGACGGGCCCCGGCGAGTTGATCGTCGAGGCCGCCTATCGCCTCGTGGCGCGCTCGTGGCTCGTGATCGAGCCCGACGTGCAATGGGTCGCCAGTCCGGGCGGCCGTCGCGACGTGCGCGATGCACTCGTCGTGGCGTTGCGCATCAAGATCGGGCGGTAGCGCCGCTACCCGTCGCGCCAGCGTGCCACCGCCGCGTCATAGTCGGTGCGTGCCGCCTCGCGCGCGTCCTCCAGCGCAGCGCGCTCCGTGCGCCAGCGTTGCTCGAGCGCGCGCTGCTCGCGCTCCAGCGCGGCGAGTCGCGCCGCCAGCGCGCGCCGCTCGTTCTCGATGGCGGCGCGCGCCCGCTCCAGCGCCGCCTCCGCCGTTTCCAACGCTTCCCGACTCGGACGCGGCGCGGCGGCCGGCTTGCGCTTCGCCGCCATCGTCTTCTTGCGCGGCGCCGGCGCCGCGGCGAGCTGCTCCTCCGCGGTGCCGCGCGATCGCTTCACGACCTCGCCCGGCGCCGCGAGCGGCGCCTCCATCAATGCCGGGTCGGTCACCTCCTCCGCCACTCCGCGCGCGAACAGGTCGACGTCGGCACCCCACGCCGCCAGCGCCGCCTTGCGACTCGGCGCCGCGACATAGGCGTCGTGGAAGCCGGCGGCGGTCCGGAACACCTTCAGCTTGCGCGCCATCGTCCCTCGCTCCTCACCGGCGGCGCTTACCCGCACCGCCCGGCGAGAACGAACGCGCCGCGCACCCCGCCGTGCCGCACCTGTCGTTATCCGCTGCCGCTCAGGCCGCCAATTCCTTGCGGACGATCTCGGCGCCGGCGCCCAGCGCCTTCAGCTTGCCCCGTGCGACGGCGCGCGACAAGGGAGCCATCCCGCAGTTCGTCGCCGGATAGAGCTTGTCCGCGTCGACGAAGCGTAGCGCATGGCGCAGCGTAGCGGCGACCTGTTCCGGCGTCTCGATGGCGTCGGTCGCGACGTCGATCGCGCCGACCATCACCTTCTTGCCGCGAATCAGTTCGATCAGGTCCATCGGCACGCGCGAGTTCTGGCACTCGAGCGAGATGATATCGATGGTCGACTTCCGAAGGTTGGGGAAGGTTTCCTCATACTGGCGCCATTCGGAGCCGAGCGTCTTCTTCCAATCCGTGTTGGCCTTGATGCCATAGCCATAGCAGATGTGGACGGCGGTTTCGGCCCTCAGCCCCTCCGCTGCGCGCTCCAGCGTGGCGATGCCCCAATCGTTCGCCTCGTCGAAGAACACGTTGAACGCGGGTTCGTCGAACTGGATGATGTCGACGCCGGCCGCTTCCAGCTCGCGCGCTTCCTCGTTCAGGATGCGGGCGAACTCCCACGCCAGCTTCTCGCGGCTGCGATAATGGGCGTCGTAGAGCGTGTCGATCATCGTCATCGGCCCCGGCAGCGTCCACTTGATCGGCCGAGCGGTTTGCGCGCGCAGGAACCGTGCATCGTCGACGAAGACCGACGTGGGCCGCGAAACCGCCCCGACGACCGTCGGCACGCTGGCGTCGTAGCGGTTGCGGATGCGCACGGTCTCGCGCTTCTCGAAATCGACACCGTCCAGATGCTCGATGAACGTCGTCACGAAATGCTGGCGCGTCTGTTCGCCATCGCCGAGGATGTCGATACCTGCCTGCCGTTGGTCGTCGACCGCCAGGCGCAGCGCGTCCTGCTTGCCCGCAACGAGATCCTCGCCTTCCAGCTTCCATGGCGACCACAGGGTCTCGGGCCGGGCGAGCCAGGAAGGCTTGGGCAAGCTGCCCGCGGTCGTCGTCGGCAACAATGTCGTCATGATGCAAATACCTTCGTGCGGGAGGGTGGTCAGAGGCCGCAGGTCGCGGACCAGCGCTGGAGCGCGGCACTGTGCGGCTTGATGAAATGCTCTTCCGCGAACTTGCCTTGTTCGACGGCAAGCCGGCTGCGCTCCTCGCGATCGTAGACGATGCGGGTCATCGAATAGTCCTGATACTTCAGGCTGGGCTGATAATACTCCGCTGCCACCGAATTCCCGTTGTAGATCTCTGGGCGATATATTTTCTGAAAGGTCTCCATCGTGGCGATCGTGCTGGCGAGTTCGAGGTTCGTGTAATCGCTGACCAGATCGCCGGTATGGTAGAACGCGAACGGCGCGACGCTGTGCGGCGGCATGAAGTACCGGACCTTCATGCCCATCTTTGCAAAATACCGATCGGTGGGCGAGAAGGTGTCGTTGCTATACTCGACGCCGAGGATCGGATGCACGTTGGCGGTCCGGTGATAGACTTCCTTGCTCGAGACGCTGAGACAGATGACCGGGGCTTTTTGGAAGTTGTCGCGATAGGCGCTTGAGCCGAGGAAATGCTTGAACAGGTTGCCGTGCAGATCGCCGAAGCCTTCCGGAGCGCCGGCACCTCCGGCGCTGAGGTGGTTGGGCAGAACGACGCTGAAGTCGTAATCCCGCACGTACGAGGAGAAGTTGTTGCCGATCATGCCGTCGCTGCGCTCGCCGCGCGTCCTGTCGATGACGGTGGTGTGCAGGATCTCGATCAGCGGGAAGGCTTCGTCACCCGCCCCGTCCCCCAGCGTGAGCGCGGCCGAAACGATCTTCAGCTCCAGCGCGTAGCGATCACCCGTGGGATTGTCCCAGTGCATCAGCGCGTTGAAGCGATGATCAATCATCACCAGCGTATTGCGCAGATTTTCCCGGCGGCTTGTTCCCCGCGCAAGATTGGCGAAGTTCGTGGTGATGCGCGTGCTGTCGGCCGGACGATAATCCTCGTCGAACGGGATGCTGCTGATCGAGAATGTGAACCCGCTATTCGTCATGACTCACCCAGGCTTTGCGGGCGGGAGGTCAGGCGAAAGCGCGCAAGGCGTGAACAGCCTCCGATGGCGGGAAGCCACGGACCGTCGCATCAAGCGCGATCCACCGGAGGAACCCCCGTCCGAGGAACGTTATGGCGTCGAACGGCAGGTCTCCTGGCTCACGGGTCAACGCGGTGGCTCCGGTCTTCCCAGGCTCCTTGCGGGAACCCAGTGACACGAAATGGAGCCGCCACTCGCCGCTTACAGTTGCGGGGGCAGCGCCGGACTCTGCCCCGAAGGGCACCACCGGCTTCCCGTCTTAGCCCCATCGCCATGCCTGGAATGGGGAACCTCGACAGGTTTGTTCAACACCAATCCGCACCAACTGTCAACGTCATATAAAGATATCCTTATATCTTGATGAGTGTGCGGCAGCAGGTTCGTCGGCCTCGACTTCCGAGCGGATGGCGATGGAGCAGGAGAATCGCGGGGTGCGTCATGCTAATGAGATCCTGCGCAAGCCCGCGGTCGCCTGATAGGAAAGGACCGCGCGCCCCCCTTTCGCACCTGCGGCACCACTGCTATCGCCCGCGGCGATCGAGAGTTTCGCTCCCGTCGCCGCCCGCCCGCGCCCCTGGCACGCCGCGCCCGACGACGGCCCTTGAAGAAAGGACCATGCCCATGACGGCCATCGGCCAGGATACGTTGAACGCCCGCCAGACGCTTCAGGCCGGGGGCCAGTCCTACGACTATTTCGCGCTGAAGAGCGCCGAGGAGAAGTTCGGCGACATCAGCCGCCTGCCCTTCTCGATGAAGGTGTTGCTGGAAAACATGCTCCGCTTCGAGGACGGCGTGACCGTTACCGAGGCCGACATCAAGGCGATCGTCGATTGGCAGCAGGAGCGGCGTTCGGACCGCGAGATCCAGTATCGCCCCGCGCGCGTGCTGATGCAGGACTTCACCGGCGTGCCGTGCGTGGTCGATCTTGCCGCGATGCGCGACGCGATCACGAAGCTGGGCGGCGACGCGGCGAAGATCAATCCGCAGGTCCCCGTCCACCTCGTCATCGACCACTCGGTCATGGTCGACGAGTTCGGCACGCCCAAGGCGTTTGAGGACAACGTCGACCTCGAATATGCCCGCAATTCGGAGCGCTACGAGTTCCTGAAGTGGGGCAGCAAGGCGCTCGACAATTTCAAGGTCGTGCCGCCGGGCACCGGCATCTGCCACCAGGTCAACCTTGAGTACATCGGCCACGCCGTCTGGTCGTCGCAGGAAACCGGCGACCACGCCAAGGGTCAGGCGAAGATCGCCTATCCCGACACGCTGGTCGGCACCGACAGCCACACCACGATGATCAACGGCCTGGGCGTGCTCGGCTGGGGCGTCGGCGGGATCGAGGCCGAGGCCGCGATGCTTGGCCAGCCGGTCTCGATGCTGATCCCCGAGGTCGTCGGCTTCAAGCTGACCGGCAGCCTGCGCGAGGGCATCACCGCGACCGACCTCGTGCTGACGGTCACGCAGATGCTGCGCGCCAAGGGCGTGGTCGGCCGCTTCGTCGAATTCTACGGCCCGGGCCTCGACCAGATGACGCTGGCCGATCGTGCGACGATCGCCAACATGGCGCCCGAATACGGTGCGACCTGCGGCTTCTTCCCGGTCGACGACAAGACGCTCGACTACATGCGCCTCACCGGCCGCCCGGACGAAGTCGTCGCGCTGACCGAGGCCTATGCCAAGGCGCAGGGCATGTGGCGTCACGCCGACAGCCCGGACCCCGTGTTCACCGACACGCTGGAGCTGGACATGTCGAGCGTCGTCCCGTCGCTCGCCGGCCCGAAGCGCCCGCAGGACAAGGTCAGCCTCGACACCGTCGACGAGGTGTTCAACGGCGACCTGTTCAAGCTGTACCACAAGGAAAAGCCCGCGCGCGTCGCGGTCGATGAGCGTGGGCATGACATCGGCGACGGCGACGTCGTGATCGCCGCGATCACCAGCTGCACCAACACCTCCAACCCGTCGGTGCTGGTCGCCGCGGGTCTGGTCGCGCGCAAGGCGAACGCGCTGGGGCTGAAGCCGAAGCCGTGGGTGAAGACCTCGCTGGCGCCCGGGTCGCAGGTCGTGACTGACTATCTCGACAAGGCAGGGCTGTCGGCGGATCTCGACGCGATCGGCTTCAACCTCGTCGGTTATGGCTGCACCACCTGCATCGGCAATTCGGGGCCGCTGGCCGCGCCGATCTCGAAGGCGATCAACGAGAACGATCTCGTCGCCGCCTCGGTGCTGTCCGGCAACCGCAACTTCGAAGGCCGCGTGTCGCCGGACGTGCGCGCGAACTTCCTCGCCTCGCCGCCGCTCGTCGTCGCCTATGCGCTGAAGGGCACGGTGACGACCGACATGAACGACACGCCGATCGGCCAGTCCACGGACGGCGCGGATGTGTACCTCCGCGACATCTGGCCGACCAACCAGGAAGTCTCGGACCTCATGGCCGCCAACATCGACGACGGCATGTTCCGCGCTCGCTATGGCAACGTCTATGCCGGCGACAGCAAGTGGCAGGCGATCGACGTCACCGGTTCGGACACCTACGCCTGGCGCGCGGGCTCGACCTATGTCGCCAACCCGCCGTATTTTGAGGGCATGGAGATGACCCCGGCCCCGGTGACCGACATCATCGACGCCAAGCCGCTGGCGATCCTCGGCGACTCGATCACCACCGACCACATCTCCCCGGCCGGTTCGATCAAGGCGGACAGCCCGGCGGGCAAGTGGCTGCAGGAGCATCAGGTTAGCCGCGCCGACTTCAACAGCTACGGCGCGCGCCGCGGCCACCACGAGGTCATGATGCGCGGCACCTTCGCCAACATCCGGATCAGGAACGAGATGGTGCCGGGCATCGAGGGCGGCATGAGCCGTTACGACGGCCAGGTGATGCCGATCTACGACGCTGCGATGCGCCACAAGGCCGACGGCACCCCGCTCGTGATCATCGCGGGCAAGGAATATGGCACCGGCTCGTCGCGCGACTGGGCGGCGAAGGGCACCAACCTGCTCGGCGTGCGCGCGGTCATCACCGAAAGCTTCGAGCGCATCCACCGCTCGAACCTGGTCGGCATGGGCGTCCTGCCGCTCCAGTTCGCCGAGGGCGTGACCCGCGAGACGCTGAAGCTGACCGGCGACGAGACGTTCACGATCGAGAACGTCGCGAAGCTCCGTCCGCGCCAGGACGTCACCGTCACGCTGAAGCGCCAGGACGGGTCGACCGAGCAGTTCCAGACCCGCTGCCGGATCGATACCGTCAACGAGCTGGAATATTTCCTGAACGGCGGCATCCTGCAGTACGTGCTGCGGAACCTCGCTGCGTAAGCGGCGGCGGCCAGGGTGTTTTGGGAAGGGAGGGCCTTTGGTCCTCCCTTTCCTTTTAGGGGGGGTGATGGATTGAGCGACGAATACGTCTACGACGAGGCGACCGGCGAGTGGGTGCCGGCGGGCCAGGTGACGGCCGCGGCGCCGGCTGACGGTGTCGAGGTCCGTGACTCGGTCGGCAACCTGCTGGCGGACGGCGATGCGGTGACGCTCATCAAGGACCTGAAGGTCAAGGGCACCAGCCAGACGCTGAAGCGCGGCACCGCGATCAAGTCGATCCGCCTGACCGGCGACCCGCAGGAAATCGACTGCCGCTTCGACGGGATCAGAGGGTTGGTCCTGCGCGCCGAGTTCGTGAAGAAGCGCTGAGCCGACTCCTATCCGTCATCCCCGCAAAGGCGGGGATCCAGACGCGCAGGTCCATCGATAGAAGCGCGGAGGTCGGTGGTTCTGGATTCCCGCCTGCGCGGGAATGACGGAGGAGAGGCTCACGCCAACACGGCCCGCTTCCGCCCCCACACGAAATACAGCACCAGCCCTACAATATTCCACAGCAGAAAATACCCCTGAGTCTTCGCGGGCAGGCTGAAGAACAGATACACGCACCCCAGCACGCCCAGCGTGCCCACGACATTCGCCATCGGCGCGCGGAACGTCCGCTCCGCCTCCGGCGCGCGTCGACGCATCACCATCATGCACACGCATACCGCGACGAACGCCGCCAGCGTGCCGGCATTCGCCAGCGCTGCGATCGCATCGATCGGCATCACTCCCGCGATCACCGCCACCAGCGCGGCGGTCATCAGCGTGATCCGCACCGGCGCCCCGCGCCGCGACACCTTCGCCAGCCCGGCGGGCAGCAACCCGTCGCGCGCCATCACGAAGAAGATCCGGCTCTGCCCGAAGAGAAAGCCGAGGAGCACCGTCGGCAGCGCGATCACCGCACTCGCCGCCAGGAACGTCGCGAAGCCCGGCCGCCCGATATCGCGCAGGATCAGCGCCAGCGGCTCCGGCGAACCCGCGAAGCGCGTGTAGCTGAGCGCCCCGACCGCCGCCACCGCGACGCCGACATAGATGACGATACACCCGAACATCGACCCGATGATGCCGATTGACAGGTCGCGCCCCGGGTTCTTCGTCTCCTCCGCCGCGGTCGAGATCGCGTCGAAGCCGTAGAAGGCGAAGAAGATGATCGCCGCCGCCGCCATCACCCCGCGCTCTTTGCCGTCCGGGTCGACCGACGCGGCAAAACCGTGCGGCATGAACGGGTGGAGGTTGGCGGCGTCGAAATGCGGCAGCGCCACGACGACGAACACCGTCAGCGCCACCAGCTTCACCGCCACCAGCACTGCGTTCAGCGTCGCGCTCTCCTTCGTCCCGAAGCACAGCAGGCCCGCCACGACCGCGATGATGAACACCGCGGGCAGGTTGACGATCCCGTGCAGCTCCGGCCCGTTGGTCAGCGCGACCGGAAAGCCCAGTGGCGTCAGCAGCGCCGAGGCATAGCCCGACCAGCCCACCGCGACGGTCGAGACGACCAGCGAATATTCGAGGATCAGCGACCACCCGATCACCCAGGCGATCACCTCGCCCAGCACGACATAGCTGTAGGTATAGGCGCTGCCCGATGCCGGGATCATCGTCGACATCTCGGCATAGGCAAGCGCGGCGCACGCGCAGATCGCGCCCGCGATCACGAAGCTGAGCATCACCGCCGGCCCCGCACGATCCGCGCCCACGCCGATCAGCGTCAGGATTCCGGTTCCGACGATCGCACCGACGCCCAGCGCGACCAGATGCGGCCACGACAAGGTGCGCGCCAGCACCGGACCGTCGCCATGCTCGATCGCAATCGGCTTGCGCCGCAACAGACTGGACATGCACTCCCCTTTTTCGTGGTTCGGGAGAGTTGTAACAGGAGTGACGATTGCTGGGGAGGGGCTGGTCTCGCCGCGGCGCACATCCGGAACGTCTGACGTCTCGCTTCGAGCTTCAGACCCGCGCGTCTGGTTCCTGCCGGCCCGGGAATGACGGCAGCGGAGGTTACACCCCGATCCGCGCCACCCCCAGCCGCGGTATCTCGATCGCCGGGCAGCGGTCCATCACCACCTTCAGCCCCGCGGCCTCGGCGCGCGCGGCGGCGGCTTCGTCGATGACCCCGATCTGCAACCACACCGACTTGGCGCCGATCGCGATCGCCTCGTCGACCGCCGCGCCGGCATCCGACGAGCGGCGGAAAATGTCGACCATGTCGATCGGATCGCCGAGCTGCGACAGCTCGCGGAACACGAACTCGCCGTGGACGTGCTCGCCGGTGATCTGCGGATTGACAGGGATTACGCGGTAGCCGTGCGCCTGCAACGCCGCCATGACGCCATAGGATGGCCGTGTCGGGCGATCCGATGCGCCGACCAGCGCGATCGTGCGGGTTTCCTCCAGCAGCGTCCTGATCTCGTCGTCGGTCGTCAGCGGCATGATCGGCTCCTTCCGCCGTTCAGAACGACGCGAAGCGACGATCGGTTCAGGACGCGCGCAATGCCCAGCGCAGCACGCGGCTCATCCCGTCCGCCCCCGCGCGGATCGCGGGACGGGCGAGCGGCGCGGGCCGGCGATCGTGCAGCGCCGCCGCCCAGTCGGGCAGCAGGTCGAGCGCCGCCGCCGCCGCTATCGCCAGCCCGGCGGCCTGTGCGCGGTCGGGTCCCGGGGCGAGCAGCGCGTCGGCGACCTCGCGAACGCGGTGATCGCCGCGCAGCGCCGGGCGGACGGTGCGATAATAAGCCGCGATGTCGGCACGCGAGCGCGGGACGTCGCGCGCGCCCAGCCGCTCGGCGACGATCGCGACATCGGCCACGTAGCGGTCCTGCTCCGCGGGCGACAGCGCGGCGTCGCGGTAGCGCAGATAGCCGCGCAGGAAACTGTCGGTCTCCGCGACATGCACCCACGTCAGCAGCGCGGGATCGTTCGCGTCGTAGCGTGTGCCGTCCGGCAGCGCACCGTGAATGCGGTCGTGGATCGCGCGGACATGCGCGATCGTGCGCTCGGCGGCGGCGGTCGGCCCGTAGGTGGTGACCGCGATGAACTGCGCGGTGCGGCGCAACCGGCCGAGCCGGTCACGGCGGAAGTCGCTATGATCCCACACCCCCGCCAACGCGCCGGGGTGGAGCATCTGGAGCAGCAGCGCCGAGATGCCGCCGATCATCATCGCGGAAAAGTCGCCGTGGACCCGCCACGCCGGGGACGTGTCGGCGATCAATCCATGGTCGCCGGGCGGGCGGGCGAGATCCAGCTCGCCGCTGCCCACCATTTCGCGCAGCGCCTGCGCGATCGAGGCACGGGCGCGGTCGACCGCCGGTGCGATCATCGGGTCGACGATCGACATCGGCGTGCGCCTCGTGCCCTCTGCCGGGTCAGCCCTCGGCCGCCGCCGCCTTGCGACGCCCGCGACCGCCGGTCGCCGGGGCCGGCTCGCTCGCCGGCGCGCTCTCGCCGCGGCGCTCGCCGGGCTTGCGGCCCAGGCCGATCTTCTTAGCCATGTCGCGACGCGCTTCCGAATAGCTTTCGGCGACCATCGGATAGTCGGGCTTCAGGCCGTAACGCTGGCGATACTCGTCCGGGGTCAGTCCATGGCCGGCCAGATGGCGGCGCAGCGTCTTGTAGGGCTTGCCGTCGATCAGCGAGATCAGGTGATCCTTCGACGCCAGCGACTTTCGCACCGACACGGCCGGCGTATATTCTGCGGTCGGCTCTTCGGGAGCGGCCGGCGCAGTCGACGACGACAGGTTCGTCACCGCATCATGCATGGTGCGCAGAAAAGCCGGAACGTCTTCACCCGATGCGCGGGTGTTGGGATTGGCGAGCCATGCGATGGTCAGTTCGGTGGCAAGCTCAACCGCATTGGCAGTGATGGTATCGTCGGACATGGGGGGCTCCCTTACTTACGCTTGACGCCCTAATCAGGGTTTCGACGGAGGTCAACGCGATCTCCGAGGCGACGTCAACATAGATCTATTTGCTTCGACAAATATCGCGCCGGAACCTTTTCGATCGTGCGCTTGATCAATGAAGACCGCATGGTTGCTTGACCCTGAACCGCGCCCACGTCCATGATCGGGACAAGCAAAGGGCGAATAAAAGGGGTCACGACATGAAACCGGATCGCGCGCGGCGCGCATTGCTGTCGGTCGCGTTGCTGGCGGTGCCGCTGGCGGCATGCGCCACGGCGAAGGACAAGCCGGCGACCGCCGCGAAGAAGGCGCCGCCGGTACGCTACGCGCGCGACCCGTACCCTTCCACCTATCGTGCCTATCCCGGCACGCCGACGCTGGTCCGCAACGTCACGGTCTTCGACGGCGAGGGCAACCGCATCGATGGCGGCGCGATATTGTTCGCGGACGGCAAGGTCGTGGCGGTCGGCCAGACGCTCGACGCCCCCGCCGGCGCGACCATTATCGACGGGCAGGGCAAGTTCGTGACGCCAGGCGTCGTCGACATCCACAGCCACCTCGGCGACTATCCCACGCCCTCGGTCCAGGCGCATTCGGACGGCAACGAGGCGACCGCGCCGGTCACCGCCGACGTCTGGGCCGAACACAGCGTCTGGCCGCAGGACCCCGGCTTCGGCCGCGCGCTGGCCAACGGCGGCGTCACCACGCTCCAGATTCTGCCTGGCTCGGCCAACCTGATGGGCGGGCGCAGCGTGGTGCTGAAGAACGTCTACGGCCGCACGATGCAGGCGATGAAATTCCCCGGCGCGCCCTATGGGCTGAAGATGGCGTGCGGCGAGAACCCGAAGCGCGTCTACGGCTCGAAGAACCGCGAGCCCTCGACCCGCATGGGCAATGTCGCGGTCGATCGCCAGACCTGGGCGAAGGCCGCCGCCTACAAGCGCAAGTGGGACAAATATGAGGCGGAGGGCGGCGACATGCCCGACCGCGACATCGGCATGGACACGCTGCGCGGCGTGCTGTCGGGCGAGATCATGGTCCAGAACCATTGCTACCGCGCCGACGAGATGGCGATCGTCCTCGATATGGCCAAGGAGTTCGGCTATCACGTCACCGCCTTCCACCACGCAGTGGAGGCGTACAAGATCGCCGACCTGCTGAAGGCCAGCGGCACCTGCGCGGCGGTGTGGGCCGACTGGTATGGCTTCAAGATGGAAAGCTACGACGGGATCGGCGAGAACCTGGCGATTCTCGAGAATGCCGGCGCCTGCGCGATGATCCATTCCGACGACGAGAACGGCATCCAGCGGCTCAATCAGGAAGTCGCCAAGGTGCTGTCCTCGGCACGCCATTCGGGCATCCGGATCAGCGACGCGGCTGCGTGGAAGTGGCTGTCGCTCGGGCCCGCCAAGGCGCTCGGCATCGACGGGCAGACCGGCAGCCTGAAGCCGGGCAAGATGGCCGACGTCGTGCTGTGGAACGGCAATCCGTTCAGCGTCTACACCCGCCCCGAGAAAGTGTGGGTCGACGGTGCGCTGCTCTACGATGCCAATGATCCGAAACGTCGCCCGGTGAGCGACTTCGAACTCGGTCAGCCCGGATCGGGAGACGTCAAGTGAGGCGCGCGCTTTTCCTCCTCGCCACGATGCTGGCCACCCCGGCTGTCGCACAGACGACCGCGATCACCGGCGGCACCGTCGCGATCGGCGACGGCTCCGCACCGATCGAGGGCGGCACCGTGGTCATCGCCAACGGCCGCATCGTCGCCGCCGGGCGCGGCGTCGCGGTGCCCGCGGGCGCGCAGGTGATCGACGCGACCGGCAAATGGGTATCGGCGGGCGTCGTCTCCGCGCTGACCGACCTCTCGCTGGTCGATGCCGACGGCGTGCAGGAAAGCAACGACGCCGGCGCGCGCAACTCGCCCTTCAAGGCGGCGATCGACGTGTCGCTGGGCGTCAACCCGGCAGCCGTGAAGGTCGCCAACGAGCGGCTGGGCGGCGTCACCCGCGCGATCGTCACCCCCAATGCCGGCGGCTCGATCTTCGCCGGCCAGGGCGCGGTGATCGACCTGGGCGCCGATCCGGCCGCCGTCACGCGTCCGCGCGCGTTCCAATATGTCGAACTCGGCGAGGACGGCGGCAAGCTGGCCGGCGGCAGCCGCCCCGCCGCGCACGCGATGCTCCGCGACGCCTTCGCGCAGGCGCAGGACTATCGCCGCAACCCCGCCGCCTTCGACGGCCGCTCGCGCGAGGCGCTGGTGACGCGCAGCGACGCCGCGGCGCTGCTGCGCGTGCTCGACGGCGAGGTGCCGCTGCTGGTGCATGTCGAGCGCGCCGCCGACATCCGCAACGTGCTGGCGCTGACCCGCGACTATCCGAAGCTCAGGCTGGTGCTGGCCGGCGTGACCGAAGGCTGGGTGGTCGCACGCGAGATCGCGGCGGCGAAGGTGCCGGTGATCGCCGCCGCGCTCGCCGACCTGCCCGCGCAGTTCGAGAACCTCGCCGCGACCGAATCGAACGTCGGCCGCCTGCGCGCCGCCGGCGTGCCGGTCGCGCTCGCCTCGACCGGCGCGTCGGGCGGCGACCATGTGCTGCGGCAGTTCGCCGGCAACCTTGTCGCGATCGCCCGCATTCCCGGTGCGACCGGGCTCGACTGGGGGCAGGCGTTCGCGTCGATCACCAGCGGCCCGGCCGAGGCGATCGGCATGGCCGGCGAGATCGGCTCGCTGCGCCCCGGCCGCCGCGCCGACGTGGTGCTGTGGGACGGCGACCCGCTGGAGCTGTCGTCGGTGCCGGTCGCGACCTGGATCGACGGCGTCGCGCAACCGATGCAGTCGCGCCAGACCGAACTTCGCGACCGGTACCTGACGCCTACCGAAGGCGCGCTGCCCAAGGCCTACGAGCGGAAGTGAGTGGTCGACGCGATGGGATGACGTCTCATACAGGACGTCATCCCCGCGGAGGCGGGATCCAGACGTGCAGGCCTGCGCGAGGGCCGAAACGTCAGAGGTTCTGGATTCCCGCCTGCGCGGGAATGACGAAGAGCGTTGGCGAAAAACTCACGCCATCGTCAGCACGATCTTGCCCACATGGCTCCCCTCTTCCATCCGCCGGTGCGCGTCCGCCGCCTGCGCGAACGGAAACGTCCGGTCCATCACCGGCTTCAGCTTGCCCGCCGCCGCGAACGGCCACACCGTGCGCGCGATCTCCTCGGTCACCAGCGCCTTGAAGCCCGCGTCGCGCGCGCGCAGCGTCGAGCCGGTCAGCGTCAGCCGCCGTTTCATGATCTCGAACAGCGGCACCGTCGCCGAACTCCCTCGCTGCACCGCGATCGACACGTGTCGCCCGTCCTCGGCCAGGCATTGCAGGTTGCGCGGCACGTAATCCCCGCCGACCATGTCGAGCACCGCCGCGCACCCGCGCCCGCCGGTGATCTCCCTGACCCGCGCGACGAAATCCTCGGCCTTGTAGTCGATCGCATGATCCGCGCCCAGCCGCAGCGCCGCCGCCTGCTTCTCGGGCGACCCGACCGTCACGATCACCTCCAGCCCGAAGAGGTTGCCGAGCGTGATCGCCATCGTCCCGATCCCGCTGGTCCCGCCGTGCACCAGCACCGTATCGCCCTCGACCGCGAACGCGCGCTCGAACAGGTTCGTCCAGACGGTGAACAGCGTCTCGGGCAGCGCCGCGGCCTCCGTCATCGTCAGCGCATCGGGCACCGGCAGGCATTGCGCGGCGGGCGCCACCGCATATTCGGCATAGCCCCCGCCCGCGATCAGCGCGCAGACGCGGGCGCCCAGCATCCCGGGATCGACACCCTCGCCCTGCGCGACCACCTCGCCCGCGATCTCCAGCCCCAGCGTCGAGGGGGCACCGGGCGGCGGCGGGTACAGCCCCTGCCGCTGCATCACGTCGGGCCGATTGACCCCCGCCGCCGCGACGCGCACCAGCACCTCGCCGTCGCCGGGCACCGGCACGTCGCGGCGTACCGGCGCCAGCACCTCGGGGCCGCCCGCCTCGTGGGGGTCGATCGCCAGCATCGTATCGGGCACGTCGGTCATGTGCTGCGAAACCCCTTTTTTGTGGTCAGGGTTCATATTGACTCCGCACCCCCCAGCGTCAACGATGCTGCCCGTGGACCTCGACGACATCCTGGGGGCGCGCCCCGACGATCCCTTGACCGCGCTGCTGCGCGAGGATCTCGACCGGCTGTCGCTGGCGGAGCTGGAGGCGCGCATCGCTGCGCTGGAGGGCGAGATCGCGCGCGCGCGCAAAAAGATCGAAGGCGCCGTTAACCATCGCGCAAGTGCCGACGCGTTATTCAGGAAATAAGGTCGACGCCGGCAGCGGACGACAGGTTGCCGGGGTACGCGGTCGAGACGTGGTGAACGGGGGGTGCTTGATGCGGCCCGCCATCATCACGACATTCGTGGCAAGAGGTCGCGTGGCTTCACGCGGCCTGCAAGGAGTAACCTGATGCCGTCATTCGCCAGCGCCCTCGAGACCACGCTGCACAAGGCACTCGAGGCCGCCTCGTCGCGCCGCCACGAATATGCGACGCTCGAACATCTGTTGCTCGCGCTCATCGACGACGAACATGCGGGCCAGGTGATGTCCGCGTGCGGCGTCGACCTGGGCGAGCTCAAGACCACCGTCGCGCACTATCTCGATACCGAATTGGGCGCGCTGAAGGTCGATGCCGCGACCGACCCCTCCCCCACCAGCGGGTTCCAGCGCGTCGTCCAGCGCGCGATCCTCCATGTCCAGTCGTCGGGCCGCGACGAGGTGACCGGCGCCAACGTGCTGGTCGCGCTCTTCTCCGAACGCGAAAGCTACGCGGTCTACTTCCTGCAACAGCAGGACATGAGCCGGCTGGACGCGGTCAGCTTCATCAGCCACGGCGTCGGCAAGGGTGCCGCCACCCCCGAGGCGACCAGCGCAAAGGGCACGCCCGAGGAAGAGAAAAAGGACAAGCCCGAGGCGCCCGGCAAGAAGGGCGAGAGCGCGCTCAAGCAGTTCACCGTCGACCTCAACGAAAAGGCGAAGATCGGCAAGGTCGATCCGCTGATCGGGCGGTCGGCGGAGGTCGACCGGACGGTGCAGATCCTGTGCCGCCGCTCCAAGAACAACCCGCTCTATGTCGGCGATCCCGGCGTCGGCAAGACCGCGATCGCCGAAGGGCTGGCGCGCAAGATCGTCGAGGGCGAGGTCCCCGACGTCCTCAAGCAGGCGGTCATCTATTCGCTCGACATGGGCGCGCTGCTCGCCGGCACCCGCTACCGTGGCGATTTCGAGGAGCGGCTGAAGGCGGTCGTCAACGAGCTGGAGAAGCTGCCGCACGCGGTGCTCTTCATCGACGAGATCCACACCGTCATCGGCGCCGGTGCCACCAGCGGCGGCGCAATGGACGCGTCGAACCTGCTCAAGCCGGCGCTGTCGGGCGGCACCATCCGCTGCATCGGCTCGACGACCTACAAGGAGTTCCGCAACCACTTCGAAAAGGACCGCGCGCTGCTGCGCCGCTTCCAGAAGATCGACGTGAACGAGCCGACGATCGAGGACACGATCAAGATCCTCGCCGGGCTGCGCTCGGCGTTCGAGGAGCATCATTCGGTCAAGTACACGCCCGACGCCATCAAGTCGGCGGTCGAGCTGTCGGCCCGCTACATCAACGACCGCAAGCTGCCCGACAAGGCGATCGACGTGATCGACGAGGTCGGCGCGATGCAGATGCTGGTGGCGCCGAACAAGCGCAAGAAGACGATCACGGCGAAGGAGATCGAGGCGGTGATCGCGACGATGGCGCGCATCCCGCCGAAGAGCGTGTCGACGGACGACAAGAAGCAGCTCGAGACGCTGGAGACCGACCTGAAGCGGGTCGTCTTCGGGCAGAACATGGCGATCGAGAAGCTGTCCTCGGCGATCAAGCTGGCGCGTGCGGGGTTGCGTGAGCCGGAGAAGCCGATCGGCAACTACCTGTTCACCGGGCCGACCGGCGTGGGCAAGACCGAGGTCGCCAAGCAATTGTCGACGATCCTCGGCATCCCGCTCCAGCGCTTCGACATGTCGGAATATATGGAACGCCATTCGGTCAGCCGGCTGATCGGTGCGCCTCCGGGCTATGTCGGGTTCGACCAGGGCGGCCTGCTGACCGATGCGGTCGACCAGAATCCGCATTGCGTGCTGCTGCTCGACGAAATCGAGAAGGCGCATCCGGATCTGTTCAACATCCTGTTGCAGGTGATGGACAACGGTCGCCTCACCGACCAGCACGGCAAGACCGTCGATTTCCGCAACGTCATCCTCATCATGACGACCAATGCGGGCGCGGCGGACATGGCGCGCGAGACGATCGGCTTCGGTGCGCTCACCCGCGAGGGCGAGGACGAGCAGGCGGTGCAGAAGATGTTCTCGCCGGAGTTCCGCAACCGCCTCGATGCGATCGTCCCGTTCGGTTACCTGCCGCCGGAAGTCGTGGCGCGCGTGGTCGACAAGTTCATCCTCCAGCTCGAACTGCAGCTGGCCGACCGCGACGTCCACATCAAGCTCGACGAGGAGGCCAAGACCTGGCTGACCGAGAAGGGCTATGACAAGCTGTACGGTGCCCGCCCGATGGGCCGCCTGATCCAGGAAAAGATCAAGCAGCCGCTCGCCGAGGAGTTGCTGTTCGGCAAGCTGGTGCACGGCGGCGAGGTGACCGTGCACATGAAGGACGGCGCGCTCAGCTTCGCGATCGAGCCGGCCGCACCCAAGAAGCCGGGCAAGAAGGGCAAGGCGGCCCCGGCCGCAGCCGACTGACGGCGCCGCCGACGGGCCGGGCACCTTGCCCGGCCCGTTAACCTTTACGCGGCCGCAGCGGCGACGATTTGTCGCGGTGACGATCGGCCAACCCGCTGGGATAACGGCCTATCGGTCGTCCTCACGGGCGGCGCGGCGGTCGCGGACGATGTAAGATTATTTACGAATGCCTTCCCTGCATTAACGATCTGTTTGCACTTTCCCGACTAGCTTCCGCGCATGTCGGGGGGGATGGTTCATCGCTGGCTAACCATGGTGGCGACGCTGATCGCGGCCATGTCGCTGTGCCCGGCGGCGGCCTCGGCGCAGACCGACGTGGCGATCGCCACCTGCTTCCGCCCCGCGCTCCCCGGCGACCGCCCCGCCGCCATGTTCGCCACCCCCGCCGCATTCGCATGCGCGAAGCCGCAGCGCGGCGCCGGCCCAGGGGATTTCTGGGTGCGCTCCGCGATCCTGCCGCCGGTCGACGCCGCCGTTACGGTCCGCTCCGGCAGCCTGTGGCAGGACGCCGTGACATTGTACGTCCGCTACGCCGACGGCTCGGTCCGCACGACCGGCTTCACCAGCGCCACCGCGTGGCGGCACCTCGCGCTCGGCGCCACCTTCGCGCTGCCGCTTCCGGAGAGCGACGCGCGTCCGGTGCAATTGCTGTGGCACGTCCGCGGCGCGGCGAACCTGCGCGGGCTGGTGCTCGATCCGCATCTCGTCTCCGCCGACCTGGCGCAGCGGTACGAACTGCAACTCGCCGCCTTCTACGCCGCGTTCGTGGGGCTGGCGGCGGCGCTGCTGATCTTCAACGCCGCACTCGGCGTCGCGCTGCGCCAGCACTTCCACCCGCCCTATTGCGCGATGGTGATCTTCCTGATCGGCTATGCCGCCAGCAGTTCGGGGCTGCTCGGCGAGCTGACCGGCATGGACAACAACCTGCGGCTGCGTCTGAACGTGCTGCTGCTGTCGGCGACGCTGTGCAGCGCGATGGTCTTCGCACGCCGCTTCTTCGCGCCCGACGTGACGCGCGGCTGGCTGCGCCCCGCGATCGACCTCAGCATCGCCGCGCTGGTGGTCACGTCGCTCGCCTATGTCGCGTTCATGCCGTGGCACGCGCTGCTGCTCGACCGGCTGATCTCGGCATCGTTCCTCGCGACCCTGCTGCTCACCTTGCCGCTGCTGTGGCGCGGCTGGCACGGCAAGGATCGCTATGCGCGCGCCTTCTCGATCGCCTGGGGGCTGCCGCTGCTCACCGCCTCGGCGCGGGTGATGCAGGCGCTCGGCGTGATCGACTGGAACTTCTGGATCGACAATTCGACGCTGATCGCGATGGCGCTGGAGGCGTGTTGCAGCGCGCTCGCGATCGCCTGGCGGCTCAAGCAGCTGGGCGAGGAACGCGACGAGGCGCGCGAGCAGGAGATGCGCGCGCGGCTGCTCGCCGACAGCGACGCGCTGACCGGCCTGATGAACCGCCGCAGCTTCCTGCGCGAGGCGATCGGGCGGCATGACCGCCACCTGCTGGTGCTGGTCGACATCGACCATTTCAAGCAGGTCAACGAGACGCTCGGCCATGACGGCGGCGACCAGGTGCTGCGCGTGTTCGCCGATGCGTTGCGCCGCGCGGCACCCGCCGACACGCTGGTCGCGCGGATCGGCGGCGAGGAGTTCGCGGTGCTCGCCCCCGCCGCGGCCACCGCGCTGCCCGAAGCGATTCTGACGACGATCCGCACCGCCACGATGCCGTTCGACCTCGCCGTCACGGCATCGCTCGGCAGCGGGTGCGGGTCGATCGTCGACGAAACCGAATGGAAGCGGCTGTACGGCCGTGCCGACGACGCGCTGTTCGCCGCCAAACGCGCCGGGCGCGACCGGCTGCGCTGGGCGGAAGCCGCCTGATCTGCTAGGATCCGTCCTGTCGAGAGAGGGACGACATCATGCCGCAGCCGCCGAATTACCGCCGTCGCCGAATCGTGCTCGTCGCTGCCGCCGCGCTGCTTCTGGTCGGGGCGAGCCACCGCGCGCCGATGATCGGGAGGTTCTCGGTGACGGTCGAGGACGACCTGATGCCGCGGTTCGAGGCTGAGTGGGCCCCGCCGGCCGCGCTGGCGATCGCCGCGGCGGGTCGGCTGGGGGCATTGCTCGGCACCAACCGGACACGCTGACCGCTTGCGCGGGCCGGTTTGTTGCTTACAGTCGTGTCAATGACTGGAGAGCATGCCTGGCGCACCGCCTATCGCCATCCCATCGCCTGGGATTCCGATTACCCGCCGCTGTCGATGCCGGCCTTGTTCGAGGCGTCCGCCGCGCGCCATGCGGAGCGGCGCGCGATCGATTTCCTCGGCCGGCATTATACCTATGCCCAGCTTGCGGACGGCGTGCGCCGTGTCGCCACCGGGCTCGCCGCGCTCGGCTACGGCAAGGGCGACCGCATCGGGCTGTTCCTGCCCAACGTGCCGCATTACCTCGCCGCCTATCACGGCGCGCTGCGGCTCGGCGCGACGGTGGTCAACTTCTCGCCGCTCTATTCGGTCGACGAACTGTGCCACCAAGTGGAGGACTCGGGCACGCGGGTGATCTTCACCGTCTCCGCTACCGCATTGCTGCCGACCGCGCTGAAGGTGCTGGAGAAGAGCGGGCTGGAGCGGCTGGTGGTCGGCTCCGTCGCCGGCGTCCTGCCGCCCGCCAAGTCGCTCGCCTATCGCCTGTTCAAACGCCGTGAGACCGCGGAGCGACCTGCCGACCCGCGCGTCGTCGCCTTCTCCACGCTCATCGCCAACGACGGCGCCTTCGCCCCGCCCGCGATCGACGCCGGGCGCGACGTCGCGCTGATCCAATATACCGGCGGCACCACCGGCGTGCCGAAGGGCGCGATGCTGACCCACGCCAACGTCAGCGCCAATGCGCGGCAGGTGTCGCAGCTCGATCCCGAACCCGACGCGCCCGACCGCATCCTGGGCGTGCTGCCGCTGTTCCACGTCTTCGCCAACACCTGCGTCATGAACCGCACGATCGTGACCGGCGGCGAGATGGTGCTGCTGCCGCGCTTCGACGCCGCACAGGCGCTGGCGACGATCACGCGCACCCGCCCGACCTCGCTGCCCGGCGTACCGACGATGTACCAGGCGCTGCTCGACCATCCCGCGCGCGCGAAGACCGATTTCTCGTCCCTGCGCGTCTGCATCTCCGGCGGCGCACCGCTGGCCGCCGAGCTGAAGACGAAATGGGAAGCGACCACGCAATCGACGCTGATCGAGGGCTATGGCCTGTCGGAGAGCAGCGGCGTGCTGACCACCAACCCGTATGAGAACGGCGCGAAGTCGGGGACGATCGGCCAGCCGCTGCCCGCGACGCGCATCCGGCTGGTCGACAAGGAAGACCCGACCCGCCCGGCCCCCGAGGGCGAGCCCGGCGAGATCGTCGCGATGGGGCCGCAGATCATGGCCGGCTATTGGAACCGTCCCGATGCCGACGACACGACCTTCGCCATCGACGCGGAGGGACGCCGCTGGCTGCGCACCGGCGACGTCGGCACGATCGACGCCGACGGCTTCATCGCGATCGTCGACCGGTTGAAGGACATGATCTCGGTCGGCGGGTTCAAGGTCTTCCCCAGCCAGATCGAGGCGGTGCTCTACCACCATCCCGCGGTGCGCGAGGCGCTGGTGATCGGCCTGCCCGACACCTACCGCGGCGAACTCCCGCGCGCCTATGTGACGCTCAACGAAGGCATGGAGGCGGACGGCGCGACGCTGGCGGCGTGGCTGAATCCGCAGCTCGGCAAGCACGAACGCGTCGACCGCGTGGTGGTCCGCGCGACGATGCCCAAGACGATGATCGGCAAGCTCAGCCGCAAGGACCTGATCGTCGAGGTCAAGGCCGAGATGGAAAACCCGCCGATCACCCCGGCGTGAATGAACGTAACAGCCCTCTCCCCTGTGGGGAGAGGGTCGGGTGAGGGGCAGGTGCCTCGCAGAGAGGTAGGTCTCGGTGAGACACCTACCCCTCACCCCAGCCCTCTCCCCGGAGGGAGAGGGAGCAGGTTACCCCCCGACGACTACCGTCACCGCGCGCCGGTTCTGCGCCCAGCTCGCCTCGTCCGATCCCAATGCCACCGGCCGCTCCTTGCCATAGCTGATCGTGGTGATCCGCGACGGGGCGATCCCGCGCGCGGCCAGGTAGTTCTTCGCCGCATTGGCGCGCCGGTCGCCCAACGCCAGATTGTACTCGCGCGTGCCCCGCTCGTCGGCATGGCCCTCGATCGTGATCGTCACGTTGTTGTACCGCTGCAACCACTCGGCCTGCGAATCGAGGATCCCGCGCGCGGTCGCGTCGATGTCATACTGGTCGAGCCCGAACAGCACCGTATCGCCCTGCGTCGAGCGCTTGAAATCGGCCGCCGAGCCCGGCGTCACGCCGCCGTTGGGATCGGCCGCGCCGGTCCCGGTCGTGGGCGCCGGCGCCGCCCCCGGCGCGGGCGGCAGCACCTCGGGGCGCTTCTTGGAACAGGCGGCGGTCGCGACCAGTGCGGTCGCCATCAGCAGGGTGGTCGTCAGGCGGGCCATCGGCGTTCTCCTCTTCTATCGTTCAAACACTATCACGGACGCAGCGGTCCCCAGGCGGGATCCGATCCGTCCAGCGGCGTGGGCACGCGACGCTCGTTCACCCCGGTCAGGTCGACCGACCACAGATCGGCCTTGCCGGCGTTGCCGCGCCCCTGTCGGAAGAACATCAGCACGCGGCCGTTCGGGCTCCACGAGGGACCCTCGTCCTGCCAGCTGTTGGTCAGCAGCTTCTCGCCCTGCCCGCTCGGGCTCATGATGCCGATGCGGAACGCGCCCTGGATCTTGGTGAACGCGATCAGGTCGCCGCGCGGGCTCCACACCGGCGTCGCGTAGCGGCCGCCGCCGAAGCTGATCCGCTGCTGGTTCGATCCGTCCGCGTTCATCACGTACAATTGCTGGCCGCCGGAACGATCGCTCTCGAACACGATCTTCGATCCGTCGGGCGAATAGCTGCCGCCGGTGTCGATCCCCGGCGAGGTGGTCAGCCGCTGGGGCGTGCCGCCCGCGGCGGCCACGCGGTACAGGTCGGTGTTCCCGGCCTGCGCCATCGAGAAGAGGATGTAGCGGCCATCGGGCGAGAAGCGCGGCGCGAAGGTCGTCGCGACATTCTGCACCACCAGCCGCTGCCGCCCCGATCCGATGTCGTAGACGTAGATCGCCGGCGTCTTGCCGACATAGCTCATATAGACGATCGACTGCTGGTTCGGCGCGAAGCGCGGCGTCAGCACGATCGACGAGCCCGCGGTCAGGAAGCGGCTGTTTGCGCCGTCCTGGTCCATGATCGCCAGCCGCTTGATGCGGTTCGCCTTCGGCCCGGTCTCGCTGACATAGACGACGCGGCTGTCGAAATAGGCGCCCTCGCCGGTCAGACGGGTGTAGACCATGTCCGCGCACTTGTGCCCGGCGCGCCGCCAGTCGGACGGCGGCACCACGAACCCCTGCCGCGCCAGCTGCGTCTGCGCCGACACGTCATACAGATAGCAGCCGACCGTCAGCGTCCCGTCGCCGTTGGCGCGGACGTATCCCTGCACCAGCGCCTGCGCACCCGATCCGCCCCAATAGTCGAACGCCGGCGCGGTCACCTCCGGAAACGCGATCGCGCGCATCCGCCCGGGCGCCAGCGGCGTGAACAGCCCGGAATTGCGCAGGTCGTTGGCGACGATGTCGGCCAGCTGTCGCCCGAGCTGGTCGGTGGCGCCCGCCGCGGTCTGCACCACCGCCTGCGTCGGCATCGGCGGGATCGCGATCGGCATCGGCGCGGAGATGCCGCCGGTCACGTCGACCTCCAGCGGCGGCGGCGTCTGCCCGGCGGGGGCTGCGGCCGCCGCATTCGGGTCGGCGACGGGGGCGGGCACCTGCTGCGCCAGCGCGGGGGTGGCAACGAGCGTGGCGAGAAGGAGCAGCCGGTATCGCATCACCGCAGTTTCCAATTATAGTTGATGTTGCTCCACCCCCCGTTGGCGGTGGCATAATATTCCGCAGGCAGCTTCAACGGCGAACAGCCCTTGAACGCCGCGATCCCCAGATCGACCACGCGCCGCGCATACCGGCGGTTGTCATCGTCGACGCCGTTCTGCCGCACCACGGTCGGCGTCGCCGACAGCGATCCGTCGCGGTTCAGCCGCAGGTTCAGCGTCGTCACGATCTGGTTCGCGCCCGGGCCCGGATCGACCTGCCGGTCGGCGCACGGCTGGATCTGCCGCGCGATCGCCTGCTGGATCGCGGCCAGCGCGCGGCCGTCGACGCGCGCGGCCGAGGGCGGCGCGTCGTTGGGCTTGGCATCGCTCTTCTCCGCGGTCAGCCCTTTCAGGAAATCGCTGCCCAGCCGGCTGCCGCGGGGCTTCTCGCCCTTGGCGGTTTCGGTCTTGCCCTTGCCTTTCGATGCGGCGGGCGGGGTCTTCGCCTTGCTCGACGACGCCGCGGCGCTTTCCTGCTTCGTCGGCGCGGGCTTGGCCGGCGCCTTCTCCGCCGCCGGAGGTGCCGGCTTGGGCTTGGGCTGCGGCTTGGGGACCGGCTTCGGCGCGGGCGCCGGCTTGGGTGCGGGCTTCGGCGGCGCGGGCTTGGGCGGCGCCGGTTTGGGCGCAGGCTTCGGTTCGGGGGCCGGCGCGGGTTCCGGGACCGGCGCGGGCGCGGGCTGCGGCGGCGCCTCGGCGGGCGGCGGCGCTTCCTCGGGCTCGCCGACATCGGGGGCCACCGCCTGCGACGGCGCTTCGGTCTGCTGCGGCGCCGCGGCCTCCAGCGCGACGTCCTTGACCAGGCTGACCTCGACCGGCGTCTGCTTCAACTTGATCGGATTGGGGGTGGTGAGAAAGCCGACCGACAGCACGCCGAACAGCAGGACATGCCCTGCCACGGCAATACCGACACCGATCTTCTCCCCACGCTCCACTTATTCGTCGCCTACCGTCACCAGCGCGACCCGATTGAGTCCTGCGCGGTTTAATTCGCCCATCACGCGCATCACGCGGCCATAATCGAGTCCCCGATCGGCCCGCAGGAACACCTGCGGCGGCTCGCCCGCCTTGCCCGTCTCGGCGATCGCGGCGAGCCGGCCGGGCAGCGCGTCGGCGGCGACTTCCTCCTTGGCGATGAAAATGCTGCCTTTTTCGTCGAGCGAGATCTCGACCGGCTGCAGCTCCTGATCCAGCGGCTTGGCGCGGCTGTCGGGCAGGTTCACCGGCACTCCCTGCGTAAGTAGCGGAGCCGTCACCATAAAAATGATGAGCAAGACCAGCATCACGTCGACCAGCGGCGTGACGTTGATCTCCGCCATCGGCGCGCGCCGCCCCTTCCCCCGCGCGGAAGGCAGGTTCATCGCCATCAGCGTTCGCCGTCGAGCTGCCGCGAAAGCGTCGCGTGGAAACCGTCCGCGAACCGGTTCAGCCGCGCCTCTATCCGGTTGATAGAATGGCTGAAACGATTGTACGCGATCACCGCCGGGATCGCCGCGAACAGACCGATGGCGGTGGCGAACAGCGCCTCGGCGATCCCCGGCGCCACCACCGACAGGCTGGTGTTCTGCTGGCTGGCGATCGCGGTGAAGCTGCGCATGATCCCCCACACGGTGCCGAACAGCCCGACGAACGGCGCCACCGACCCGACCGTCGCCAAGACGTTGAGACGATCGGACAATTGGTCGATCTCCCGAGCCACCGCGGAGCCCATGACGGTCGCCAGCCGCTCGCGCGTGCCCTCGCGGTCGATCTTCTGCCCCTGCGTCGAGCGCCGCCATTCGGTGACCCCCGCATTCAGGATCCGCGCGGAGGGGAGGTCGGTGTGCGTCTGCGACTTGTAGAAGGCGTCGATGTCCTCGGCCTTCCAGAAATCGCGCTCGAACGCCTCGGTGCGCTGGCGCGTGCGTCCCAGCTTCAGCCAGAAGCCGATGATGATCGCCCAGGTCCAGATGCTGGCGAACAGCAGCCCCAGCATCACCGCCTTCACCACCCAATCGGCCTGCAGGAACAGCGCGATCGGCGACAGCGTGGCCGCGTCGGTCTGCAAAATCGGATTCACGGTGTGTCTTCCCCCAATGACGCGAGGCGGCGGAACGTGTCGACCCAGGCGGCGGGCTGGCGACGCGGCCGCCCGTCGGGGCCGACCAGTGCCGCGGTGACCGTCGCTTCAGCCAGCATTTCCGCCGCGCGCCTGACTGTCTGATGAATGACGACGCTGGCCGCCCGGATCTGCACCATGCGGCTTTCGATCAGCAGCGCGTCGTCGAGCCGCGCCGGCGCGCGATATTTGATCGCCAGATCGGTGATCGCGTAGGCGCCGCCGCCGCTATCGAAGGTCGCGCGCTGGTCGATCCCGCCGACCCGCAGCATGTCGGAGCGTGCGCGCTCCAGATATCGCAGGTAATTGGCGTGATAGACCACGCCCGACAGGTCGGTGTCCTCGAAATAGACGCGCAGCGCGAAGAGGTGCCTGCTCCCCTCGAAACGTCCCTGCGCGGGCTGATCCACCGCCGTCATGCCCGCGGCTGTTAACCCATGGGGCGCGGACGGGAAAGCCGGAAAGGCACCCGGCGGTCGCGAAGCGCTGCTCAGGCCGCGACGAAGCTGTTGATCGAGCGGTCCTTTCGCACCTTCGTCCCGTCGAAGATCGTGCCGTTCATCGCGATCCACACGCCCGGCCCCGCCACTTGCGCGGTGGCGAAGGCCATGCCGAGATTGAAGGTCGCGTCGCTGTCCGCGAAGCGCGCGGGGGCGAGCGCGCCGACCAGCACGATCGTCTTGTTCGTCTTTCCGGCGAGCACGCGCGCGGTGTCGGTCATCGTGTCGGTGCCATGCGTGATGACGATCCGTGCTTCTTCTGCCTCCAAAATAGCAGTCAATATGAGCGCCCGGTCGCCGTCGGTGAGCTCCAGACTGTCTTTGCGTAGCAGTTCGCGCACCCGAAACGGCATCGCGACGCGCGCCGTCTTGAGCAGGCGTTCGACCACGCTGTCGCCGATCTGATATTCGCTGAGCGCGTCGAAGTAGAGCTTGTCGATCGTGCCGCCGGTGGTGAGGATCAGCACGCTCACCGCGCGTCCTCCAGCAGGCCATGGCGGACCAGCATCGCGACCGGATCGGCATCGCGCCCGCGGAAGGCGCGGAAGCTTTCCGCCGCCGGCCGCGTCGCGCCGCGCGCCAGCACTTCCTCGCGCAGCGCGGTGCCGGTCGCGCGGTCGATCAGCCCGTTCTCCGCGAACCGGCCGAACCCGTCCGCCGCCAGCACCTCCGCCCAGAGATAGCTGTAATAACCCGAGGCGTAGCCGCCCGCGAAGATATGGCTGAACGCGTGCGGGAAGCGGTGCCATTCGGGCGGGCGCAGCACCGACACCTCGTCGCGCACCGCATCGATCACCTCCATCGGGTCGCTGCCCATCGTGCCGAGGTGGAGCAGGAGGTCGAACAGCGCGAATTCCAGCTGGCGGACGATGAACATCCCCGACTGGAAGCGGCGTGCGGCGACCATCCTGTCGAACAGCTCCGGCGGCAGCGGCGCGCCCGTTTCGTGATGCCCCGACATCGCGGTCAGGATCGCGCGATTCCAGGCGAAATCCTCCATCAGCTGGCTCGGCAACTCGACCGCGTCCCATTCGAACCCGCTGGTCCCGGCGATCGACGGCCGGTCGACGCGCGTGAACAGGTGGTGGAGGCAATGGCCGGTTTCGTGCAGCAGCGTCACGACGTCGTTGTGGCTCAGCAGCGACGGCTGTTCCGCGCCCCTGGGCGCGAAGTTGCAGACCAGATAGGCCACCGGCACACGGACGGTGTTGCCGTCGCGCAACCGCGGCCGTGCCTGCGCCATCCACGCGCCGCCGCGCTTGCCGGGGCGGGCGTGGAGATCGAGGTACAGCCCGGCGAACACCTCGCCGCTGTCGTCGGCGACATCGTAATAGCAGGCGTCGGGATGGTAGAGCGCCACGTCGTCGCGGCGCTGAAGCGTCAGCCCGAACAACTGCCCGAGCAGCGACTGCCACCCGGCGGTGACGCGCTCGACCGGGAAATAGCCGCGCACTTCCTGCTCATCGACCGCATAGCGCGCCTGCCGCAGCTTGTTCGCGACGAACCCCGCGTCCCACGGTTGCAGGTCGGCGATCCCCAGTTCCCCAGCGGCGAAGGCACGCAGCGCAGCCAGGTCGCGTTCCGCAGCGGGCCGCGCGCGCTGGCCCAGGTCGCGCAGGAAGGCGAGCACCTCGCCCGCGTTCGGCGCCATCTTCGTCTCCAGCGACAGGGCGACCGGATCGGTGAAGCCGAGCAACGTGGCGGCCTCGCGCCGCAAGTCCAGGATGCGCGCGATCCGCGGACCGTTGTCATAGTCGCCGGCATTCGGCCCCTGATCCGAGGCGCGGGTGCCGTAGGCGCGGTACACGTCGGCGCGCAGGTCGCGGTCCTCGGCGAAGGTCAGCACCGCGTTCACGCTGGGCTGCTGGAGCGTGACCAGCCAGCCATCGAGCCCCTTGGCCTGCGCCGCGGCGGCGAACATCGCCTTGTCGGGTGCGGAGATCCCCGCCAGTCGCGCCACGTCGGTGATGTGCAGCGTCCAGGCGTCGGTCGCGTCCAGCACCGCGCTGCCGAACTCGGTGGACAGCGACGACAAGGCGACCGACACGTCGGCGAAGCGCGCGCGCTGTTCATCGTCGAGCGCGACGCCTGCGAGCCGGAAGTCGCGCACTGCATGTTCGACCGCGACGCGATCGGCCTGCGGCAGGTCGGCGAAGCCCGCGGACGCCTCCAGCGCGGTCAGCACGTCGTAGAGGTCGCGGTTCTGCGCCACGGCCATGAAATGGGCGACGAGCTTCTCCTGCCCCGCGGCGTGCGCGGCGCGCAGCTCGGGCGTGTCGGCGACGCCGCGCAGGTGCGACACCGCCGACCACAGCGCATCCACCCCCGCCTCGGCGCGCTCCAGCGGCAGCCACGCTTCCCCGAAGGTCGTCGGACGATCGCGCGTCACGGTCGCGACCGCCTCGGCATGCCGCGCGATCGCGGCGTCGAGCGCGGGTGCGATCGCCTCGGGCGTCAGTGCGGTGAAATCGGGGAGGACGAGCGGGTCGAGCAGCGTGTCGGTCATGCGCACCGATGTAGCGATGCGGTGGCGGGAGGGAAACCACTGCCCCCGACGAACATTCGTCATCCCGGCGAAAGCCGGAGTCTCGTTGCGACGGCATCCGGCAAGAGCGGCACGTCGCCCCAGCTTTCGCTGGGGCGGCGCCCTCGTGCGGAGGAGATCAAACGCGTGGCCGCATCCTCAATCCTCGCTGATGAGGCTGTTCCGCCCGGTGTCGCGCATGCGCAGGTAGACCAGCAGCGAGATGCCGATCATCACGGTGACGTACCAGTAGAAGCCCTGCTCCCACCCGTGCTTCTTGAAGCTGAGCGCGACATATTCCGCGGTGCCGCCGAAGATGGTGTTCGCCAGCGCATAGGGCAGCGCCACGCCCAGCGCGCGGATGTGCGCGGGGAACAGCTCGGCCTTCACCACGGCGTTGATCGAGGTGTAGCCGGTGACGATGATCAGCGACGCCATCACCAGCAGCCCGGCGGTGACCGGGTCGCGCGTCGCCGCCAGCGCGGAAAAGATCGGGTAGGTGAACAGCACGCCCGCCACCCCGAACGCGACCATCAGCGGCTTGCGCCCGATCCGGTCCGACAGCCCGCCCGCGATCGGCTGCAGCAGCATGAACACGAACAGCGTCACCGCATTGATCTGGGTCGCGACCTCCTTGGAGAAGCCGCTGGTATTGACCAGGAACTTCTGCATGTAGATCGAATAGGCATAGAAAGCGAGCGTGCCGCCGGCGGTCAGCAGCATCACCAGCGCTGTTTCGCGCGGGTGGTTCTTCAGCAGCGCGAGGAACCCGGACTTGGGCGCGTCATGCGCCTTGGCGTTCTTGAAGCTCTCGGTTTCGGCCAGGCCACGCCGCAGGTAGAAGACGACCACCGCCAGCACCGCGCCGATCGCGAACGGGATCCGCCAGCCCCACGCCTCCAGCGCCGGCTTGTCCATCGCCGCCTGCAGGATCAGCAGCACCATGATCGCCAGCAACTGCCCGGAGATCAGCGTGACGTACTGGAACGCCGAGAAGAAGCCGCGCCGGTCCTTGCCCGCCATTTCCGACAGGTACGTGGCGCTGGCGCCATATTCGCCGCCGACCGAAAGCCCCTGCATCAACCGCGCCAGCACCAGCAACGCCGGCGCGGCCAGACCGATCGCCTCGTAGCCGGGCGTCAGCGCGATGATCAGCGAGCCCGCGCACATCAGCGTGACCGACAACGTCAGCCCCGCCTTGCGCCCCTTGCGATCGGCATAGATCCCCATGATCCACGCCCCGATCGGGCGCATGACGAAGCCGACCGCGAACACCGCCGCCGCGCTCAGCAATTGCGCGGTCTGATCGCCCGACGGAAAGAAATGCGGCGCGAAATAGAGCGTGAAGGCCGAATAGACGTACCAGTCGAACCATTCGACCAGATTGCCGGTCGACCCGCCGATAATCGACCTCAACCGTAGACTGCTATCCGGCGCTCCCGCCATTTTCCTCTCCCGTCAGATACTTAGAAACGCAGACTGATCCATCCTACCAGAAAGTCGGAGTTCTTGTATCCCGCGTTCGACAATGCGTCCTTCACCATCAGGTGTTCGTAGCGTCCCGTCAACGAAATGCGCGGCGTCACCGTCCACACCGCCTGCGCACGGATCAGATCGGCGGTGTGCTTGCCCGCGACGTTCTGCGTCCCCGCAAACGCCGCGCCCGACGCGCGGTACACCGCCTCGTCCTCGTTCGGGCGCCATGCCATCGTATATTCGGCGGTGACGCGCAGGCTCTTGACCGGCTGTACGGTGATATTGGGGGAGATCGCCAGCAGGTTGGCCGGCGTCAGGAACAGCTGGTAGCTGTAATAAATGTTGTTGCCGTACAGCCCGCTGGGCGTGCGCAGCGTGCCGCGCCCGGAAGCGCCGCCGCCGCCGCTGGCATAATCGACGTGCACGCCGACGCGCGGCGCGTCCGAACTCGCCGCGATGCGCCACGTCTGCGCGATGAACGCCTGCCAGGCGCTGATCGAGCGATCGCCGAAGCTGCCGCCCTGGTGGTTCACCGTCCAGTCGATCGTCGCGCGGTCGATCTCGCCGTACAGGTGCAGGCCGTAGAACATCCGCTCCTCGCGCGCGGTCTGCCGCCCCCACACCGCCGCATCGCTGCGCAGCCGCCAGACGAACGGGTCGAGGAACAGCTTAGATTTGCCCAGGAAGGTCTGCGGTACGACATAGCCGAACGTCGCTCCGCTGAAACGGCGCGCGGAGTCGGTGCGGTCGTCACCCAGCCCGCCCTGTCCGTAGTTGACGAAATGAAGGTCGAACACGTCGGCGCGCACGTGCTTGCCACGCGCGTAGCCGCGCACCCCGTCGAGCACGAAATGCAGTGTCGGATCGTCGCGCACCGCGGTCAGCAGGTTCGGCCCGTCGGAAAATTCCTGCCGTCCGCCGCGCACCCCGACCTCCGCGCCGCCGATCGAGCCCTTCACCTCGCCAAACCCCTGCTGCAAGGTCAGCCGGTTGCGCAGGTTCGCGCCGGGCGTACCCAGGTTCAGCCCCTGCAATCCGGCATGCGCCAGTTCGCCATAGACGCGGACATGCTCGCCCAGGTGCAGGTCGGCCCCGGCGAACACCCGCGTGCGGTCCTGCCGCTGCGCCGCGCGGTCGCGCAGGTCGGGGTTGGTGGTCTCCTGCACGCGGTAGCGCAGCTCGCCCGACAGCGTCAGATACACGTCGCCGCTGTCGGTCAGCGGCAGGTACTTCAGCCGGTCGAGTGGATCGTCGCGCTTGGCGGGGTCACGCATCCCGCGCCAGTCCTCCGCCCAGCGCGACACGTTGAACTTGCCCGGCACCGTGCCCTCGCCGTCGCCGGTCGCGGGATAGCCGATCGCGGACGGCGTGGCGGGCGCCTGCGTCGGCGTCGGTGCCTCGGGCTTGCCGGGCGCGGACGCCGTGGCGGGTGCCTGCGTCGGTGCCGCCGCCTGTGCTGCGGCGGGCGCCGGGCAGGCGGCGGCCGCGACGACCATCGGCAGCAGCGCGAAGGCGCCAGGGTAGTTGCTGTGCATTGCGTCCTCTTTTTCGCCCGTCTTCCGGCGTGCGGAACATGCCGTGCAGCGGCGCGATCGCCCGGATTCCTATTTCCCCTAGCGCGGAAAGATGAATCGACCGGTCAACTTTTCGGCAAATTGCCTGACGCAGATCAACACCCCCGCCGTGCCGCGACCGTTGTTGCCACCGCCGCGCGACACCCTGTACGGTCGAACGCGACGCCGCCGGACCGCTCCGCCGCGCGTTGCACCTGCCACACCGAGTGCCTGCGTATGTTGTTCCGCCTGTTCGCCGCCCCGGTTGCCGTCCTGCTGACGCTGGCCGCGCTGCCCGCCGCCGCCGCGCCCAGCCTTCTGGAGGTCGATCAGCGGCTGGCGGCGATCGCCTGGCGGCTCACCACCGCCAACGTTGCGCTGTGCCGCGAGCGGCAGCCGGTGATCGGCGCCACGCTCCACGCCGCCGACCAATATCCGCCCGCACTGCGCGATGCCTTCCCCACCCCGGTCGCGGTCGAGCTGGTGGTGCCGGGCACGCCCGCGGCGACCGCCGGCGTGGCGGCGAACGACGGGGTGGTGGCGATCGACGGTCGCGCGCTGCCCGCCCCTGCCGCGGGCGACGCGCTGACCAGCGCCACCCGCGACGCGGCGCAGGCACGGATCGCGGCGCGCGCGCCCGACGCGCCGCTCCCGCTGACGCTGCGTCGCGACGGCGCGGACCGGCAGGTGACGGTGCACCCGCGCGCCGGGTGCCGGGTCGAGTTCGAAGTGCTGACGGGCGGCAAGCTGGGCGCCTCGTCGGACGGGCGCGTGGTGCAGGTGGGCGGGGCGCTGTTCACCCGCTTCGGCGACGATCAGATCGCGGTCGTCGTCGCGCACGAACTCGCGCATGCGATCCTGCGCCACCGCGTCCGGCTGGAGGCGGCGGGGGTCAAATGGGGGCTGCTGTCCGAGTTCGGCCGCAACGCGCGGCTGTTCCGCCATACCGAGACCGAGGCCGACCTGCTCGGCGCGTATCTGCTGCGCAACGCCGGCTGGGATCCGCAGCTGGCGGTCACCTTCTGGCGCGAATACGGCAGCAGGATCGACGGCGGCATGTTCCACAGCCGCACGCACCCGTCGTCAAAGGACCGCGCCAACGCGATCGCCGCGGAACTGGCGACGATGCCGCCGAACGCGCCGCTACCTTATCTGCCGCCGCTGCTCGAACAACGCGACGCGCCGCTCCGGTAACCCCGCTCAAGCGGCGATTCGCAGCTCCAGCCGGTCCCAGATCTCGACCAGCGCATCGACCAGCTCGCGCATCATCGCCTCGCTGTGCGCCGGGCCGGGCGTGAAGCGCAGCCGTTCGGCGCCGCGCGGCACGGTCGGGTAATTGATCGGCTGCACGTACACGCCGTATTCGGCGAGCAGGATGTCGCTGATCTTCTTGGCCTTTACCGGATCGCCGACCATCACCGGCACGATATGCGTCTCGCCCGCCATCACCGGCAGCCCGGCGTCCGACAGCATCGCCTTCAGCGTCGCGGCCGCCGCCTGCTGCCCGTCGCGCTCGGCGCTCGACTGCTTCAGGTGCCGCACGCTCGCCAGCACGCCAGCGACCAGCACCGGTGACAGCGAGGTGGTGAAGATGAACCCCGGTGCATACGACCGGATCACGTCGACGATCGTGCGGTCGGCCGCGATATAGCCGCCCATCACCCCGAACGCCTTGCCCAGCGTCCCCTCGATGATCGTCAGCCGATCGGCCACCCCGTCGCGCTCCGAGATGCCGCCGCCGCGCGCGCCATACATGCCGACCGCATGGACCTCGTCCAGATAGGTCAGCGCGTTGTACTTGTCGGCCAGATCGCAGATCGCCGCGACCGGCGCCACGTCGCCTTCCATCGAATAGACGCTCTCGAACGCGATCAGCTTGGGTGCCGCAGGATCGTCGGCCGCCAGCAGTTCCTCGAGATGTGCCAGGTCGTTGTGCCGGAACACGCGCTTCTCGCATCCCGAATTGCGGATCCCCGCGATCATCGAGGCATGGTTCAGCTCGTCCGAATAGATGATGCACCCCGGCAGCACCTTGGCGAGCGTCGACAGCGTCGCCTCGTTGGAGACATAGCCCGAGGTGAACAAGAGCGCCGCCTGCTTGCCGTGCAGATCGGCCAGCTCGCCCTCCAGGTCGATGTGATAATGCGTGTTGCCGCCGATGTTGCGCGTACCGCCCGAGCCGGCGCCGACGTCGTGGAGCGCTTCCTCCATCGCCGCGATCACCTTTGGGTGCTGGCCCATCGCGAGATAATCGTTCGAGCACCAGACGGTGATCGGCTTCGGGCCGTTGTGCCCGGCGAAGCAGCGCGCATTGGGGAACATCCCCTTGTTGCGGAGAATGTCGATGAACACGCGATACCGACCCTCGGCGTGCAGCCGGTCGATCGCCTGGGTGAACACGCGCGAATAATCGACGCCGCGCGCTTCGATGCTCTCCGTCTTCATGACCCGCCGATTACTCCCGATGGACCACGAAGGCCAGCGCAGAACCGCACTCTCTATAATCGAAAAGGGTGGACAAATTGCCCTACCCGCCGCCTCACAGCGCCTCCGCCGCCACGAAGCCCCGCGCCGCGAGCGCGTCGGCGATGCGCCGCTCGCGCTCGCCCAGCCGCGTGAAGACCAGCCGATGCGCGGGCGCCGCAACCGGCCACGCGTGTCCCTGGGTCAGATAGGCGATGCGCCGCGCGATCCCCGCGCCGCCGTCGACGAAGCGCACCTGCGGCGCGACCGTGGCCATCTCGCGCTCCAGAAGCGGAAAGTGCGTACAGGCGTTCACGATCACGTCGATCCGCCCCCCCCCCGGTTGCGCGAACAGCCCGCCCAGCTCGGCGGCGATCGCGTCCGGCGCCGGCGCGGTGCCCGCCAGCTTCGCCTCCGCCAGCTCGACCAGCGCCGCCGAGCCGTGGCGGAGCACCGTGCAATCACCCGCGAAGCGCGCCGCCAGATCGTCGACATAGGGCTGGCGCACCGTCGCCTCGGTGCCGAGCACGCCGATCACGCGCGTTTCGCTCATCGCCGCAGCGGGCTTGATGGCGGGCACCGTACCCACGACCGGCACGTCGAGCGCGGCCCGCACCGCCGGCAGCGCGATCGTCGAGGCGGTGTTGCAGGCGATCACGACCAGGCGCGGCCGATAGCGCTCGACCAGCCGCCCGAGCAGCGCGGGCACCCGCGCCGCAATCTCCGCCTCGCTGCGCGTGCCGTAGGGGAAGCCGGCCGAATCGGCGGCGTAGACGATCGGCGCCGTCGGCAGCAGTTCGCGCGTCGGCGCCACCACCGACAGCCCGCCCACGCCGGAATCGAAGAACAGGATCGGCGCGGCGTCCGTCACGGCGTCCGTGACGGCGGGGGTCATGGCGGGGGTCATGGCGCCGCCTACGCCGGATCGGTCGTATCGGGCAACGCTGCCCGGTGGCGTACCCGAAATGTTTCGGCTAAGGAGCGGCGAAACAGGGGGACGCGACGCTGCCGACCGAGATCATCTGGATACCGCCGGTGGCGGCCTTGCTGATCGGCTACCTGCTGGGGTCGATCCCGTTCGGGGTGGTGCTGACGCGCATGACCGGCGCGGGCGACCTGCGCACGATCGGTTCGGGCAACATCGGCGCCACCAACGTGCTGCGCACCGGGCGCAAGGGACTGGCGGCGGCGACCCTGCTGCTCGATCTCGCGAAGGGGCTGGTCGCGGTGCTGCTGGTCGCATGGATCTGGCCGGACGAGGCGCCGCTGGCGGCGGCGGGCGCGCTGATCGGGCATTGCTATCCGGTCTGGCTGCGCTTCCGCGGCGGCAAGGGCGTGGCGACGCTGATGGGCATCGCGCTGGGGCTCGGCTGGCAGGTCGGGCTGGTGTTTGCGGTCATCTGGCTCGGACTGCTCGCGATCGCGCGCATCTCCTCGCTGGCCGGGATGGCGGCGGCGATCAGCACGCCGGTGACCGCCGCGGTGCTCGGCCGTTTCGACATCGTGCCGCTGTTGATGGCGCTGGCGGCGATCGTGCTGTGGAAGCACCGCGCCAATATCGCGCGGCTGGTCGACGGCACCGAGCCGCGCGTCGGCGGCGCGAAGCCCGTCGCGGCCGACGATTCCGCGAGTGGATGACGCCGGCGCACGGCTGCGGCTGATCCGCACGCCGTCGATCGGCCCGGTCGGCTACCGGCAATTGCTCGCGCGGTTCGGCAGCGCCGCGGTGGCGCTCGATGCGCTCCCTGATCTTGCGAGACGCGGCGGCGGGCGCGTGCCCGAGCCGCCATCGATCGCCGCGGTGGATCGCGAGCGGCGGCTGGTCGAGGCGCTTGGCGCGCGGCTGCTGTTCCTCGGCGACCCCGACTATCCCGCGCTGCTCGCCGAGATCGACAATGCGCCCGCGGTGTTGACGGCGCGCGGCGACCTGTCGCTGGCGCGGCGCACGCCGGTCGCGCTGGTCGGCGCGCGCAACGCCTCGGCCGCCGCCTGCCGCTTCGCGCGCAGCCTCGCGCACGACCTGGCCGTCGACGGGGCGACCGTCATCTCGGGCCTGGCGCGCGGGATCGACACCGCCGCGCACGAGGGCGCGTGCAACACGACCATCGCGGTCATCGCCGGCGGGATCGACGTCGCCTACCCGCCGGAGAACGCCGCCTTGCAGGAGCGGATCGCCGCGGAGGCGCTGTTGATCGCCGAGATGCCGCCCGGCACCGAGCCGCGCGCGCGCCACTTCCCGCACCGCAACCGCATCATCGCCGGGCTGGCGCTGGGGACGCTGGTGGTAGAGGCCGCGCCGCGATCGGACTCGCTCATCACCGCGCGGCTGGCGGGCGAGCAGGGGCGCGAGGTGATGGCGGTGCCCGGTCACCCGTCCGATCCGCGCGCACAGGGCTGCAACACGCTGATCCGCGACGGCGCGACGCTGATCCAGACCGCCGCCGACGTGCTGGAACAGATTCGCCCGATCGACGCCCGCGCCGCCGTCCGCGCGCCCGCCGGCGGGTGGGGCGCACCGCCGCCGGAGGACGCGAGCGACGCCGAGCGCGCACGCATCGAACGGCTGCTCGGCCCGGTCCCGGTCGCGGTCGACGAGCTGGTCCGCCAGGCCGATTGCGCGCCTGCGGTGGTGCAGATGGTGCTGCTGGAGATGGAGCTGGCCGGACGGCTGGAGCGTCATGCCGGGGGAAGGGTGAGCCATGCCGGGTGAGATCGTGACGATCGGGGCGATCCTGAAACGGACGGCGGCCGTCGTCCGCGGCGACCGCAGCACCTTCGTGTCCCTTCTCGTCATCGACGCAGTTTTTTCGGTCGCCTTTGCGGTGGTGCCGGGCAGCGGCTGGCTCCTCGGCCTCTGTTCGACGGTGGCCGATATCTATCTCTCATTGATCGCGACGATCTGTGTTCTAGAACGTCTCGACCTGACGCCGTCTCAGCGATCGCCGCTGCCGTCGCCTGGCCGTGTCGCCGCGGCGACGCTGCTGTTCGTCCTGGTCGCGCTGCCGGTCTTGATCGGATTTCTCCTGCTCATCGTACCGGGCTTGCTGCTCGCCGCGATGTGGTGCCTGGCGCTACCGGTTCTCGTCGCCGAACGACTTCAGGTGCTTCAGGCGATGCAGCGCAGCTGGCGACTTGCCGAGCCACGCTCGGACGTGGTGATCGGGCTGATCGTGCTGACATGGTTGCCGCTGCTGGTCGCCATGCTGCTGGACTGGGCGGTACTGACGCCGCTGCTGGGCCAGCCGATTGGCGATGCCGTCACCAACATCGTCGGCGCGGCGCTCACGATCCTCGGTGCTGCGCTTTGGGCGGTCGCCTATGCCGCCTGCCGCGCAGAGGAAGACGCCGCCGCCGACTTGACGCCCCCCGCCGACCCCCGCCACCCTCGCGCGTACACGTAAGGCTACCCACCTAAGGCATATGCAGCTCGTCATCGTCGAATCGCCGGCCAAGGCCAAAACCATCGAGAAGTATCTCGGTTCGGACTATCGCGTGCTCGCCAGCTACGGGCACGTCCGCGACCTTCCGCCGCGCGACGGCTCGGTGAACCCCGACGAGGGGTTCGCGATGGAGTGGGAAAACTACGCCGACAAGACCAAGCAGCTCAAGGCGATCGCCGACGCCGCCAAGACCGCCGACCGCCTGATCCTGGCCACCGACCCCGATCGCGAGGGCGAGGCGATCTCGTGGCACGTGCAAGAGGTGCTCGCCAAGCGCAAGGCGCTGCCCAAGGACGTGCAGCGCGTCACCTTCAACGCGATCACCAAACAGGCGGTGACGCAGGCGATGCAGGCGCCGCGCGATCTCGATACCGACCTGATCGACGCGTACCGGGCGCGGCGCGCGCTCGACTATCTCGTCGGCTTCACGCTGTCGCCGGTGCTGTGGCGCAAGCTGCCCGGCGCAAAGTCGGCCGGGCGCGTCCAGTCGGTCGCGCTGCGGCTGATCGTCGACCGCGAGCGCGAGATCGAGGCGTTCCGGGCGCAGGAATATTGGTCGATCACCGCGGCCATGGAGCAGGACGGAATGCCGTTTTCCGCGCGGCTGGTGCAATGGCAGGGCAAGAAGCTCGACCGCCTGTCGATCGGTGCCGAGGGCGACGCACTGAAGGCGAAGGCCGATGTCGAGGCCGGCAATTTCTCGGTCCAGTCGGTCGAGACCAAGCCCGCGACGCGCAACCCGCCGCCGCCCTTCACCACCTCGACGCTCCAGCAGGAGGCGGCGCGCAAGCTCGGTTTCTCCGCCGACCATACGATGCGAATCGCGCAGCAGCTCTACGAGGACGGCGCGATCACCTATATGCGGACCGACGGCGTGCAGATGGACGGCAGCGCCATCTCCGCCGCGCGGGCCGCGATCGCCGATCGCTATGACGGCGGCTATGTGCCGGACAAGCCGCGGCAGTACCAGACCAAGGCCAAGAACGCGCAGGAAGCGCACGAGGCGATCCGCCCGACCGACTTCTCAAAGGACCGCGTCGGCGGCGGCGACCATGCGCGCCTGTACGATCTGGTCTGGAAGCGCGCGCTCGCGTCGCAGATGGCCTCCGCGCGGATGGAGCGTACCACGATCGAGCTGGCGGACGGCACCGGGCGCAACCTGCTGCGCGCCACCGGGCAAGTGGTGCTCTTCCCCGGCTATCTCGCGCTCTACGAAGAGGGGCAGGACGACAAGGGTTTTCGTGGCGGCTCTGCCCAACAGGGCGACGCCGAGGACGAAGACGCCAAGCGCCTGCCGCGGATGCGCGAGGGCGACAGCCCGGCCAAGAAGGACATCGTCGCCGAGCAGCATTTCACGCAGCCGCCGCCGCGCTTCTCGGAAGCGTCGCTGGTCAAGCGGATGGAGGAACTGGGGATCGGTCGTCCGTCGACCTACGCCTCGATCATCAAGACGCTCAAGGATCGCGCCTATGTGCGGGTCGAGAAGAACCGCTTCTTCGCCGAGGAGAGCGGGCGGCTGGTGACGGCGTTCCTCGAGCGGTTCTTCGAGAAGTACGTCGGCTTCGACTATACCGCCGGGCTGGAAGAGGAGCTGGACGACGTGTCCGGCGGCCGCGCGCAATGGCAGGCGGTGCTCGAGGCGTTCTGGCGCGATTTCAAGCCGCGCACCGCCGAGGTGATGGAGCAGAAGCCGAGCGAGGTCACCGCCGCGCTCGACCAGTTCCTCGCGCCGTACCTTTTCCCCGAAAAAGCCGATGGCAGCGATCCGCGGCTGTGCCCGGCGTGCCATGCCGGGCAGCTGGCGCTGCGCGGCGGCAAGTTCGGGGCGTTCATCGCGTGCAGCAACTATCCCGAGTGCAAGTACACGCGTCGCTTCGCGCAGGGCGGCGACGCCGCGGCCGAGGACACCGGCCCCGAGCAGCTCGGCCACGATCCCGAGACGGGGCTGCCGGTCGAGCGCAAGAGCGGGCGTTTCGGCCCGTACATCCAGCTCGGCGAGGGCAAGGAGGCGAAGCGCGCGTCGATCCCGAAGGACATCGGCGACCTCGATCTGGAGATGGCGCTGCGTCTGTTGCATCTTCCACGTACGGTCGGGCAACATCCGGAAACCGGGCAGCCCATCACCGCCAGCATCGGGCGCTACGGGCCGTACCTGTTGCACGACGGCAAATATGCGCGACTTTCGTCGACCGCCGAGGTGTTCGAAACCGGCATGAATGCCGCGGTGGTCAAGCTCGCCGAGGCGGCGGCGGGCGGCGGTCGCCCCGCGCGCGGCGCGGCGCGCGCCCCGCTCAAGGTGCTCGGCGCCCATCCGCGCACCGAGGCGGAGCTGAAGCTGATGGAGGGACGCTACGGCCCCTATGTCACCGACGGCACGACCAACGCGACGCTGCCCAAGACGATCGCCCCCGACCAGCTGACGCTGGAGGAAGCCGCGCAACTGATCGACGACCGCGCCGCCGCCGCGCCCGCCAAGCCGAAGAAGAAGGCCCCGGCCAAGAAGGCCGCTGCGAAAAAGCCGGCTGCCAAGAAGGCGCCAGCGAAGAAGACCGCCAAGAAGGAATGAGCCCCTCCCCCTCCGGGGAAGGGCTCGAGACCCTCACGGCAACAGCAGCGACGCGTCGCCGTAGGAATAGAAGCGATATTCCTGCGCGATCGCATGCGCATACGCCGCCTGCATCCGCTCCAGCCCCATCAGCGCCGACACCAGCATGAACAGCGTCGATCGCGGCAGGTGGAAATTGGTCATCAGCCCGTCGATGCCGCGAAAGCGATAGCCCGGCGTGATGAAGATTGAGGTATCCCCCTCGAACGGCTGGATCATACCGTCCGCGTCGGTCGCGCTCTCGATCAGCCGTAGCGAGGTGGTGCCGACCGCGATCACGCGTCCGCCGCGCCCGCGCACCGCGTTCAACCGCGCGGCGGTCGCGGCATCGATGCGGCCCCATTCGGCGTGCATCCGGTGGTCGGCGGTGTCCTCCGCCTTGACCGGCAGGAACGTGCCCGCGCCGACGTGCAGCGTCAGCGTCGCATGATCGACGCCCGCCTGCGCAAGTGACGCCAGCAGCGCGGGCGTGAAGTGCAACGCGGCGGTCGGGGCGGCGACGGCGCCGGGTTCGGCCGCGAACATCGTCTGGTAATCATCCGCATCGCGCGCATCGGTGTCGCGCTTGCCCGCGATATACGGCGGCAGCGGCATCCGCCCGGCACGCTCCAGCAGCAACTCGACCGGCTCGTCACCGGCGAACTCCAGCGCCCAGCTGCCGTCCTCGCCGCGGTCGTGCGCGGTCGCGGTCACGCCGTGGCCGAAGTCGATCGCGTCGCCGTCGCGCAGCCGCCGCGCGTTGCGCACGAACGCGCGCCACCGCCTTGCCCCCTCACGCTTGTGGAGCGTCGCGCCGATCGCCGCCACGCCGCGCGTCCCCTCCAGCTGCGCCGGGATCACGCGCGTGTCGTTGAAGACCAGCAGGTCGCCGCTGCGCAGCTGCGCCGGCAGGTCGGACACGATCCGGTCCGCCAGCCCCTCGGGCGTGACCACCAGCATCCGTGCGGCATCGCGCGGCGCGGCCGGGCGCAGCGCGATCCGCTCGGGCGGCAGCGCGAAGTCGAACAGGTCGACGTTCATGCGATCAGCGGCGGGGCTTCAGCGGCGGACTGGGCGCTTCTTGGGCGCCGGAGCCGGCGCGGTCGCCCCTGGCAGCGTCGGAAGCGTCGCGGGCAGGGCCGGCGCCGCGGCGGCCGGTTGCGGCTGGTAGGCCGGGGGATTGTCGGATGCGATGTAGGCGTGGACGATGCGCGACGGGTTCTGCGGCGGCTCGCCCTTCTCGATCGCGTCGACGTAATTCATGCCCGACAGCACGCGCCCGAACACGGTGTATTTCTTGTCGAGCTGGAAACGCGGTTGCAGCACGATGTAGAACTGGCTGTTCGCGCTGTCCTCCTTCTCGGCGCGCGCGGCGGCCACCGCACCGCGGACGTGCGGCAGATAGTTGAACTCGGCCGGCAGGTCGGGAAGCGTGCTGCCGCCGGTCCCGTCACCCTTGGGATCGCCACCCTGCGCCATGAAGCCGTCGATGACGCGGTGGAACGTCAGCCCGTCGTAGAAATGCTGGCGGGTGAGCGTCTTGATCCGATCGACCATCTTGGGCGCGACGTCGGGGCGCAATGCCACCTCCACCCGGCCGCCGGTCGAGAGATCGAGCACCCAGATGTTGGTCTTGTCCGATAGCGGCGGTGCGGGCAACCGCTCCTGCGCGGCACCGGGCTGGGACACGATCGCGGCAAGCGCGGCGGCGAGAAGGGCGAACGGGCGCATCGGGTCTTTCGGATCAGGTCGTGAGGTCAGCGCGGCGTTAGACCAAAAAGCCGCTTGCGCCAAACTGAACGCGCGGGGCCTCCACGTCCGTCATCCCCGCGGAGGCGGGGATCCGGACGCGCAGGTCCGCGCAAGTGTCGAGACGTCATAGGTTCTGGATTCCCGCCTGCGCGGGAATGACGGGAAAAGGGGTGCGACCGGCGAAGGAAGCCTCAGCTCCCGCGCCGCCCGTCCCGCTCGACCCGCGCCACCACCTCCGCACACACCGCGGGGCTGACGAACTTGCCGATGTGGCCGCCGAACACCGCGATCTCCTTGACCAGCCGCGAGGCGATCGGTTGCAGGCCGACGTCGGCCATCAGAAAGACCGTCTCGATCCGGTCGTTCAGCTGCTGGTTCATCCCCGCCATCTGATATTCGTATTCGAAGTCGGCGACCGCGCGCAGCCCGCGGACGATCATCGTCGCCCCTTCCCGCTCGGCGAAGTCCATCAGCAGCGAATCGAACGACACCACGCGGATGTCGCCGCCGATCGCATCCACCTCTCGCTCGACCATCGCCATGCGTTCGGGCAGCGTGAACATCGGCGACTTGCCCGGATTGGTGGTCACCCCCACCACCAGCCGATCGACCAGCTTCGCACCGCGCCGGATGATGTCCATATGCCCCAGCGTGATCGGATCGAAGGTGCCGGGATAGACGCCGATACGCATGGGAGACCCTTTCCGGCGTCAGCCGCGGCGGTCGATGACGAAGCGCGCGATCGCGCGCAGCAGGTCGGCCTCCGTGCCGTAGCTGCGCAGATGATCGATCGCCTGGTCGACCAGCATCCGCGACTGCTGCCGCGCGCGATCGACGCCGAGCAGCGAAACGAACGTTTCCTTGCCCTGTTCGCCGTCCTTGCGCAGCTTCTTGCCCGCCAGCTGCTCGTCGCCTTCGACGTCGAGCAGGTCGTCGACGATCTGGAAAGCGAGGCCCAGATCGTGGGCGTAGCCGCGCAAATGCCGCCGTCCCTCGGGTGCGACGCGGCCGAGGATCGCGCCGCCTTCGACCGCGGCGCCGATCAGCGCGCCGGTCTTCATCTGCTGGAGCCGGGTGACGGTGTTGAGGTCGAAGCGGGTGCCGTCCGCCTTCAGGTCCATCGCCTGCCCGCCCGCCATCCCCGACGGCCCAGAGGCGCGCGCGAGATCGGCGATCAGCTCGGCGCGGACGAACGGGTCGGCGTGCGTCGCGGGATCGGCGAGCACCTCGAAGGCGAGCGCATGGAGGCAGTCGCCCGCCAGGATCGCGGTCGCCTCGTCGAACGCCTTGTGGACGGTCGCCTTGCCGTGGCGCAGGTCGTCATTGTCCATCGCCGGCAGATCGTCGTGGATCAGCGAATAGACGTGGATCGCCTCCAGCGCGGTCGCCACGCGCCCCGCCGCGTCGCGCGACACGTCGAACAGCCGCGCGGTGGCGAAGACGAGCAACGGGCGCAGCCGCTTGCCGCCGCCGATCGTGGCGTGGCGCATCGCCCGGTACAATTCGGCGCGCGGGTCGTTCGGGATCGGCAACAGCGCGTCGAAGCGCCGGTCCATTTCCGCCGACACTTCCTTCAGCGCCGCCTTGAGCTGCGGCGAGGCGTTGGCGGCGACGTTCATCCGGCGGCGAACGGCTCGGTGTCGGTCGGCTTGCCATCCGCACCGGTTCGGATCGCCTCGATACGCGCCTGCGCGGCGTCGAGCCGGTCGGCGCAGCGCTGCCGCAGGACGCTGCCGCGCTCGTACAGGCGGATCGCCTCCTCCAGCGGGGTGTCCCCGGATTCGAGCCGCGCGACGATCTCCTCGAGCTCGCGCAGACCGGCTTCGAAGGACAGCGTCTCGGTCGAATTCTCCATGACCGGGCTATGCGCCGGGCGCACGCAGGCGGTCAAGAAGATGCCGCAGGTTAGCCCGACGATCAGGCCGCGCGGCGCTGCATCCCGCCGAGCAGGTCGCGGGCCGCGCGCTGTGCGGTCGCGATCTCGCGCGCGGTCATGTCCTCGGCGATATCGGTGCGGGCGCCGGCGGCCGCATCGTTGCCGCGCGCGGCCGACAGGTTGAACCACATATGCGCCGCGATCAGGTCCAGCGCGGCACCCGACGTGCCGGTGGAATAGGCGACGCCCAGTTCATAGGCGGCATCGGCGTCGCCGCGGGTCGCCTCGGCAGTACGGCGGGCCAGTAAGGCGGTATCGAAATCGGTTACCATCGGATCACCCCTCAATCCTTCAATGTGAGGAGGGGTGTGCACCGATTCGGCTCACCAAATGGTTAAAGCAGCGATCATCAAAATCATTCCATGTGAACGACTTGCTCGATCACAGCCAGACGATCATTGAGGGTCGACGGCGAGATTGTCGATCAGGCGCGTGTTGCCGAGCCGCGCCGCCGCCAGCAATTGCCGCCGCCGCCCCGGCGCAGGATCACTCTCCAGCGTCTCGGCATCGACCAGCGCCACATAGTCGACGACGAACCCGGCGGCGGTCAGCGCCGCGGTGGCATCGGCGAGCGCCTTGGCCGCGTCGCCCCCGGCCAGCACCGCGCGCGCGGCGACGCCCAATGCGCGCGGGAGCGCGACCGCCTTCTGCCGCTCCTCCGGCAGCAGATAGACGTTGCGCGACGACAGCGCGAGCCCGTCGTCCTCGCGCTGGGTCGGCACGCCGGTAACCTCGATGTCGAAGTCGAGGTCGGCGACCATGCGGCGGATCACCGCCAGCTGCTGGAAATCCTTCTCGCCGAAATAGGCGCGGGTCGGTCGGACCTGGTTGAACAGCTTGGCCACCACCGTCGCCACGCCGTCGAAATGACCCGGGCGCGCGGCACCGTCCCAGCCTTCGCTGACGCCCGACACCGACACGCTGGTCGCAAAGCCGGCCGGGTACATCTGCTCGACGGGGGGCAGCCACAAAAGGTCGCAGCCGGCATCGGTCAGCATCGCGATGTCGCTGACCTCCTTGCGCGGGTATCGCGACAGGTCCTCGTTCGCACCGAACTGCTTCGGATTCACGAAGATCGAGGCCACCACGAACGTGCCCGGGCGCCGCGCCGCCTCGACCAGCGCGATATGCCCGGCGTGGAGCGCGCCCATCGTCGGCACCAGCGCCACCTCGCGCCCCTCGGCACGCGCCGCCGCGACCGCGGCGCGCAGCCCGGCGAGATCACGATAGACTTCCACCCGTTACCCCTCGAAACTCGCAAGGACCGGTTCTATGGTCGCGGCAGGACGCAATCAATCGAGGATGCGACGAATTGTCCGAAACGGGGCTGGAAGGGCACGGCGCACGTACGCACGTCATCGTGTTCGCCAACGAAAAGGGGGGCACGGGCAAGTCGACGACCGCGGTCCATGTCGCGATCGCGCTGGCCGCCAAGGGCGCGCGCGTCGGGTGCATCGACCTGGACCATCGCCAGCGGACGCTGGGGCGCTACCTCGACAATCGCGAGGCGACGGTCAAGCGCGCCGGAACCGACCTGGCGGTGCCCGACCACGCGACCGGCGACGGGCGCGCGGACGGCAATTTCGCGGACCTCTACCGCCGCTTCGCCGACGGCTACGACTTCATGGTGATCGACACACCGGGCCGCGACGATCCCGCGGCGCGGATCGCGGCGGCGCTGGCCGATACGCTGGTCACGCCGATGAACGACAGTTTCGTCGACTTCGACCTGATCGGGCAGGTCGATCCGGAGACGTACAAGGTCGTGCGCCCCAGTTTCTATTCGGAGCTGATCTGGGACGCGCGCAAGGCCAGAGCGCGTGAGGACGGGACGACGATCGACTGGGTCGTGCTGCGCAACCGCCTGCAATATCTGGAGGCGCGCAACATGCGCCGCGTGTCGGAGGCGCTCGACCAGCTCGCGCGCCGTGTCGGGTTCCGGATCATACCGGGGCTGGGCGAGCGCGTGATCTACCGCGAGCTGTTTCCCAAGGGGCTGACGCTGCTCGACGCCAAGGAGTTCGGCGGCATGGGGCTCAGCCACGTCGCCGCGCGGCAGGAATTGCGCGAGATGATGGCGGCGCTGGCGCTGCCCGAGGTTCCTGCTACCAGGACGACAGGGCAGGCCGCCTGACGATGCTGACCAAGTGGATCGTCGCCGCGCTGATCGTGTGGGGCGTATGGATGCTGCTGCGCAAGCCGGCGAGGAAGAAGCGGACGCCGATCGGCGAGGCGCGCCGCGTGCTCGGCGTCGATGCGCGCGCGGGCGAAGGCGAGATCCGTGCCGCGCACCGCCGGTTGATGAGCGACCTCCACCCCGATCGCGGCGGATCGGAGCAGCGCGCGCGGCGCGTCAACGCGGCGCGCGACACGCTGCTGGCCGCGTTGAAGGACGTGCGGTGACGCATCGCCTGTCGCCCGAGATCCTGCGCGCCTACGATATCCGCGGGCGCGTCGGCGACACGCTGACCGCGGCGGATGCGCAGGCGGTGGGGCGCGGGTTCGGAACCCGGCTCCGGCGCGCGGGCGGGCGGCGGGTGGCGGTCGGCTACGACGGGCGCACCCATTCGCCGATGCTGGAGGCGGCGCTGGTCGCGGGGCTGACCGCCTCGGGGATCGATGTCGTGCGGATCGGCATCGGGCCGTCCCCGATGCTCTACTACGCCGCCGCGACGCTAGAAGTGGACGGCGGCATACAGGTAACGGGCAGCCATAATCCCGCCGAGGACAATGGCTTCAAGCTGGTGATGCAGGGCAACAGCTTCTGCGGGGCGGACGTGCGCGACCTCGCGCGACTGGCCGAGACCGGCGACTGGGAGGAGGGCGCGGGCAGCGTCACCAGCGCCGACGTGTTCGACCTGTACGTCGGCCGGCTGCTCGCCGGCTATGCCGGGGGCACGTACCGGATCGCGTGGGACGCGGGCAACGGCGCCGCGGGCCCGGCGATCGCCAAGCTGACGCAGCAATTGCCGGGCGAGCATCACCTGCTGTTCTGCGACATCGACGGCACCTTCCCCCACCACCATCCCGATCCCACGGTGGAGGACAATCTCGCGCACCTTCAGGCGCTTGTCGTCGAGAAGAAGCTCGATTTCGGACTGGCTTTCGACGGCGACGGCGACCGGATCGGCGCGGTCGACGCGCACGGCCGAGTATTGTGGGGCGACGAGATCCTGTCCGTTCTGGTCGCACCGCTGCTCGCCGAGTTGCCCGGCAGCACGATCGTCGCGGACGTGAAGTCGAGCGATGCCCTGTTCGAGCGCATCGCCGCGCTGGGGGGCCGGCCGGTGATGTGGCGGACCGGGCATAGCGAGATCAAGACGAAGATGAAGGAGCTCGGTGCGCCGCTCGCCGGCGAACTGTCGGGGCATATCTTCTTCGGGCATGAATATTACGGCTTCGACGATGCGCTCTACGCCGCGGTGCGGCTGATCCGCGCCGTCCACCTGTCGGGCCGCTCGCTGACCGAGCTGCGCGCCGAGACGTCGGCGCGCGTCGCCACGCCCGAATGGCGGGTGCGCGTCGCGGAAGCGCGCAAGGTCGCGGTGGTCGAGGAAGTCGCCGCGCGCCTCGCCGAGCAAGGCGCGCGCGTGACCGTCACCGACGGCGTGCGGGTATCGAGCGACGACGGCTGGTGGTTGCTGCGCGCCTCGAACACGCAGGCCGCGCTGACGCTGCGTGCGGAGGGTCGCGACGCCGCGGCGCTGGAGCGGCTGGTGGCGGCGATCGATGCCGAACTGGCGGCCAGCGGGGTGCGCCGCGGCGCCTGACTTCCTGCCCGGCGATGCTCAGGCGCGCTGCGGCACCGGCAGCCACGACAGGTCGATCGCGGTGCGCCGCTCGGCACGCTCGGCGGCGCGGCGCAGCCCCTGGTCATCGAGGATCGTCACCCGCCCACCGCTGCGCGAGATCAGCCGCTGCTCCTCCAGCTGGCGCAGCATCCGGTTGACGTGAACCGCCGTCAGGCCGACCGCGTCGCCGATCTCCTCCTGCGTCAGCCCGGGCGCGAACGTATCGACGATCGCCGGGTCGGCGCGCCGCAACCGTTCGCGCAGGTCGAGCAGCACCGCGGCGACCCGCGCCCGCGCCGACGTCTTCGCGACCGCCGCCAGCCGGTCGGCGATCGCGACGTGCTCGGCCTGCTCCATCGCCGCCAGCGCCAGCGCGAGGCGCGGATGGCGCAGCATCGCCCCGGCCAGCTGCGTCCGCTCGATGGGCGCGACGACGCTGTCGACGATCGCGACGAAGGTCTGCTGCGCCTGCCCGAACGCAAACGTCTGCGTGCCCAGCAGGTCGCCCGGGAACAGGAAGCGCAGGATCTGCCGGCTGCCGTCGCCCAGCAGGACATAGCCCATCATCATCCCGCTCTTCAGCGCGAACAGGTCGGTCGACCGTTCGTTCTGGCGCACCAGCGTCGCACCGCGCCGCAGCGGTCGCTCGCGCTCGGTCAGGTCGACCAGGGCGCTGCGTTCGCCGGCATCGAGGGGAAGAAAGTCGCCGATCCGATCGGCGATGCTAGGCGCTGGCACGCAAGGGTAATCCTCAAGAAAGGCTCGGGATCGTTACGCGGGCGTGGCACGCACCCGCATTAAAACCGATCAACAGTCCGACCCATCCGCTCGCTTGGCGCGGACGCAGCGGCGCGATAGAGCGTGGGTGATGGACCGTATCATCATTCGCGGCGGCAAGCGCCTGACCGGCAAGCTGCCCATCTCCGGCGCGAAGAACGCCGCCCTCACCCTGATGCCATGCGCGCTGCTCACCGACGAGCCGCTGACGCTGCGCAACCTGCCGCGGCTCGCCGATGTCGACGGTTTCGGGCACCTGCTCAACCAACTCGGCGCCTCCACCCGCGTCGAGGGCAGCAGGCCCGACGAGTTCGGCCGCGTCATGACGATCCGCGCCGGGCAGCTGACCTCGACCGAGGCGCCGTATGACATCGTGCGCAAGATGCGCGCGTCGATCCTGGTGCTGGGGCCGATCCTGGCCCGCGCGGGCCAGGCGCGCGTGTCGCTGCCCGGCGGGTGCGCGATCGGCAACCGCCCGATCGACCTGCACCTGAAGGCGCTGGAGGCGATCGGCGCCACGCTGGAGATGAGCGCGGGCTATGTCACCGCCACGGCCGCCGGCGGGCGGCTGTCGGGCGGCGCTTACGCCTTCCCGGTCGTCTCGGTCGGCGCGACCGAGAACGTCGTGATGGCCGCGGTCACCGCCAAGGGCAGCAGCCGGATCGAGAATGCCGCGCGCGAGCCCGAGATCGTCGACCTGTGCCGCTGCCTGATCGCGATGGGCGCGCGGATCGAGGGCGTCGGCACGGGCACGCTGGAGATCGAGGGCGTCGACGAATTGCACGGCGCGACCTATGCCGTGATGCCCGACCGGATCGAGGCGGGCAGCTATGCCTGCGCGGTCGCGGCCACCGGCGGCGCACTGGAGCTGACCAACGTCGACGCCGCCAGCATGGGCGCGACACTGGATGCGCTGCGTCAGGGGGGCGTCGGCATCGAGGAACGCCGCGGATCGATCCTGGTCACCTCGGAGGCGGAGCTGAAGCCGCTTTCCCTGTCCACCGCGCCCTATCCCGGCTTCGCCACCGACATGCAGGCGCAGTTCATGGCGATGCTGTGCCGCGCACCGGGCACCAGCACGCTGACCGAGACGATCTTCGAGAATCGCTACATGCACGTGCCGGAGCTGGCGCGGATGGGTGCGGACATCAGCGTGCGCGGGCGCACCGCCGAGGTGAACGGGGTCGAGCGGCTGGTCGGCGCACCGGTGATGGCGACCGACCTGCGCGCGTCGATGAGCCTCATCATCGCCGGGCTGGTCGCGGAAGGCGAAACGACCGTGTCGCGGGTCTATCACCTCGACCGCGGCTACGAGCGGCTGGAGGAAAAGCTGCAGGCGGTCGGCGCGGATATCGAGCGCGACGGCGGCGGTTGATTCCTCGCTTCGTCGGGTCGCGTTAACGGTTCGTCAACCAATCTCGATCAAGATCGGCTACGGGCGTTGACGGACGGGCGTGTGCCCGCTCCTTTCGCGGCCTGCGGCGGCACGAGTCGTCCGCACGCACCCGAAGGGCGGGATGGGACGCGATGCCGGGACCAGCGACGACGAACGCCACACCGCGCGAACAGCTCGAGCGCATCCTGTGGACCGCGCGCAGCGCCGGCTCGTCGCTCATCATTTCGCGCGGGAACGACCCTGCGACGATCCGCCAGTTGCTCGACGAAGGGCTGGTTCGCGAACGCCTCGGCCATCTGGTCCTGACGTTGAAGGGCCTGCAACGACGCCGCGCCTGCGCGCCGTATTGAAGGCCATCCCGAGATCCCCGTCATTCCCGCGCAGGCGGGGATCCAGAACCTCTGACGCGCGCGCTTCTATCGACGGACCTGCGCGTCTGGATTTCCGCCTACGCGGGAATGACCGGGTCTGGTGATTGCGGACGTTGCGCTGGAAGCGTTCGGCGGTAGCTTGTGATCGTGAAATCCGACGAACTACGCAGCCGTTTGGCGGCAATCTTAGCCGTTGAGGAAGCAGAGCCGACGGACTGGTCGGAAGTCGAACGGTTGGCGAGCCAGCTTCAACGTGAACTGCCAATCGACGCCACGCCGGAGGCGGTGCATCGCTACCTGGATGATTCCGACATTCGCTCTCGCGACAACTCATATGGGGCGAGGCAGCGACAAGACGTTCGCAGGTATGTCGATCATGGGGAATATGACGAAGGCATCCCTGTTCCGTGGTGGGGATGCGCCCTTGTCCTTCTGGGTGCCGCGGGCATCGTTAAGTGGCTGCTGATGTAGCTGCGCGGTTGTCCGCAAGTGGGCGTAAGCGGTCGCTCCTACAACGCGTCGAAGTCGATCGCCCCATGCCGGTCCAGCCGCTGCTCGGCCGGCGGCAACGGATACTTCAACCCCGTCGCGCAATTGAACAGCACGACCTCCTCGTCCTCGTCCACCAGCCCGTCGCGCAGCGCCTGCCGGTATGCCGCCAGCGTTGCGCCGCCTTCCGGACACAGCAGCAGGCCGTCGCGGCGTGCGCAGTCGTCGACCGCCTTCACGATCGCGGGATCGCCGACCGCCAGCGCCTTGCCGCCGCTCTCGCGCACCGCGCGCAGGATCAGGAAGTCGCCCACCGCGCGCGGCACGCGGATGCCCGCCGCGATCGTGTGCGCATCCTCCCAGCGCTCGGCATGTTCCTCGCCCGCCTCATAGGCGCGCACGATCGGCGCACAGCCGGCGGCCTGTACCGCAAACATCCGCGGGCGCTCCGCGCCGATCCAGCCCAGTCGCTCCAGTTCGTCGAACGCCTTCCACATCCCGATCAACCCGGTGCCGCCACCGGTCGGGTAGAAGATCGCCTTGGGTAGCCGCCAGCCGAGCTGCGCTGCCAGCTCCAACCCCATCGTCTTCTTGCCCTCGATCCGATACGGCTCCTTCAGCGTCGAGAAGTCGAACCACCGCCCCTCTGCCGCACCCTTGCCGACGATCGCGCCGCAATCGTCGATCAGGCCGTTGACGCGCCACACGTTCGCGCCCTGTGCGGCGATCTCGCGGACGTTCACCTCCGGCGTGTCCTCCGGGCAGAAGACGATCGTCTCGATCCCGACCCGCGTGGCATAGGCCGCCAACGCCGCGCCGGCATTGCCGTTGGTCGGCATCGCGATCCGCGTGACGCCCAGTTCCTTGGCCATCGCCACCGCCATGACGAGCCCGCGCGCCTTGAAGCTGCCGGTCGGCAGGCGCCCCTCGTCCTTGACCCAGACGTTCGCAGCCCCGGTACTGGCGGGGATCGGGATCAGCGGAGTCTCTATTTCCCCGAGGCTTACGACGTTGCGGGTCTGGCGCACCGGCAGCAACTCCCGCCACCGCCACAGGTCGGTCGCGCGCGCGGCGAGCGTGTCGCGCGGCACAGCGGCGCGGATCGCGTCCAGGTCGTAGCGGACCAGCAGCGGGCGTCCGGCGCGCGACAGATTGTGCAGCCGGTCCGCCTCGTACCGCTCGCCGGTCAGCGAGCATTCGAGATGGGTGACGAACGTCGGGCGATCGGCAGTGAGATTGTCGTTCATGGGTCGAGGTTTAGCGGCGGCGCCAAGGTCCGTCACCCCGTGCGGTCTTCACTCCAGGATGTGCATCCACATCGGCTCGCCGGTCAGGCTCTGCGACCCGCGCAGCCGCTCCAGCGCCGCCGCGACGCAGCGCTCCGGACCCTCGTGGGTGACGATCGCGACCAGCACGCTGCCGTCGCTGTGCGCGCCGCGCTGGATCAGGCTCTCGATCGAAACCCCTGCATCGCGCATCGCCGCGGCGATCTCCGCCAGCACGCCGACCCGGTCGGCGACCGCGAAGCGCAGGTACGCGCGCCCGCGGCGTTCGCCGCTGTCGGCGGCACCGCTCGCCGCCAGCGCGTCGGCGGGCATGGCATAGGGTGGGCCGAATTCGCCGCGCGCGATGTCGATCAGGTCGGCGACCACCGCGCTGGCCGTCGGCCCCTCGCCCGCGCCCGCGCCCTGGAACAGCAGGCGACCGACGAAATTGCCCTCTGCGACGACCGCATTGGTCGCGCCGGTGACATGCGCGAGCGGATGATCGTTGGGGACCAGATGCGCATGGACGCGCTGGAACAGCCCGTGCGCATCGGCTTCGGCGACCCCGACCAGCCGCACACGGTAGCCGAGCGCCGCCGCCTCGGCGATGTCGGCGGCGAGCAGGTGGCGGATGCCGCTGACGCGCACGTCGCCGAACGCGGGCGCGGTGCCGAACGCAAGGCTGGCGAGGATCGACAGCTTGTGCGCGGCGTCGACGCCGTCGATGTCGAAGGACGGATCGGCCTCGGCAAAGCCCAGCGCCTGCGCCTCGGCGAGCACCTCTGCGAAGTCGCGCCCTTCCGCCTCCATCTTCGACACGATGAAATTGCAGGTGCCGTTGAGGATGCCGTAGACGCGCGCGATCGCATTCGCCGCGGCCCCCTCGCGCAGGCCCTTGATGACCGGGATGCCGCCCGCAACCGCCGCCTCGAACTTCAGCGGCCGGCCCGCCGCCTCGGCGGCGCGCGCCAGCTCCAGCCCGTGGTGCGCGAGCATCGCCTTGTTGGCGGTGACGAAGCCCTTTCCGGCCGCCAGGGTCCGCCGCGCAAGCGCCAGCGCCGGGCCGTCCGATCCGCCGATCAGTTCGACCACAACGTCGGTATCGACATCGGCAAGCGCGGCGGTGTCATCGACCCAGTCGAAGCGCGACAGATCGACACCACGGTTCTTCGCGCGATCGCGCGCGGACACCGCCACGACCTCGATCGGGCGGCCGGCGCGGCGGGTAATCAGCTCGCGGTTCTCGTCCAGCACGCGGATCACCCCGCCGCCGACCGTACCCAGCCCTGCCAATGCCACCCGCAACGCCTGCGCCATGCTCGTCTTCCCTTGTTCGGAGCGCATGCTGCTAAGCCGTCGCCGCCGTGCTGTCGAGCCGACCACGATTCCGGTTACGATTGCAGCCGATGCAATCATCAGATGAATTATTGCACTTGCGTTAGTACGTGGTGCGGCGCACAAAAGCCGTGCCTTTCAGGCATCCTCTCCTAAAAACTTTCATAGCCGGGCCCTGCCCGGCTTTTTTTTGGCCTTTATTCCGGCTAGGCAGCGATTCGCCGCACCGGAGAGCGCGGGAAAACGGACGAAAACAGGATAGGATGCGCCGGTCGAACCGGCAGCGGACGCGGGGGAGCGATCGGCGGATCGCTCCCCCAGCGGGATTTCCTAGTCTGCCAGTGACCTGAACATCACCAGCGCATCGACCAGGCCGAGCACCGGATGACGGAACGCACGCGGCAGCCGCCCGACGGTCGCGAAGCCGAGCGCCTGCCATAGCGCAACCGCGCGCGTGTTGCTCTCGACGACGAAATTGAACTGCATCGCGGTGAAGCCCCGCGCGCGGGCGCGATCGAAGGAATGCGCCGCCAGCGCCCGCGCGACGCCCCGGCCGCGCGCAGCGGCGGCGACGGCATAGCCGGCGTTGGCGACATGATCGCCGCCCCCCTGCTGGTTCGCGCGCAGATAATAGCTACCGAGCAGCGCGCCGCGCTCCTCCAGCACGAACGTCTCGCGATCCGGCGCGCACCAGTACGCGAGCGCGCCGTCGTCGCTCATGTCGAGCGGCAGCGCGTAACTATCCCCGGCGCGGATGATCGGCAGGATCAACGCGGCGAGGCGTGCGGCATCGTCGGCGGTGGCGGGACGGATCCTCATGCGGCGGATAACATAGGTGACACATCCCCCTCATCAAACCGCAACGTGAATGGCGCGGCGCTGACATGCTTCGCTGCCATGGGCGGCGCGAGCGGCAAGCGGGAGCGCGGGAATGGAACGCCGGACGGTGCGATCGGGACTGACCGCGATCATGCTGCTGCTGTCGAGCCTGTCGGTCGCCGCCGCACCGGAGCCGTTCAGCGACGCGATCGAGGGCGCGCGGTTCCGCGGCGCGACGGTGCTGGGCGGCGAGGTCTTCCATGTCCAGGGGCTGGCGCTGCAAGACGGGCGCGTATGGGTGACGTCGGTCGACCGGCGGACGCGGCGCGGCTGGCTCCACCTGTTCGATCGTGCGACCGGGCGGCTCGTCCGGCGCATGGAGGTGACCGACGGCGCGCGCTACCATCCCGGCGGCATTTCGATCGATGGGCATTCGTTATGGGTGCCGGTGGCGGAGTTGCGTGCGAACAGCTCGGCGACATTGGTCGAAGTCGACACCGATACGATGCGGGCCAAGCGGCGTATCACGATCGCGGATCACCTGGGCTGCGTCGCCGCACACGGCCGGTGGCTGGTCGCCGGCAATTGGGACAGCCGCGCGCTGTACGTCATCGACCGCGACGATCCGGTGCATGTCCGCGTCGTTCCCAATCCCTCGGGCACGCGGTACCAGGACATGAAGTTCGTCGGCGGCAAGCTGGTGGCCGGCGGGCCGCGGACCTGGTGGAGCGGGACGATCGACTGGCTCGACTGGCCGGCGCTGACGCTTCGACGATCGTTGCAGGCCGGCGGCTATACGGCCGAAGGCATGGCGGTGGAGGGGCGCGACCTGTACCTGGCGCCGGAGGACGGCCCGACCCGGCTGTACCATTTCCGGCTGGAGACGGGCACGCGGGCGTAGCCCCGCGGGAACGTTTCGGGTCAGCCGGCCACCGGCGGGGCGTGCGCGACGCGCAGGACTGTGCCAGACGGGTGCGCATGAGCACCCTGCCCCGTTCTCCTGCCGAACTCACGCTGCGCGGCGTGCTGCTCGGCGGGGTCATCACCCTGCTGTTCACCGCCGCCAACGTCTATCTCGGTCTCAAGATCGGGCTGACCTTCGCCACGTCGATCCCCGCCGCGGTGATCTCGATGGCGGTGCTGAGAGCTTTCCGCGACTCGTCGATCCTGGAGAACAACATCGTCCAGACCGTCGCCTCCGCGGCGGGAACGCTGGCGGCGATCATCTTCGTGCTGCCCGGGCTCGTCATGATCGGGTGGTGGCAAGGATTTCCGTTCGTCACCACCGCCGCGATCACCGCCAGCGGCGGGGTGCTCGGGGTGATGTTCTCGGTACCGCTGCGCCGTGCCCTGGTGGTCGACACCGCGCTCCCCTATCCGGAAGGGCGCGCCGCCGCCGAGGTGCTGAAGGTCGGCGAGGAAAGCCGCCACGGCGGCGCGGAGAGCGCCAAGGGACTGTCCGCGATCGTCGCGAGCACACTGGCCGCGGCCGGCTTCTCGATCCTGACGCAGACGCGATTGCTGGCCGCCGAGGCCGCGACCTACTTCCGCGCCGGCGCAGGCGCGACCGGGGTCAGCGCGGGGCTGTCGTTCGCGCTGCTCGGCGCAGGGCATCTGATCGGCCTGTCGGCGGGTATGGCGATCCTGCTGGGGGTCGCGGTCGGCTGGTGGATCGTGCTGCCGATCCTGACCGCCGCCGCGCCGCAGACCGGCGACGTCGCGACGTGGGCGAATGCGGTATTCCGCAGCGACGTGCGCTTCTTCGGCGCCGGGGTGATCGGAGTCGCGGCGATCTGGACGCTGCTGCGGATCGCCGGGCCGGTGATCGGGGGGCTGCGCGCCGCGATCACCGCCGAGCGCGGCGCGGGCGTCGCGCTGGAGGAACGCGACCTGCCGATCGGCGTCGTCGCGGGAGTGAGCCTCGCGATGCTGGCGCCGGTCGCGCTGCTCCTCCATTCGGTCGTCGCGGGGGGGCCGCTGGCGGGTCGCGAATGGGCGCTGATCGTCGGAAGCCTGATCTTCGTCGCGGTCATCGGCCTCGTGATCGCCGCGGTGTGCGGGTACATGGCCGGGTTGATCGGCGCATCGAACTCGCCGGTATCGGGGATCGGAATCCTGTCGGTGATAGCCGCGGCCACGTTGCTGGTCGGCTTGTTCGGGCGCGCTGGCCCGCCCGAGCAGACGCAGGCGCTGGTCGCCTATGCGCTGATCGTCACCGGCATCGTCTTCGGCGTGGCGACGATCTCGAACGACAATCTTCAGGACCTGAAGACCGGACAGTTGGTCGGCGCGACGCCGTGGAAGCAGCAGGTGGCGCTGGTGATCGGCGTCTGCTTCGGATCGGTGGTCGTGCCGCCGGTCATGCAGCTGCTCTATACCTCGTTCGGCTTCGCCGGCATGCCGGGCGCGAGCACCAACGCGCTGGCCGCCCCGCAGGCGGCGTTGATCTCCGCGTTGGCGCAGGGCGTGCTAGGCGGCAACCTCAACTGGACGATGATCGGATGGGGCGCGCTGGCGGGCGTGGCGGCGATCGTGCTCGACGAGGCGCTGGGGCGCGCGGGGCGATTGCGGCTGCCGCCGCTGGGCGTCGGGCTGGGCATCTACCTGCCGATGAGCGCGACGCTGACCGTCGTAGTCGGCGCGGTGATCGGGCATCTCTACGACCGGGCCGCCGATCGCAGCGCCGATGCGGAAGCGGCCAAGCGGCTGGGCGTGCTGACGGCGACTGGCATGATCGTCGGCGAAAGCCTGTGGAACGTGGTCTTTGCGGGCATCGTCTACCAGAGCGGAACCGAGACGCCGCTGGCGCTGGTCGACGGGTTCGAGGGGCCGGCGCTGATCCTGGGAACCTTGGTGTTCGCAGGCACGGCGTGGTGGCTGTACCGGCGCACGCGGCGGCTGCACGCGGCATGACGCGTGTGCGCCTGCGCTGGACCGGGGATCGCGGCACCGGCACCGCGCGCTATGCCGGCTATGCGCGCGACCATGAGATCAGCGCCGCGGGCAAGCCGCCGATCGCCGGCTCGTCCGACCCGCGCTTCCGCGGCGATGCGGCGCGCTGGAACCCCGAGGAGCTGCTGCTCGGCGCGATCAGCGCGTGCCATCAATTGTGGTATCTGCATCTGTGCGCCGATGCCGGGGTGGTGGTGACCGGCTATGTCGACGAAGCCGAGGCGGTCCTGACGCTGGATGGCGACGGCAACGGCCGGATTACCGCCGCGACGCTGCGCCCGCAGGTCACGATCATCGCCGGCGACCCCGCGTTGGCCGCGGCGCTGCACGAGGAGGCCGGTCGGCGGTGCTTCGTCGCGCGATCGTTGGCGTTTCCGGTGCGGCACGAGGCGGTTATCGTCGCCGGATAGGTATGGTGGCGTTAACCATCCGGCGGTAGGATCGCCCACGATGATCGACCGTTCCGCCATCCTTCGCAGGCGACCCGCGTGGTTCGCGGCGCTGGCGGCGTTGGCGATCCTCGTGCGGATGCTGGTGCCGGTCGGCTTCATGCCGCAGGTGGCGCACGGGCAGGTGGCGATCGTCGCCTGCCCCGGCGTGGTCGCCGCGCACGGCCATGCGCACGAGACGCCGGGCCACGACGGCTTCGCCAAGCCGTGCGCGTTTGCGGCGGTGTCGCTGGCCGCCGCGATCGTCGCCGTCGCGGTATTGCTGTCCCTGCCGTTGGTGCGCGTCGTGCATGCGGCGACGGATGGTGCTTCTTTCTCTTTTGCGTTCACAAGGCGTTGGCGACCTCCGCTGCGTGCGCCGCCCGCGATGTTCTCGATCCGCTGAAAAACAGTCACGGCCCGGCGACTCGGGCCGATCGAGGATGATCGTCATGTCCCCTTCCCGTCCGGCCGCGATCGCGGCCGAACTCCAGCGCGCGGTGTGGCGCTGGCATTTCTTCGCCGGCGTGCTGGTGCTGCCGTTCCTGCTGTGGCTGGCGGTGACCGGCGCGCTGTACCTCTACAAGCCGGAGATCGAACGGCATTTCTATGCCGAGTGGATCCATGTTGCCCCGGGGAAACCCACGCTGCCGCTGGAGACGATCGCGTCGCGCGTCGGCGCGGCGGTGGGCGGCACGGTGACGCAGGTGCAGAAGCCGTTGATTCTCGACGAGAGTTGGCGGGCGACGGTGCGGCGGCCGGACGGGACGATCCGGATGGCGTTCGTCGACCCGGCCGACGGGCATGTGTTCGGGACCACGAACCCGGGCGGAATCATGCAGACCGTCAAGCACTTGCACAGTCTCGCGCTGGCCGGGTGGGTCGGCAATTGGATGATCGAGATCGCCGCGGGGTGGTCGATCGTGCTCGTCGTCAGCGGTCTGTACCTGTGGTGGGGACGCGGGCGGACCGTTTCGGTGCGCGGCGGTGCCGGCGGACGGCTGTTCTGGCGCGATCTGCACGCGGTGACGGGGCTGTTCGGGGGCGGGTTGATCCTGTTTCTGGCGGTCAGCGGGATGCCGTGGAGCGCCGTGTGGGGCAAAAATATCCAGGCAGGGGTAGCGGGCGCGGGCTGGGGACGACCCGCGGTACCGTCGGGTGACCCACATGCGGGCCATGACCTCCCCTGGTCGATGGAACAGCATGCGATGCCGATGGGGGGCATGCGGCGCGTCACCGCCGATCAGGCACTGGCCGCGGCACGGGCACATGGAATGGCGCCGGACTGGACGCTGACGTGGCCGGCGGCCGCGAACGCGCCGTATCTGGTCAGCGCGACACTGGGACCGGCCGGCGCCGCGCATGTCGTCTATGTCGACGCGGGCAGCGGGCGCGTGGTGCAGGACGCGCGGTTCGGCGACTTCGGCCGGCCGGCGCAGGTGATCGAATGGAGCGCGGCGGTCCATCAGGGCAAGGAATATGGCGAGGCCAACCGGCTGGTCATGCTGTTCGCGTGCGCCGCGCTTGCGCTGCTGACGATCACCGCGCCGGTGATGTGGTGGAAGCGCGGGCCGCGCGGGCGGACCAACCTGCCCGATGCGCGCACCGGCGCGGGGCTGCTGGCGATCATGGGGGTGGCGGGCATCGTCTTTCCGCTGACCGGGCTGACGATGCTCGCCGCGCTCGCCTACGGGCGCGGGTCGGCGTGGGCGCGTCAGGCGAGCCGCGCGCGGAACAGCTGCCCTTCCTCCACGACGTAGACGATCACGAACCCGGCGACCCCGATCGCGAGATAGCCGAGGGTCAGCGGGAGCGTGGTGCCGGCATAGGATTGGCCGATCGCCGATCCCACCAGCACCGCCCCGACGCTGGTGACGAATCCTTGTACCGACGAGGCGGTGCCGGCGATCCGCCCGACCGGCTCCATCGCCATCGCGCCGAAGTTGGACCCGCACAGGCCGATGCATGTCATGCTGAGCGACTGGAAGAAGATGTAGCTGACCAGCGTCTCCCAACCCATTTCGACCACCGCGAGGTGCAGGAGCGACAGCACGATGAGCGCCATCACCGCGGTCTGCGAGATCAGCCGCGTGCCGAGTCGTTCGACCAGCCGGCTGTTCATGAACGAGGCCACGCCCATCGCGCCCGCGCAGATCGCGAACAACAGGGTGAAGCGGTCGCCGGCGCCGAATTCGTCGACGAACACCTGCTGCGCGGTCGACACGAAGGCGATGATCCCGCCGAAGGTGAGCGAGGCGGCGAGCGCATAGCCGATCGAATAGCGATTGGTGAGCGTCAGCCGGTAGCTGCTGGCGAGATTGGCCAGCGAGATCGCGGTGCGACGCTCGACCGGCAACGTCTCGGGCAGGCGGGCGAGCGTCCATAGCAGCACGAGGCCGGCGAAGCCGCCCAGCGCGTAGAAGACGAACCGCCACGGCCCGATCATCAACAGCCCGTGGCCGATCGTGGGCGCGAGGATGGGGACGAGGAAGAAGATCATCTGCGCCACCGACATGGTGCGCGCCATCGCGCGGCCCGAGGCGTTGTCGCGCACCACCGCCACGGCGATGACGCGCGTGGAGGCCGACATCAGCCCTTGCAGCACGCGCGCGCCGAGCAAGGCGCCGAACGTCGCGGAGGCGGCGGCGAAGATGCTGGCACCGACGAAGCCGATCAGCGTCGCCACCAGCACCGGCTTGCGCCCGTAGCGATCGGCGAGCGGGCCGTAGAACAGCTGCCCCACCCCGAAGCCGAGCACATAGGCGGTGACCACCCATTGGCGGTGGTTGGCCTCCAAGATCGACAGGTCGCGCCCGATGTCGGCGAGCGCGGGGAGCATCAGGTCGACGCCGAGCGCATTGACCGCCATCACCGCGGCGACGAAGGCGACGAATTCGCCGGGGCGCATCCCCGGCGGGGCGGCATGGGGCTTCATGCGGTCATATCCGTAATCAATCGAAGGGCTTGTCGATGCTGGGCTGCGGCGGGGTGAACCATGCCGCCCCAGCGTCCGTGACGTGGAAATGATCCTCCAGCCGGATGCCGAAGCGGCCCGGCACGACGATCATCGGCTCGTTGGAAAAGCACATGCCCGGCGCGAGCGGCGTCGTGTCGCCGCGCACGAGATACGCGGGCTCGTGGATCGACAACCCGATGCCGTGCCCGGTGCGGTGCGGCAGCCCGGGCAGGCGATAGTCCGGCCCCAGCCCCTCGCGCACCAGCACGGCGCGCGCGGCGGCGTCGATCGCCTCGCACGGCACGCCGGGCGCGACCGCGGCGAAGGCGGCTTGTTGCGCGGCGTGTTCGATGTCCCAGATCGCGCGCACCTCGTCGGCGACGGGGCCGAAGGCGTAGGTGCGGGTGATGTCGGAATGATAGCCCTGGACGCGGCAGCCGGTGTCCACCAGCACCACGTCGCCCTCCGCCAGCGCCCGGTCGCCGGGCAGCCCGTGCGGATAGGCCGTCGCCTGTCCGAATTGCACGATGCAGAAGGTCGACCCGCCGCCGCCGAGCGCGCGGTGCGCGTCGTCGATGAAGCGCACGACCTCGCTCTCGCGGATGCCCGGCGCCAGGATGCGCGCGGCGGCGGCGTGGACCGCGAGCGTCATCTGCTTGGCCTGCGACAGCAGCGCGAGTTCGGCGGGCGACTTGATGAGGCGGCAGCCGTCGATCGCACGGGCGCCGTCGATCGTCACCAGCCCGGTACGCTCGAGCTTGCGCGCCCGGCCGAAAAACAGCAGCGGGTCGAGCGCGAGCGTCGCCCCGGCGGGCAGCGCATCGGCGACGAGCTCGACCGGATCCTCGTCCTCCTCCCACAGCAGCAGGTCGGCCTCGATGGCGAGCTCCGCCTCCAGCGTGCCGCGCTCGAACGCCGGACAGATCAGCTTCGGCGTGCCTGCGACGGGGAGCAGCAACGCGACCAGCCGCTCGCTGGGGCTCCACGGCACCCCGGCGAAGTAGCGAAGCGAGTCGCCGGCCTGCACCAGCAGCGCATCGGCGCCGAGGCCGGAGGTGAGCGCGCGGGCACGGTCGAGGCGCGCGGTGCGCTCCTGCACGGTGATGGCCGGCGCGGCATCCGCCCAGGGACGCAACGCCGCAAGTTCCGCCGATGCCGTCGAGCCGCCGATCGTCATGTGTCGCTCCGCCATAATGGGTCAGCACCACCGCAGGCGACAGCGGCGCCATAACATAGGTGGTTACCGCTTCTTTACTTTCGCGCGGCTACAGCCGGGACGAGACAAGAAGAAGTGAGAAGGGGCCATGGCATCCAAACCGCTGATCGACAACCGTCGCGAACCGCGTATCCCGGCCGAGTGCCGCGGGCTGGCGCGGCTGGCCGTGTCGATCGAGATCCTCGACGCATCGGCGGCGGGCATCCGGGCGCGTACCACGCTGCCGCTGGCGGTGGGGACGCTGTTGAAGCTGACGCTGCCGGGGAGCGCGGAGCGCCATGCGCGGATCGCGTGGGTGGACGGCAACGCCTTCGGGTGCGAGTTCATGAAGCCGCTGAACGCGAAGGAGTTGCGCGACCTCGTCGACGCGACCGCGAATGCGGCACCTTACGCGATCTGCCATTAGAAGACGACCGGGGCGTTCCTAGAGAATATCCAAGCGACGCGTACCGTTCGTCTTGAGCCTGTCGACGCGTGAACCGACCGCCTGCCTCGGCAGGCAGTCGAGGGTAACGTGTTGCGGGGCATGTGCTTCGACAGGCTCGGCACGAACGATTATCGAGGGTCGAGCGTGACCGTCCGCGCACGGCGGTCGACCGTGATCGTCGCGTCGCTCAGCCGAAGGACGAAGCCATTGGCACCGTCCCAATCCGCGTCGCGCATCGGCTGGCCGTCGAGCCGCCGCCACGTCGCGTCGCGCGGAATCCGTGCGTCGGCGAGCGACGGGCAAGCCGCGCGACGGCGGGCCAGGTCCGCGACGTAATCCTCCAGCGCGGTGTCGCGGTTCGCCCAGTTGAGCCACAGCAGCTCGTCCTGCGCATAGCCGTTGTTGTTGCCGCGCTGCGTGCGGCCGAATTCGTCCCCGGCGGTGAGCAGGATCGTGCCGCGGGTGGCGAAGAGCGTGGCGAGCAAGGCGCGAGCGTCGCTGGCGCGGGCGGCGCGGATCGCCGGATCGGCGCTGTCGCCTTCCTCGCCATTGTTCCACGCGATTTCCCCGGCGTGACCGTCGCGATTGTGCTCGCCGTTGGCGTGGTTGTGGCGCTCGGCATAGGAGACGGTATCGGCGAGCGTGAAGCCGTCGTGCGCAGCGACGAAGCCGACCCCGCGCGTGCGGTCGCCGAACACGTCGCTCGACCCCATCAGCCGCGTCGCCAGCGCGCCCGCGCCGCCGTCGCCACGCCAGAAGCGGCGGACGTCGTCGCGGTAGCGGTCGTTCCATTCGAGCCAGTCGGCGGGAAAATTGCCGAGCTGATAGCCGCCCGGGCCGATGTCCCATGGCTCGGCGATCAGGACGCGGTAGCGGAGCAGCGGATCGGCGGCGATTTCGGCGAAGATCGGCGCCGCACGGTCGAAGCCGGGGCCGCGCGCCATGACGGTGGCGAGGTCGAAGCGGAAACCGTCGACGCCGGCCTGGCTGACGAAGTGGCGCAGCGTGTCGAGCGCGAGGGCGCGGACCGCGGGGTTGGCGAAGTCGAGCGTGTTGCCGGTGCCGGCGTCGTTGATGAGCGTGCCGTCGGGCGCGCGCGCATAGGCTGCGTCGTCCAGCCCGCGCAGGGAGAGCGTCGGGCCGAGCACGTCGCTTTCGCCGGTGTGGTTGAAGACGAGGTCGAGAATCGTACCGATGCCTTCCGCGCGCAGCGCGGCGACCGTTGCGCGCAGCTCGGCAATGCCGCCGGGGGCCAGGCGCGGGTCGAGCGCCATCGGGACGACCGGGTTGTAGCCCCAGCCGTTCGACAGGCCGAGCGGGGGCAGGTGGCGCTCGTCGATCCAGGCGACGATCGGCATCAGTTCGACCGCGGCGACGCCGATCCGCTTCAGGTGCGCGATGATCGCAGGGTGCGCGAGCGCGGCGATCGTGCCGCGTTGCTCGGGCGGAACGTCGGGATGGCGCATCGTGAAGGCGCGGACGTTGACCTCGTAGATCAAGTCGCCGGGCTGGAAGACGGGTACAAGGTCGAGCGCGGGAAGCGGTGCGGTGACGACCGCCCTGGGAACGAGCGCGGCGGTGTCGATGCGCGGCTCGCGCAGGTGCGGGTCGTAGGCGAACCGGCGGTCGAGCGTCACCGCGTGCGGGTCGACCAGCAGCTTTGCGGCATCGGCGGCGGTGCGGAAGCCGTAGCGGGCGCCCTCGCCCGCGTCGGGGACATGGACGCGCCAGTCGTCGCCGTGGGGTTGCATCGCGATGCGGCGTTCGGCGTCGCCATCGAACAGGCAGAGCCAGACCATGTCGGCGGCAGGGGCGCGGACGGCGAAGTCGACGCCGCCAGCGGCCAAGGTGGCGGTCACGTCACGACGTCGGGCTGCTCGCGTCCCGTGTGCGCGCGGATGCCGGCGATCGCATCGGCGGCGGCGACGATGTCGGCGAGCATGGCGCCGGTTTCGGCATCGAGATCGCCGTCGGCGGGTTCGTAGCGTTCGAGGTAGACACGCAGCGTCGCGCCGCTGGTGCCGGTGCCCGACAGGCGGAAGACGACGCGGCTTCCGCCCTCGAATAGCACCCGCACGCCCTGGTTCCGGCTGACCGAGCCGTCGGTCGGGTCCTCATAGGCGAAGTCGTCCGCTTCGGCGACGGTGAGCGGGCCGAACGCGGTGCCGGGGAGCGTGGCGAGCTTGCCGCGCAGCTCGGTCATCAGCGTGTCGGCGGCGGCGCTGTCGACGCCCTCGTAATCGTGGCGGGCGTAGTAATTGCGGCCGTATTCCGCCCAATGGTCGCGCGCGATCCGGTCGACGCTCTTGCCGGTCGCGGCGAGGATGTTGAGCCAGAGCAGCACCGCCCACAGCCCGTCCTTCTCGCGGACGTGGTCGCTGCCGGTGCCCGCGCTCTCCTCGCCGCAGATCGTCGCCAGCCCTGCGTCGAGCAGGTTGCCGAAGAACTTCCAGCCGGTCGGGGTCTCGAACGACGGAATGCCGAGCTTTGCCGCGACGCGGTCGGCGGCGGCGCTGGTCGGCATCGAGCGCGCGATGCCCTTCAGCCCGCTCGCATAGCCGGGCGCGAGATGCGCGTTGGCGGCGAGCATCGCGAGGCTGTCCGACGGCGTGATGAAGCGGCCGCGACCGATGATGAGGTTGCGGTCGCCGTCGCCGTCCGACGCCGCGCCGAAGTCGGGCGCATCGGCGGCCATCATCGTCTCATGGAGTTCGTGCGCGTGGACGAGGTTTGGGTCGGGGTGGTGGCCGCCGAAATCCTCCAGCGGGGTGCCGTTGCGGACGGTGCCGGCGGCGAAGCCCAGGCGGCGCTCGAGGATCTCGGTCGCGTACGGGCCGGTCACCGCGCTCATCGCGTCGAACGCCATCGTCAGACCCGCGGCGCGGATCGCGTCGAAATCGAACAGCGTCTCCATCAGCGCGGCATAGTCGGTGACGGGGTCGACGACCTCGACGGTCATCCCCTCGACCTCCACCTCGCCGAGCGTGTCGAGGTCGATGTCGGGGGTATCGGCGGCGCGCCATTCGTCGATCGACAGCGTGCGGGCGTGGATCGCCTCCGTCACCTTTTCGGGCGCGGGGCCGCCGTTCGCGACGTTGTACTTGATCCCGAAGTCCTCGTCGGGACCGCCGGGATTGTGGCTGGCCGACAGCACCAGCCCGCCGAGCGCGCCGCGCGTGCGGATCACGTTGGAGGCGGCGGGCGTCGACAGGATGCCGCCCTGCCCGACCACGACGCGCGCAAAACCGGCGGCGGCCGCCATGCGGATCGCGGTCTGGATCACCTGCCGGTTGAGGTAGCGGCCGTCGCCGCCGATCACCAGCGTCGCGCCGTCCTTGCCCTCAACCACGTCGAAGACCGACTGGATGAAATTCTCGGCATAGTTCGGCTGCTGGAAGACCTTCACCTTCTTGCGCAGGCCCGAGGTGCCCGGCTTCTGGTCGGTGAACGGCGTGGTCGGAACATTACGGATCATGCGGTCAGCAGCTCCCGGTAGAGGTCGGCATAGCGGCGTCCGCTGGTCGCCCAGGAAAAGTCCGCCGCCATGCCCGCCCGCTGAATCGCGGCCCAGCGATCCGGCGTGCCATATAGTCGTATCGCAAGCGCAATGGCCTGCGCCAGTGACTCGTGCGTGACGGTGTCGAACTGGATGCCGGTCGCCACGCCCGCATCGAGCGCGGCGGCGTTGGCGTGGATCACCGTGTCGGCGAGCCCGCCGGTGCGCGCCACCACCGGCACGCAGCCGTAGGCGAGGCCGTAGAGCTGGGTCAGCCCGCACGGCTCGAACCGCGACGGGATCAGGATCGCGTCGGCGCCGCCCTGAATCAGGTGCGACAGCGCCTCGTCATAACCGATCCGCACCCCGACCCGGCCGGGATGGCGCGCCGCCGCAGCGGTGAAGGCGTGTTCGAGCCAGGCGTCGCCTGAGCCGAGCAGTGCCAGTCGCCCGCCCATCGCGACCAGCGCGTCGACGGTGTCGGCCAGCACGTCCATGCCCTTCTGCCAGGTCAGCCGCGTCACCACGCAGAACAACGGACCGTCGCCCGGTTCAAGCCCGAACGCCGCCTCCAGCGCGCGCTTGTTGGCGGTACGGTGCGGCAACGTGGCGGCGTCGAACCGCTCCGGCAGCGCGGCGTCGGTGGCAGGGTTCCACACCGCCGGGTCGATGCCGTTGACGATCCCCGAGACGCGCGCGCGCCGCGTGTGAATCAGCCCCTCCAGCCCCATGCCGAAATCGGGACGGAGGATCTCGGCGGCATAGGTCGGGCTGACGGTGGTGATCGCGTCGGCGGCCTCCAGCCCGGCCTTGAGGTAGCCGACCCCGCCGTAATATTCGACGCCGTCGACCGCGAAGGCGCGATCGGGCAGCGCCAGCGAACCGAAGATGCCGGCGTCGTAGCGGCCCTGAAAGGCGATGTTGTGGATCGTCATCACCGAGCGCGCGATGCGCCCCCCGGCAGGGGCGAAGCGCAGATAGGCCGGCGCCAGCCCGCTCTGCCAGTCGTGCGCGTGGAGGATGTCGAAGCGGAAACCCTTGACCGCGCCCGACGCGAGATCGGCGGCGGCGCGCCCGAAGGCGGCGAAGCGGCGCCAATTGTCGTCCCAGTCGCGCCCGGAGGGATCGCCGTACGGCCCGCCCTCGCGCGCGAAATAGCCTGGTGCGTCCAGCACCAGCAGCGTGTGCCCGCCGATCGTTCCCGACAGCAACCGTGCGGGTGCGCCGAGCAGGTCGGGCCAGTCGTGGAGCGCCGCCGATCCCTTCACCGCCGCCATCACGCGCGGATAACCGGGGACGAGCGTGACGACGCCCACGTCGTGCGGCGCCAGCGCGGCCGGCAGCGCGCCGACGACATCGCCCAGCCCGCCGGTTTTGACGAGCGGATAGGCCTCGGACGCGACCGACAGGACCGAGATCGACATCAGGCCTACAGCTCCAGCCGGTCGATCATCGGCTGCGTCACCAGGCACACGCCCTTTTCGGTGCGGCGGAAGCGCTGGCCGTCGAGTACCGGATCCTCGCCGACCACGAGCCCGTCGGGGATGATGACGCCGCGGTCGAGCACCACCTTGGTCAGGCGCGCATTACGGCCGATGCGGCAATGCGGCAGCACGACCGCCTCGTCGAGGAACGAATAGCTGTGCGCGCGCACGCCGGTCGAGATCAGGCTGCGGTGCACGTTCGAGCCCGAGATGATCGTGTCGCCGGCCACCAGGCTGGAGACCGCCTGCCCGCGCCGCCCCTCTTCGTCGTGGACGAACTTGGCGGGCGGAGTCAGCTCCGAATAGGTCCACAGGGGCCATTCGCGATCGTACAGGTCGAGCTGCGGCACGACGTCGGTGAGGTCGATGTTCGCTTCCCAGTAAGCGTCGACGGTGCCGACGTCGCGCCAATAGGCCGCGGGCTCCTCGGGCGAGCGGACGCAGCTGGCCGAGAAGCGATGCGCGTGCGCATGGCCGTGCTTGACCAGATACGGGATGATGTCCTTGCCGAAGTCGCGGCTCGACCCTTCGGTCGCGGCGTCGCGGCGCAGCTCCTCGATCAGCTTCCTCGTGTTGAAGACGTAGATGCCGAGGCTGGCGAGCGCGACATCGGGCTGGCCGGGGATCGACGGCGGATCGGCGGGCTTTTCGACGAAATCGACGATGCGGTCCTGCTCGTCGACATGCATTACGCCGAACGCGACCGCCTCCATGCGCGGCACTTCCATGCACGCCACCGTCACGTCGGCACCGCTGTCGCAATGCTGGCGGAGCATGATCTCGTAATCCATCTTGTAGATGTGGTCGCCCGCCAGGATGACCATGAATTCGGGCGCGCTCTCCGCGATGATGTCGATGTTCTGGTAAACGGCGTCGGCGGTGCCTTCGTACCATTGGAATTCGCTGATCCGCTGCGATGCGGGCAGGATATCGAAGCTTTCGTTGCGTTCCGGGCGCAGGAAGTTCCAGCCGCGCTGGAGGTGCCGGATCAGCGAGTGCGCCTTGTACTGGGTGGCGACACCGATCCGGCGGATGCCGGAGTTGATCGCATTCGACAGCGCGAAGTCGATGATCCGGCTCTTGCCGCCGAAATACACCGCCGGCTTGGCGCGGGTGTCGGTGAGTTCCTTCAACCGGCTGCCGCGTCCCCCGGCCAGGACATAAGCCATCGCGTCGCGCGCCAGCGGCTGGCCTCTGCGTTCGTCCACGTCAGGCTCTCCTTCCCTGCATCTTTACTATCGATTCATCGAACGTTAACCATGATGTCACGTCACCGACGCCAAGAGACGCGGGCGATGTGAGTGCGTGCGTAGCCAGAACAACGCTACCTTCGAGAGGATCGCCGATGCACCCCGCCTGCCAACCCCGTACCGCCGACGGTTTGATCCGCGGCGTCGCCTGCGCGCTCGTGCCCTCGCTGCTGGCGTGGGGCGCGATCTTCGCGCTGGTCGGCCGGATCGTCTGAGCCGCACTCACGACGCCGGTTCCCATTCCAGCATCACCGTGGCGAGCGGTGGCAGCGTCACGTCGGCATAGCCGTCGGCTGCCACCACCCCGCCGAGATTGCCGAGCCCCGATCCCCAGTAATCGTGCGCATCGGAGTTCAGCACCTCGCGCCAGCGGCCGTCGTGCGGCAGCGGCACGCGGTAGGGCATCCGTGCCACCGGGGTCATGTTGACGATGACCGCGATCGGCGGGGCGCCCGGGGCGCTGCGCAGCCAGACGAACACCGAATTCTCGGCATCGTCCTGCACCAGCCAGCGGAATCCCTCCGGCTCGCAATCGCGGGCGTGGAGCGCGCGCTTCTCGCGGTAGAGGCGGTTGAGGTCGCGCACCAGCTTGCGCACGCCGTCGTGGGCCGACGAATTGAGCAGATCCCAGTCGAGCGCGCGCTCTTCGCTCCATTCCGCGCGCTGCGCGAACTCCTGCCCCATGAACAGCAGCTTCTTGCCCGGATAGCCCCACATCATCGCGTAATAGGTGCGCAGATTGGCGAATTTCTGCCAATCGTCGCCGGGCATCTTCGTGAGCATCGAGCCCTTGCCATGGACGACTTCGTCATGGCTGATCGGCAGGACGAAATTCTCGTCGAAGGCGTAGACGAGGCCGAAGGTGATCGCGGCATGGTGATGCTTCCGGTGGACCGGCTCGCGCGCCATGTACTTCAGCGTGTCGTGCATCCAGCCCATGTTCCACTTGAACCCGAAGCCGAGCGCGGTGCGCGGCGCCTCGTCATAGGCGGGGGCGGAGACGCCGGGCCAACTGGTCGATTCCTCGGCGACCGTGAACACGCCGGGGTGACGGGCGTAAAGCGCGCGGTTGGCGGCGCGCATGAAATCGACCGCCTCCCAATTCTCCCGACCGCCTTCCGGATTGGCGATCCACTCGCCGTCCTTGCGCGAATAATCGCGGTACAGCATCGAGGCGACCGCATCGACGCGCAAGCCGTCGACGTGGTAGCGCTCGGCCCAGAACAGCGCGTTGTTGACGAGGAAGGCGGACACTTCGCGGCGCCCGAAATTGTAGATCGCGGTATTCCAGTCGGGATGATAGCCGAGGCGCGGATCGTCATGCTCGTAGAGGGCGGTGCCGTCGAAGCGCGCCAGGCCATGCGCGTCGACGGGGAAATGCGCGGGCACCCAGTCGAGCAGCACGCCGAGCCCGGCGCGGTGCGCGCCGTCGACGAAGCGTGCGAAGCCTTCGTGGTCGCCGAACCGCGCGCTGGGGGCATAGAGGCCCGTCGTCTGATAGCCCCAGCTCGGATCATAGGGATGCTCCGAGATCGGCATGAATTCGATGTGGGTGAACCCCATCGACACCGCATAAGGGATCAGCCGCTCGGCGAGTTGATCCCAGGAGAGGAACCAGCCGTTCTCGTCGCGCTGCCAGCTGCCGGCATGGACCTCGTAGATGCTGATCGGCGCGCGGCGCGGGTCGACCGAGGCCCAGGCCTCGCGATGCGCGGCATCGCCCCATTCGTGGTGCATCGGCGCGGTGGTGAGCGAGGCGGTCTTCGGGCGCAACTCGGCGGCGAAGGCGTAGGGGTCCGCCTTCAGCGGCTGCAGGGTGCCGTCCGGGCCGGTGATCGCATATTTGTAGGCGCGGCCGGCGCCGATATCCGGCAGGAAGATCTCCCACACGCCGGTGTCGCTGCGGCGGCGCATCCCGTGGCGGCGCGGATCCCAGTCGTTGAAGTCGCCCACTACGGCGACGCGGCGGGCGTTGGGCGCCCAGACCGCGAAATGCACGCCCTCCGCGCCTTCGTGCGCGATCAGGTGCGCACCGAGCTTGTCGTGGAGGCGGAAGTGCGTGCCCTCGTTCATCAGGAAGTCGTCGGTGGGGCCGAGCACGGGGCCGAAGCTGTAGGGATCGGTGACCCACCATTCGGCCCCGCCGCCGGTCGCGACGTAACGCAGCGGCTGCGGATCGCCGTCGATCACGCCCTCGAACAACCCGCGGTCGTCGACCCGCGTCAGCGTGCCCAGCGAAATGCCGGCCAGCGTGCGCGCCTCGGCGGTGGCGGCGCCGGGGATCCAAACGCGGGCAAACGTTCCCTGCGGTCCCGCATGGGGGCCGAGCAGCGCGAAGGGATCCTCGTTGGTGCCGTCCAGCAGCGCGTCGATCGCGGCGGCGGGCGGCTTCACTTCACGCCCCAGATCTCGGTCGCATATTCACCGATCGTCCGGTCCGAGGAGAACCAGCCCATGTTCGCGACGTTGCGGATCGCGCTGCGGTTCCACCCGTCGCGGTCGACCCAGCGCGCGTCCACCTCGCGCTGCGCGGCGGCATAGGCGTCGAAATCGGCCGCCACCATGAACCAGTCATGGTCGTACAGCCCGTTCATCAGATCGCGGTAGCGGTTGTGATCATCGGGAGAGAACACACCGGCGGCAATAGCGTTCACCGCCTGCGCGAGTTCGGCGGAATTTTCGATGGTCTGGCGCGGGTCATAGCCGCCGGCACGCCTGTCGGCGACCTCGTCCGCGGTCAGGCCGAAGATCACGATATTCTCCGCGCCGACATGGTCGCGGATCTCGACGTTCGCACCGTCGAGCGTGCCGATCGTCAGCGCGCCGTTCAGGGCGAACTTCATGTTGCCCGTCCCCGACGCCTCCATGCCGGCGGTCGAGATCTGTTCGGACAAATCGGCGGCGGGGACCATCCGCTCGGCCAGGCTGACGTTGTAATTGGGAACGAACGCGACCTTCAGCAGCCCGCCGATCGACGGGTCGGCGTTGACGCGGCGCGCGACGTCGCCGGCCAGCTTGATGATGAGCTTCGCCTGATGATAGCTCGACGCCGCCTTGCCCGCGAACAGCTTGACGCGCGGCGTCCAGTCACGCTCGGGATGGCTGCGGATCTGGTCGTACAGCGCGACCGTCTCGATGATGTTCAGCAGCTGGCGCTTGTATTCGTGGATGCGCTTGATCTGGACGTCGAACAGCGCCGACGGATCGAGCCGCAGCCCCATCTCCGTGCGGAGATACTCGGACAGCGCGACCTTGTTGGCGCGCTTGACCGCCGCGAAGCGCTCGCGGAACGCGGCATCCTCAGCGAAAGGGACGAGTGCGGTCAGTTGCTCGGCCTGGTCGGTGAAGCCGTCGCCGATCGCCTCCTTGATCAGCGCGGTGAGCCCGGGATTGCATTCCTGCAACCAGCGGCGCGGGGTGATGCCGTTCGTCTTGTTGTTGATCCGCTGCGGATAGAGGCGGTGGAGGTCGGCGAAGACGGTGGTCTTCATGAGACCGGTATGGAGCGCGGCCACGCCGTTGACGCTGTGCGCCCCGGCGAAGGCGAGGTTGGCCATGCGGACGCGGCGCTCCCCGCCCTCGTCGATCAGGCTGATCGCGGCGATCGCGCGGTCGTCGATGCCCGGCACCTTGCGCGCGGCGCGCAGCAGCTTGGCGTTGATCGCATAGACCAACTGCATGTGGCGCGGCAGCAGCCGTTCGAACAGCGGTAGCGGCCAGCTCTCCAGCGCCTCGGGCAGCAAGGTGTGGTTGGTGTAGCCGAAGGTTCCTTGCGTGATCTCCCACGCCTCGTCGAAGCCGAGCGCGTGCTCGTCGAGCAGCAGCCGCATCAGCTCGGCGACCGACACCGCGGGATGGGTGTCGTTGAGCTGGATCGCGGCCCGATCGGCCAAGGTGCGGATGTCGCCGAAATACTGGACGTGGCGGCGGACGATGTCCTGGATCGAGGCGGAGGAGAAGAAATATTCCTGCCGCAGCCGCAATTCCTGCCCCGCGGCGGTCGAATCGTTGGGATAGAGCACGCGCACCAGCGTCTCGGCGCGCAGCTGATCGGCCATCGCGCCGGCGAAGTCACCCTGGTTGAAGGCGTCGAGCTTGAACGGATCCAGGCTGCGCGCCGTCCACAGCCGCAGCGTGTTGACGCGCCGCCCGCGCCAGCCCACGACCGGCGTGTCGACCGCCATCGCCTCGACCATCTCGCCGGGCTTCCACGTCACCGCGCCGCTCTCGTCGCCGTGCACCTCGCCCCCGAAACCGATGACATAGGCGCTTTCGCGTCGGCGGAACTCCCACGGATTGCCGTATTGCAGCCACGTCTCGGGCAGCTCGACCTGCCAGCCGTCGTCGATCCGCTGCCGAAACATGCCGTTCACGTAGCGGATGCCGTAGCCGTAGGCGGGCAGGTCGAGCGTGGCGAGACTCTCCATGAAGCACGCCGCCAACCGCCCGAGCCCGCCGTTGCCGAGCGCGGCGTCGGGCTCGATCTCCTCCAGCGCGGCGAGGTCGACGTTCAACTCGCGCAACGCCGCCGCCACCTCGTCGCGCGCCGACAGGTTGGCGAGCGCGTCGCGCAGCAGACGGCCGATCAGGAATTCGAGGCTGAGATAATAGACGCGCTTGGCACCGGCAGCGTGCGCCGCCTTGGTAGAGACCATCCAGCGCTCGATGATCTCGTTGCGGACGGTCAGGATCGTCGCCGCCAGCCAGTCGTGCGGGCGCGCGGCCTGTTCGTCCTTGCCGATGCGGTGCACCAGCGTGTCGAGGATATTGAGCGCCAGCGGCCCGCGCGTCTGCTTGATCCCGGTGTCCGTCACGCCACTGCCCCCTGTTCGTTCGCGCTACGCCTAAGCGGTGGTCGCGTGACCGGCAACGCTTTCCGCGGATCGCCCGCGATAGGCCTGCACGTCCAGCGCGGCGCCGAGCAGGAAGGCGTAGACGCTGAGCCACAGCCACGTCAGCGCGACGATGATCGCCCCCAGCGAGCCGTAGGTCGCGCCGTAATTGCCGAAATTGGCGACGTAGATGCTGAAGCCGGTGGTGGCGAGCAGCCACACGATCGTCGCGGTGACCGTCCCGGGCGTCGCCCAGCGCAACCGTGCGCCGTGGCGGTACGGGCCGAAGCGGAACAGCAGCGAGGCGCCGGTGATGACGATCGTGGCGAGCAGCGCATAGGTGGCGATGCGAATCAACGCGAGGACCACGCCCGGGAACCACGGGATCAGCGTGCCGACGAAGGCGACCACCGCGCTGGCAGCGATGCCGATGAAGATCAGCATGATGCCCCCGAGCACGATCGCAAACGAGGTGAGCGTCCAGATGACGAAGCTGCGCTTTTCCTTGACTTCGTAGGCGACGTTGAGCGCGGTCATCATCGCGGTCGCCGCCTTGCTGCCGCCGTACAGCGCGATCAGCAGCGCGACGATCAGGCCCAGCCCCTTGCGCCCCTGCGATCCGGAGGTGACGATGTCGAGTTGCTGCCCGATCAGCGTCGCGACGTCGCCGGGCAGCGAGACGAACAGCGCGCGAATGTCCTGCTGCACCGTCATCGGATCGGCGAAAAGCCCGTAGGTGAAGACGGTCACCGCCAGGATCGGCGCGATCGAGGAGATGATGTAGAACGCCGCCCCCGCGGCGATCAGCCCGAGATTATCGTCGTTGGAGGCGACGTAGGCGGCCTTGACCTGCGCCCACCAGTCACGACGGAAGGAGCGCCAGAGGTCGGCCGAGGACAGGTCGATCTTCATTACGGGGGCGAACGCAACAACACGGCGTAGGCTCCCGGACGATGAATTATCCTGCGTCGGTCATGATGCGGTCGTCCCTGCCTGCGCCGGAATATCGCGCGTCAGACCGTGAAGCTCTCGCCGCAGCCGCAGGCGCCCTTGGCATTGGGATTGTTGAAGACGAAGCCGGCGGTGAAATCGTCCTCGACCCAGTTCATCGTCGACCCGATCAGATACAGGATCGACCCGCCGTCGACGAACAGGACGCCGCCCGGCGTGTCGATCCGCTCGTCCATCGGCTTGGCCTCCGTGACGTAATCGACCGAATAGGCGAGCCCTGAGCACCCGCGGCGGGGAGTCGACAGCTTGACGCCGATCGCGCCCTCCGGCGCCTTCGCCATCAACTCCGCGATGCGTGCCTCGGCGGTCGGGGTGAGCAGCAGCGGCGCGGGGCGCTGGCGCAGCGTGGTAGCCATCACAGCATCCCCAGTTCGAGCCGCGCGTCGTCCGACATCTTCTGCGGATCCCATGGCGGATCCCAGACGAGATTGACGTCGGCGAAGGCGATGCCGGGCACCGCCGCGACGCGCATCTCGACTTCGCCGGGCATCGACTCGGCGACCGGGCAATGCGGGGTCGTCAGCGTCATCGTCACCGCGGCGTGACCGTCCTCGGTCACCTCGACGCCGTAGATCAGCCCGAGATCGTAGATATTCACCGGGATTTCGGGGTCGAAGATGTCCTTGAGCGCGTCGATCACCGCCTCGTACAGCGCACCGCCTGGTTCGTGCGGGGCATCGCCGGACGGCTTCTGTGCGAGGAAGCCGGACAGATAGTCGCGCTGACGCTCGCCGCCCGGCTGATCCGGGCCGCTATCCACCGCGTCGGAGACCTGCGCGCGCGGCGGCTTGTCGACCGCCTCGACGGTTTCGCTCCTGACCCCATCGCTCATCCGAAAATCCTCTTCACTCGCTCGATCCCGACCGCCAGCGCCGCCACGTCTTCGGGGCCGTTATAGACCGCGAAGCTGGCGCGCGCGGTCGCCTCCACGCCCAGCGCGGCCATCAGCGGCTGCGCGCAATGATGCCCGGCGCGAATCGCGACCCGGCTCTCGTCCAAGATGGTGCCGATGTCGTGCGGATGCACCCCCTCCATGACGAAGGAGACGATCCCGGCGCTGTCGTCCGGCCCGAGCACGCGGATCGAATTGACGTGCGCCAGCGCGGCGCGCGCCTCGCGTACCAGCGCGGTTTCGTGGGCGTGGATCCGGTCGAGCCCGATCGCACGGACGTAGTCCACCGCCGCCGACAGGCCGAGTGCGCCGACGATATGCGGCGTCCCCGCCTCGAACCGTGTCGGAGCGGGAGCATAGGTGGTGCGCTCGAACGACACGCGGTCGATCATCGAGCCACCGCCCTGATACGGCGGCATGGCGTCGAGCAGCTCGGCACGCGCCCAGAGCACGCCGATGCCGGTGGGGCCGTAGAGCTTGTGCCCCGAAAATACGTAGAAATCGCAGCCGAGCGCCGCGACGTCGACCGCGAGGCGGGGGACCGCCTGACAGCCGTCGATCAGGATCTTCGCGCCAACCGCATGCGCGATCGCGCTCGCCTTTTGCACGTCGAGGATCGAGCCGAGCACGTTCGAGACGTGCGCCAGCGCGACCAGCTTGTGTTCGGGACGGATCATCGCCGCCATCGCGTCCAGGTCGATGCGGTGATCCTCGGTCAGCGGGATCACGTCGATCGCCGCGCCGACGCGCTCGGCGACCATCTGCCACGGCACGATGTTGCTGTGATGCTCGAGCATCGACAGCAGGATACGGCCGCCGGGCTTGAGGTTCATCGCCGCATAGGAGTGGGCAACGAGGTTGATCGCCTCGGTCGCGCCGCGCACGAACACGATTTCGTCGGCCTTGGCGCCGATCAGGCCGGCGACGTTGGCGCGCGCCGCCTCATAAGCGAGCGTCATGTCGGCGGAGCGCTGATACACGCCGCGATGGACCGTGGCGTAGGAAGTGTCATAGCCGCGCGCGATCGCATCGATCACGACCTGCGGCTTCTGCGCGGTCGCGGCGGTGTCGAGATACGCCCAACCCTCCGGGATCGCGGGAAAATCCGCGACCAGATCGAGCGGGCGGTCGGTGACGGTCACGCTCATGATCGCGCCCGAATGTTGCGAATGTTGAGACGCTGGCGGGGTATCACAACGCGCTCTCCAGCCACGCATCGGCATCGGCGGCGAAGGCGTCGCGGACGGTCTCGTCCGCGATACGGTCCAGCGCGTCGGCGACGAACGCCTTCGTCAGCAGCGCCTTGGCGCGGGCTGCGGGGATGCCGCGGCTTTCCATGTAGAACAGCGCGCGGGCATCGAGTTCGCCGACCGTCGCGCCGTGCGCGCACTTCACGTCGTCGGCGAAGATCTCCAGCTCGGGCTTGAGGTTCACGGTCGCGGTGCGGTGGAGGAGCAGTCCCCGCAAGCTCTGTTCGCCGTCGGTCTTCTGCGCGTGGCGCGCGACCTCGACCGCGGCGGCGAGGCTCGCCTGCGAGTGATCGGCGGCGACCGCGCGCCACAATTGGTGCGACTGACCGGTCGGCTCGGCATGGCGGACGCGGACCGCACATTCCTGCCGGAGCCGGTCGCGGGTCAGCAGCGCGCCGCCATATTCGGCGTAGCCGCCCTCGCCCGCCAGCGTGATCGCGGCATCGATCCGCACGCCCTGATCGCCCGCGGCGAGCATCGTACCGACGAGGCTGGCGCCCTCGCCCAATTCGGCCTCGTCACGGATCGTGACGAACCCCGCGGCCTGCGTCATGCGCACCGCGCGCATCAGCCGCGCGGCCTTGCCAAGCCGGATGCGGGTGTTGCGGTTCGACCAACCGGCACCGACGAACGTTTCGACCACCTGTGCGGAGGTATCGGAGCCGAGCACGATCTCGGCAGCGACGTGGTTGTCGGCGGCGGTGGCGACATGGACGACCTGCACCGGATGCGCGACCGCCTGATCGTCGAGGTGCAGCGACCAGCCGGCGGTGGCGCGCTTGCCGAGCGCGTGGGTGCCGGGCGTCAGGTCGCCAACACGGACGCGGTGCAGGTCGCTGGCATTCTCATCGAGCACGCCGTCGACGAACAGCAGCTTGGCGCCGGGCAGGTCGAGAAACTGCGCCTGCGGGCGGGCGATCGGCGCCAGCGCGGCGGCGGCGGCAATCCCGCCGAGATCCGCCCAGCGCCACGCTTCCTCGCGGTTGGAGGGAAGGTCGAGCGTCACGCCGCGACCTCGGCATAGCCCTGACGCTCCAGCTCGTGTGCCAGCTCCGGGCCGCCGGTGCGGGTGATACGGCCGTCGGCGAGGACGTGCACGCGGTCGGGCTGCACATAGTCGAGCAGGCGCTGATAATGGGTGATGAGCAGCACCGCCTTGGTCGGCTGGCGCATGATGCGGTTGATGCCGTCGCCGACGATGCGCAGCGCGTCGATGTCGAGCCCGGAGTCGGTTTCGTCGAGGATCGCGAACGCCGGGTCGATGATGCCCATCTGCACCATCTCGTTGCGCTTCTTCTCGCCGCCCGAAAAGCCGACGTTGACGGGGCGCTTGAGCATGTCCTGCTGGAGCCCGAGCACATCGGCCTGCGCGCGGGCGAGCTTCAGGAACTCCGCCCCCGACAGCGGCTTCTCCCCGCGGCTGGTGCGCTGGGCGTTGAGGCTCTCGCGAAGGAACTGGACGTTCGAGACGCCGGGGATCTCGACCGGATATTGGAAGCCGAGGAAGACGCCGGCGGCGGCGCGCTCGTGCGGCTCCTTCTCCAGCAGATCCTCGCCGTTGAAGGTGATCGCCCCCCCGGTCACCTCGTACCCGGGGCGACCGCCGAGGACATAGCCGAGCGTCGACTTGCCCGCGCCGTTCGGTCCCATGATCGCGTGGATCTCGCCCGCATTTACTTCGAGCGAAAGGCCCTTGAGGATTTCCTTGCCGTCGATTTCGGCGTGGAGGTTTTCAATCTTTAACATCGTCATCCCGGCGTAGGCCGGGATCCCGTCCCGACCGGTGTAACTGGACCCCGGCCTTCGCCGGGGTGACGGAAGGGATTACCCCACCGAACCTTCGAGGCTGATCCCCAGCAACTTCTGCGCCTCGACCGCGAACTCCATCGGGAGTTGCTGCAAGACCTCGCGCGCGAAGCCGTTGACGATCAGCGCGACCGCCGCCTCCGCATCCAGCCCGCGCGACATGGCGTAGAAGAGCTGGTCCTCGCTGATCTTGCTGGTCGTCGCCTCATGCTCGATCTGCGCGCTGGGGTTCTTGACCTCGATATACGGCACGGTGTGGGCGCCGCACTGGTCCGACAGCAGCAGCGAGTCGCATTGCGTGAAGTTGCGGACGTTCTCGGCGGTCGGTGCAACGCGGACGAGGCCGCGATAGGTGTTGTCGGAGCGACCGGCGCTGATCCCCTTCGACACGATCGTCGACTTGGTATTCTTGCCCAGGTGGATCATCTTCGTGCCGGTATCGGCCTGCTGACGGTTGTTGGTGACCGCCACCGAATAGAATTCGCCGACCGACCCGTCGCCCGCCAGCACGCACGACGGATATTTCCAGGTGATCGCGCTGCCGGTCTCGACCTGCGTCCAGCTGACCTTGCTGTTTTTGCCCTGACAGAGCGCGCGCTTGGTGACGAAATTGTAGATGCCGCCGACGCCGTTCTCGTCGCCGGGATACCAGTTCTGGACGGTGGAATATTTGATCTCGGCATCGTCGAGCGCCACCAGTTCGACGACCGCGGCGTGGAGCTGGTTCTCGTCGCGCATCGGCGCGGTGCAGCCTTCGAGATAGGAGACGTAGGCGCCCTCGTCGGCGACGATCAAGGTCCGCTCGAACTGGCCGGTGTTCTCGGCATTGATGCGGAAATAGGTCGACAATTCCATCGGGCAGCGCACGCCCTTCGGCACGTAGACGAACGTGCCGTCGGAGAAGACCGCGCTGTTGAGCGTCGCGAAGTAATTGTCGCGCTGCGGCACGACCTTGCCCAGCCACTTGCGGACGAGGTCGGGATATTCGCGGATCGCCTCGCTGATCGACAGGAAGATGACGCCCGCCGCCTTCAGCTCGGCGCGGAAGGTGGTGGCGACCGAGACGCTGTCGAACACCGCGTCGACCGCGACCTTGCGCGCGCCCTCGACCCCCGCCAGCACTTCCTGCTCGGCGATCGGGATGCCAAGCTTCTCATAGGTGCGGCGGATTTCGGGATCGAGCTCGTCGAGCGAGGCGATCGTCTTCTTCTGCTTCGGCTCCGCGTAGTAATACGCGTCCTGATAATCGATCGGGGGGACGTTGAGCTTCGCCCAGTCGGGCGCCTCCAGCGTCTGCCAGAGGCGGAACGCCTTCAGCCGCCAGTCGAGCATCCACTCCGGCTCGCCCTTCTTCGCCGAGATGTAGCGGACGGTATCCTCGCTCAGCCCCTTGGGCGCGAAATCCTGCTCGACCTCGGTCGCGAAGCCCCATTCGTACTTCTTGGCGACGGCGGCATGCGCCTCGGCGTTCTTGGTGGCCATGATTATGCCTCAACCTTCATCTGCTGCTGCGCCAGCGGCGCGTCGGCGGCGAGTTGCGCCAATGTGATCCCCGCAAGCGCACCGCGGACGGCGCGATTGACCGCGCCCCAGTGCGGCTTCACCCGGCAATTGCCCTCGATCGCGCAATCGTGGTTCGCCGCATCGACGCACGAGGTCATCGCGATCGGCCCCTCGACCGCCTCGACGATGTCGGCCAGCGTGATCGAGACGGGCGGGCGCGACAGCCGGATACCGCCGCCGGTGCCGCGCGCACTGTCGATCAGCCCCGCCGCCGCCAGCTTGCTGACCAGCTTCTGCGCGGTCGGCAGCGGCACGCCGGTTTCCTCCGCCAGCACGGTCGCATTCTGCCGCGCCAGCCCACCGCCCACATCTCCACTGCGGCGGGTAGCGGCGCTGAGCAGCACCACGGCGTAATCGGTCAGGCTGGACAGTCTCATGACGGGCGCATCAGTTGCGAACCACTCTCAAATCGGATCAGATCGTTCCGATTGGGCAGATGGTCGCTTTGGCGCTGAAAATCAACCGTTCCGACGGGCACAAAAAAAGGGCCCGGCATCGCTGCCGAGCCCCTTCAGGAAAGAGACTTCCCTGCGGAAGCCCTTCGGGTCGCAAGAGCCTTATGACGCTGATTCGGCTCCCAAGATTGGATAGATGCGACGCGAGCGCCAGCAAAACTTACAATTTCCCGGCGCTTGATCTCGCGTCGCCGTGGGGCGAAACGCATCCGCATGGCCGACCTGCTTTCCCGCGTCGCACGAACGCTCGATCCCGAAACCGCGCATATCTGGGCGATCCGCGCGCTGGGCGGCTGGGGCAAGGCGGGCGCGCCGCTGGCGGGGGCGATGCCGCGGCTGGGAACGCGGGTGGCGGGGGTGAGCTTCCCCAATCCGGTGGGGCTGGCCGCGGGGCTCGACAAGGATGCACGGGCGGTGTCCGGGCTGATGGCGCTGGGTTTCGGCTCGGTCGAGGTGGGCACGCTGACCCCGCGTGCGCAGCCGGGCAATCCGCAGCCGCGGCTGTTCCGGCTGAGCGAGGACCGCGCGGTCATCAACCGCATGGGGTTCAACAACGGCGGGCTGGCAGCAGGAGTGGCGCGTGCCGCCGCCGCCGATCGCCGCGGCGGCGTGCTGGGGATCAACGTCGGCGCGAACAAGGACGCCGCCGACCGCGTCGCCGATTACGTCGCGGGGGTCACCCGGGCGGCACCGGTGGCGGATTACGTGACGATCAACGTCAGCTCGCCCAACACGCCGGGGTTGCGCGATTTGCAGGCGGGCGCGGCGCTCGACGAGCTGCTGGCGGCGTGCGTGGCGGTGCGCGGGGCCACGCCGTTGTTTCTGAAGATCGCGCCCGATCTCGATCGCGCCGGGATCGACGGCGTGGCCCGGGCGGTGATCGACCGCGGGGTCGACGCGCTGGTGATCGGCAACACGACGATCTCCCGACCGGCGTTGCGCAGCGCACACGCCGCGGAGACGGGCGGTCTGTCGGGCGCGCCGCTCCGATCGCTGGCGGCGGCGAAGCTGGGGGAAGTGCGCGCGGCGACCGGCGGACAGGTGCCGCTGGTGGCGGCGGGCGGGATCGACAGCGGCGCGGAAGCCTATGCGCGGATCAGGGCGGGTGCTTGCCTGGTGCAGCTCTATTCGGCGCTGGTTTACGAAGGGGCGGGGCTGCCGCGGCGGCTGGTCGGAGAATTGGCGGCGTGCCTGGCGCGCGACGGCTTCGCCAACGTGGCGGAGGCGGTGGGGGCGTAGCGCCGCCTACCGCTCCACCGGGGCGGGTTCGATTGCGACCTTGCCTTCGCGACGCGGGTCGTAGCCGCCGTCGAGGCGACCGTCGCGCAGGATGATGCCGTGAAGGCCCGAATCCTCACCCTGACCGGCGCGCACGACGATGCCGCGCGCCGCGAGGCCATCGCGCACCGCGGGCGGGAAGCGTGACGCCTCGCCCTGGAAGCTGTCGCCCCGCGCGATCAGATTGGGGAGCGCCAGCGCCTGCTGCATCGGCAGCTTCCAGTCGACCGCGCCGACCATCGCCTTGCCGACATAGGCGAGGATCGCGTTGCCCCCCGCCGAGCCGAGCGCGCCGACGAACCCGCGGCCCGAATCGAGCATCACCAGCGGCGTCATCGACGATCGCGGGCGCTTGCCGGCCGCCACCGCATTGGCGGCGGGACGGCCGGCGGCGTCGCGCGGGCTGAACGCGAAATCGGTCATCTGGTTGTTGAGGAAGAAGCCGTCGACCATTCGCCCCGATCCGAAGATCGATTCGACGGTGGTGGTGATCGACACGACGTTCCCGCGCGCATCGCCGACGATGAAGTGCGAGGTGCCGGTCGGCTCCAGCGTACGGTCGGCACCGGCCACGGGCGCGCCCGGCGGGGTGCCGGGAACCGGCGCGGGGCCGGCGCGCGTGCCGATCGCCGTCGCGCGCTGCGCCAGATACGCCGGGTCGAGCAGCCCGGCGACCGGCACGTCCACGAACGCCGGGTCGCCGACGTAGCGGTCGCGGTCGGCGTACATCAGCCGGCTCGCCTCGGCGAAGAGAAACCATGCCTGCGGATCGTCGGCGCTGCGGGTGGCGATGTCGGTCCGCTCGAGCAGCCCGAGCAGCTCGAGCAGCCCGACGCCGCTGGCGGGCGGTGGCGGCGCGCAGACGATCAGCACGCGGTACGGCGCGCACACCGGCTCACGCACCACCGGGCGGTAGCCGGCGAGATCGGCGAGCGTCATCGTGCCGGCGAGCGGCCCCTGCGTCGTCCGCGCGACGATCCGCCGCGCGGTCGGGCCGATGTAGAGCGCGTCGGCCCCTTCGTTGGCGAGGCGCGACAGGAAGGCGGCATAAGCCGGGTTGCGGAGCCGGTCGCCGGCCTGAAGGAGCCCGCCGCCCGGGCGCGCGAAATAGGCGCGGACGTCGGGGGCGCTCAGCTCGGCATAATCGCCGCCCAGGAAGCGTGCGAGCCGGGGCGAGACGATGAATCCCTCGCGCGCGGTGCGCTGCGCATCGCCGAACAGCGTGCGCCACGGCAGCCGGCCATGTTCGCGCTGCACCATCGCCAGCATCGCGACCGCGCCGGGCACGCCGGTCGCGCGCCCGCTGAGCACGGCCTGCGCAAAGGGCAGCGGGCGGCCGCCGTCGTCGAGAAACATGTCGGGCGTGGCGCCGGCGGGGGCGGTCTCGCGCCCGTCGTAGACGCGCACCTGTCGCGCCGCCGCGTCATAATAGGTCAGGAACGCGCCGCCGCCGACGCCGGAGCTCTGCGGCTCGACCAGCGACAGCATCGCCTGCACCGCGACCGCGGCGTCGATCGCCGAGCCGCCGCGGCGAAGCACCGCCATGCCCGCGTCGGTCGCGAGCGGGTTGGCCGAGACGACGAAGATCTGCGGCCTCTGCGCCGCCACCGCCGACGTGGCCGGCGCGACCGCGGCGTGCGGCGCGGCGCAGGCGCCGAGCAGCAGCACGGCGGCGGACAGGAAGGAGCGGATGCGCGTGGTGCGGTGCCTGGTGCCGGTCATCGCCACCCGCGATAGCGTCGGCACGGGACAGCGTCCATGCTGGCGCGGCGACGAATTCCTTGGCATGACGCGGGCACCATGACGCAGGGGAAAGGGCGATACGCCCGCCCGTGGAGAGAGGAACGCTGTCATTACCCGCCGGCTCGAACATTTTCCAAATCTGGTCACGATGTTCTTCACCCGCGCGGCGGAGAAGGGCGACGCACCGTTCCTGTGGCACAAGCAGGACGGCGCCTGGATGTCGATCAGTTGGCGCGAGGCGGCCGAGACGGTGGCCCGGCTGGCCACCGCATTCCGCGCGATCGGGCTGGAGCGCGGCGACCGTGTGATGCTGGTCAGCGAGAACCGCCCGGAATGGTGCCTGTCCGACCTGGCGATCATGGCCGCGGGCTGCGTCACCGTGCCGACCTATACGACCAACACCGAGCGCGACCACGCGCATATCATCGAGAATTCGGGGGCGAAGGCGGTGATCGTCTCGGCCGCGAAGCTCGCCAAGGTGCTGATGCCCGCCATCCTGCGCTCGATCCGGCCGCAAATGCTGATCGGGATCGACGCGATGCGGCTGGGGCAGACCGCGATCGACGTCCACGACTGGCGCACGCTGATCGACCGTCACCCCGCCGAAGTCGCGACGGTGGCGGCGCAGGCCGATTTCGCGCGGGCCGATCTGGCGTGCATCATCTATACCAGCGGCACCGGCGGCGCGCCGCGCGGGGTGATGCAGCACCACGGCGCGATCCTGCACAACGTGGGCGGCTGTTCCGCGGTGGTCGCGGAGGATTTCGGCTGGGGTGACGAGGTATTCCTGTCGTTCCTGCCGCTGAGCCACGCGTATGAGCATACCGGCGGGCAGCATTTCCCGATCGGGATGGGCGGGCAGATCTATTACGCCGAGGGCATCGACAAGCTGGCCGCGAATATCGAGGAGGTGCGCCCGACGATCATGTTCGTGGTGCCGCGGCTGTTCGAGGTGCTGCGCACGCGGATCAGCAAGGCGATCGAGCGGCAGGGCGGCCTGCCCGCCAAGCTGCTGGCGGCCGCGCTGGACATCGGGGCGAAGCGGGACGCGGGAACGTTGCGGCTGGCCGACCGGCCGAAGGCGCTGCTGGTCGATACGTTGTTCAAGCCGAAGATCGCGCGCAAGTTCGGCGGGCGGATGAAGGCGATGATCTCCGGCGGGGCGCCGCTCACTCCGGAAGTGGGCGTGTTCTTCCAGTCGCTGGGGGTGACGTTCCTGCAGGGCTATGGCCAGACGGAGGCGGCGCCGGTGATCTCGTGCAACCGGCCGAGCGCCGGGGTGACGATGGATTCGGTCGGCCCGCCGCTCGCCGAGACCGAGGTGCGGATCGCGGAGGACGGCGAGATCCTGGTGAAGGGCGAGCTGGTGATGCACGGTTACTGGCGCAACGAGGCGGAGACCGCGCGCGTCCTGAAGGACGGCTGGCTGCACACCGGCGACATCGGCGAGATCGACGCGGGCGGACGGATCCGGATCACCGACCGCAAGAAGGACCTGATCATCAACGACAAGGGCGAGAATGTCGCGCCGCAAAAGGTCGAGGGACTGCTGACGCTCCAGCCCGAGATCGGACAGGCGATGATCGCGGGCGACCGGCGCCCGCACATGGTGGCGGTGCTGGTGCCCGACGCCGAATGGACCGCGGATTGGGCCGCGGCGCACGGCAAGGCGGGCGCGGTGCTGGCGGAGGACCCGGCGTATCGGAGCGCGTTGCAGGCGGCGGTCGATCGGACGAACGCGATGCTGTCGGTCACCGAACGCGTGCGGCGGTGGATCGTGGCGGACGAGGCGTTTTCGATCGAGAACGAGCAGCTGACGCCGAGTTTGAAGATCCGGCGGCATGTGTTGCGGCAGGTATACGGGGCGCGGCTGGATGCCCTGTACGGGGTGGGGGGGTAGGCACGTCGTCGCCCCTGCGGAGGCAGGGGCTTATCGCTCCATCCTCTCGCCGTGCCGTGAGTCATCGCTCGATCGCGCGGGCAGCGTGTTAGGGCAACAGACATAGGCCCCTGCCTACGCAGGGGCGACCATAAATCACATTTTGATGTCGTCCCGCAGGTCACGCCAATCGGGGTTGACGCTACCGATCAGGTTCAGCGTCCGCGCGCGTTTCCACTTCTTCAGCGCCTTCTCGCGAATGATCGCGTCCAGCATCGTGTCGTGCCTTTCGACATAGACCAGCCGCGCGAGCCCGTGCTCCTTGCAGAAGTCGGAGCCCCTGCCGTCGCGGTGCTGCTGAATGCGCGCCGCCAGATGCGCAGTGACACCGATGTAGAGCGTGCCACTCGCGGTGTTGGTCATGATGTAGACCCAGGCCACCCGCGGCACCTCCTGTGGAGAGAGCAATAGGCCCCTGCTTGCGCAGGGGCGACGAGATTAGGTGGTTACATTCGATCATCAAGCCGTCGCCCCTGCGGAGGCAGGGGCCTATTGCTCTATCCTTGCACGCTGCGCCGGCCTACTTCGCCCCCGCCCCCTTCGGCACCACCGCCATCGTCCAGTCCTTCTCCGGCTTCAGGTATTTCGCCGCGGTCGCCTGCAACAGCGCCGGGGTGATCGTCGTGAAGTCGCTGACCAGCGTTTGACTCGCCTCGATCCGCTTCGGGTCGAACGTGCCGCCGCTGGTCTGGAGCAGCCAGAACTGGTTCCCCGACGACGCGCGCGCCATATACTGCAGCATCGGAACGATGGTGCGGCGCAGCTCGTCGTCGGTGATCGGGGTCGTGACCAGTTCCGACGCGATCTGGCGCGACAGCTGGAAGAACAGCGGCACCTTGTCGGGCGCGACCTTGCCGATCGCGATCAGGCGGCCGCCGCCGGGCTGGCCGACCGGCCACTGGCTCTGCGCGCTGGGCGAATAGCTGGCGCCCGCCGCCGAGCGCAGCCGGTCGAACAGGCGGTCGGCGAAGACCGCCGCGAGCACGTCGAGGCGGCGCTGCTCGGCATGGTCGGCGGAGCCGCCGCCGGTCGGCCAGGCGATGACCGCCGCGGCCTGGTTGTCGTCGCCGTCGTGGGTGCGGATCACCGGCTGCGCGACGTGCGCCGGGAAGCGTACCGTGGGGGAGCGGGGATCGTCGGGGCGGCGGGGCTTCAGCGCGCCGAAGCTCTTGGCCACCGCCGCGATCGCCTCGTCGGTCTTCACGTCGCCGAAGACGTCGACCTCGATCGGACCGGTGGCGAGCAAAGGCTGCCACAATTTCTTGAACGACGACGCGTCGAGCTTCTCGATCTGCTGGAGCGTGGGCAACCCCCAGCGCGGGTCGCCGTCGCGCAGCAACCCTTCGAGATCGCGTGCGAGCACGCCGTCGGGCGACGACGACAGCCCGGCATAGCCCGCCAGCATCGCCGCGCGCGCGCGCGCCACCGGCGCGGCATCCCAGCGCGGCGCGGCCAGCTTGGCGGCCATCAGCGTGAGGTTGTCGGCATAGTCGCCCGGCGTGGTCTGCGCACCGAACAGGAACGCATCGTCGCCGATGTCGAAGTCGAGCCCCATGCGCCGGCCGGTGGTCAGCTGGTCGAGGTCGCTCTGGTTCAGCTTGCCGATCCCGCTGGCGATCAGCGCGTTGTCGCCGGCCCACGCCGGGGTCGAACGATCGGCGGGAAGCGCCTGATAGCCGCGGCCGAAGCGGACGCGGATATAGACGCGCCCCGTCTCCGATCCATTCGGATAGATCAGCGCGCGCACGCCGTTCGCGAACGTCACCTGCTCCATCGGCGGGTCGCCGACCCGCGCCTGCGCGACGACCTTGCCCGGCTGGCCGAGCTTCGGCACGCGCGAGAAATCGACCGCGGCCTGCTGCGTGCGCTTGCCCGCCAGCTTCGACACGTCCGCCTTCATCGCCGCCGCCAGCCGCGCCGCCGCGGTCGGATCGGCGGTGCGGGTGTTGACCATTGCGCGGTTCGCGTCGCCCTTGAACAGGCGGTTGGTCGATTCGATCATCGCCGCGGGGGTGAACATCCCCTTCTCGCGCGCCTGACGCAGGATGTCGTAACTGGTCTGCGGCCCGGCCACCGTCTCGCGAATGTCGAGCGCGCTGACCATGTCGTCGGCCTGCTTGGCACCGGCCTCCACGCGTGCGGTGTCGACGTCGTTCTTCATCGCGGCGTCGAATTCGGCCAGCTCGCGGTCGATCTCGCCCTGCGTCGGGGGCGTGACCATCGCGTCGGCGATTACCGCGCGCACGTCCTTGAGCGCGGCCTCCCAGTCGTTGCCGATCGGGATCACGTTGGTGAAGGTGCCGTTCGCCGAGCGCGAGACGTCGTCGAGGTTGACCGAGGCCTGGAGGAAGCTGCCCCCGGCGCGCGCGCGCGTCTCCAGCCGGCGGTTGATGACGCGCAGCGCGAGCTGGTCGACCATCCGCTTCTGATTGAAGACGATCGTATCGCTCTGGTACTTCCACGGGCGCAGCACCGCGGTGGCGACCACCGGGGGCAGCGCAGGCTCGGCGATCGTCTTCGCGATCGGCTCTCCCGCCTTGGGCGTGCCGAAATCGGGGTCGGCCGGGTCGGCGCCCTTGCCCTGCCAGCCGCCGAAATTCTTGACGACCAGCCGCGCGGCGACGTCGGGATCGATGTCGCCGGAAATGATGACGACCGCGCGCGACGGGCGGTACCATTTGTCGTGGAACGCCTGAACGGTGCCGGGCACCGCCGCTTCGAGCGTCTTGATCGTGCCGATCGGCGAGCGGTTGGCGAGCGGTTGCCCGGCGAAAAACGTTTCGCGCAGCGCGTCGCCGTAGCGGACCTGCGGCCCTGGCGCCTCGCGCTGCTCGGCGAGCACCGCCGGCCGCTCGGCAGCGAGCCCGGCGTCGGTGATCGCGGGTGCGGCCATCATGCCGGAGAAGATCTTGAGGCTTTCGTCGAGCTTCACGTCGGTCGCGCCGGGCAGGTCGAGCTTGTACACGGTCTGCGTCGGCGTGGTCGACGCGTTCGAATCGCTGCCGAAGGTCGCACCGAAACGTTGCCACACGCGCTTCGCCTCGCCGTCGGGCACATATTTCGAGCCGCGGAACGACAGGTGCTCGATTAGGTGCGCGAAGCCCTGCTCGGCATCGGTTTCGTAGAGCGAGCCCGCGTCGATGCGGACGCGCACCGCCACCTGCCCCGGCGGCACCGCATTACGGCGGACGGCATAGCGCAACCCGCTGGGCAGCTTACCGAAATGCCAGTTGGTGTCGGGCGGGATGTCCGAGTCCGCGAACAGCCACGGGCGCGTGTCCACCGTGATCGGCGCGGCGGCCTGCGTCGGGATGCCGCGCGTGGCGACGGGGCCGTTGGGGGTCGCGCGCCGCGCGCGCTGCTGCGCGGGGAGCGGCAGCGCGACCGAGACGAGGAGAAGGGCGACGAGCGGCTTCGCGAGCACGCGCGAATAAGGATGCATGAGAGCGAGTGTAGGGAGCGGCACGCGCCGCGGCAACGCCCGCGCGCCTTTCTTGGCCCGCGTCGCGCCACGTTCTGGCCGCGAAACGCCACTACGGCACCGGCTGCATCACCGTGGCGAAATGACGAAGAGATTGATGGCCCACCGAATGTTGAAGTCGGACGCAGCCATGACCCGTGCACCTGGCGGCGGCGCCCCGTCCCGCGCGGCGACGGTCCGGCCGTGGTCGGTGCGGGTCGGCAAGCGGCTGCGCGGAACGTTCGACCGGTTGATCGAGGGATCGTCGCTGGTGTCGAACGCGCCGGTGCTCGACGTGCGCGAGTTCGCCTGGACCGCAACGCTGCGCCGGGACTGGGCCGCGATCCGCGACGAGGCGCGCGCGGTCGCGCTGGCCGCCGACGCGGCGCCGAGCCTTGCCGCGATCTCCCCGGATCATCGTTCGATCGCCACGCCGGACAAGTGGCGGTCGTTCTTCCTGTGGGGCTACGGCTATCCGATCGACGACAATCTCGCGCGCTGCCCACGGACCAGCGCGGCGATCGCGCGGATCCCGGGGCTGACCTCCGCCTTCTTCTCGATCCTGGCGCCCGGCACGCATATCCCGCCGCATCGCGGGGTGACCAAGGGGCTGATCACCTGCCACCTCGCGCTGATCGTGCCGAACGACGGCGACGTCAGGATGCGCGTCCACGACCGGGTGGTGCGCTGGTCGGAGGGCGAGACGCTGGTCTTCGACGATACCTACGACCATGAGGTGTGGAACGACACCGGCGGCACGCGGGTGGTGCTGCTGATCCAGTTCGAGCGACCGTTGCGACGGCCGGGGAAGTGGTTTGCGGACCTGTTCCTGGGGGCGGTGAAGCGATCCGCGTTCGTGCAGGAAGCGCGCGCCAACGTCGCGAAGTGGAACGCGGCGGTGGCGAAGCTGGACGGCTAAGGGCTCGCGCGGCAGCAGGCCGCCCAGCTATACGGTGCGAAACGATCGCTTTCGGCTTGCGCGCTTGATCCCGCGCGCCGCACGCGCCACATCGCGGCCATGCTGATCGAGACCGAAGCCACGCCGAACCCGGCGACGCTCAAGTTCCTGCCCGGCCGCGTCGTCATGGACGCCGGCACGCGCGACTTCGCGACCCCCGAGGAAGCGGAGGCGAGCCCGCTGGCCGATGCGCTGTTCGCGCTGGGCGACGTGACCGGCGTGTTCTTCGGACGCGATTTCGTCTCGGTCACCGCTGCGCCCGGGGCGGAGTGGCGCGACCTGAAGCCCGACGTGCTGGCGATCCTGATGGACCATTTCACCGCGCAGATGCCGCTGTTCCGCACCGGCGGCGCGGGGTTCAGCGTGCCCGCCGAAGAGGAAGCGACGTTCGCCGAGGATCCCGCCGACGCCGACATCGTCGCACAGATCAAGGACCTGATCGAGACGCGCGTCCGCCCGGCCGTTGCCAATGACGGCGGCGACATCGTCTATCGCGGGTTCGACAAGGGCAAGGTGTTCCTGCGGATGCAGGGTGCGTGCGCCGGCTGTCCGTCGTCGAGCGCGACGTTGAAGAACGGCATCGAGCAGCTGCTGCGCTATTACGTCCCCGAAGTGACCGAGGTGCGCGCGGTCTGACGCGCGCGCTCGTCCCTCCCTTCCCGATATCACGGAGTACCCGATGGCCGCCCCGCTCGACGATGCCGCGCTCGACCAGCTGTTCCGCACCGCGCGCACCTTCAATCATTACCGCGACGAGCCGGTCGGCGAGGAAACGCTGCGCGCGATCTGGGACCTGATGAAGATGGGGCCGACGTCGGCCAACCAGCTGCCTGCGCGGCTGGTGTGGTGCGTGTCGGACGCGGCGAAGGCGACGCTGGCGGCGGCCTGTTCGGACACCAACAAGACCAAGGTGCTGGAGGCGCCGGTCAGCGTCGTGCTGGGCATGGACACGGAGTTTCACGAGCATCTGCCCGAGCTGTTCCCGCATGCCGATGCCAAGAGCTGGTTCGACGGCAACCGCGAGTTGCGCGAGGCCTCGGCGTTCCGCAATTCGTCCCTGCAAGGCGGGTATCTGATCCTCGCCGCGCGGGCGCTGGGACTGGGGGTCGGGCCGATGTCGGGGTTCGATGCCGGGGCGGTCGACAAGGCGTTCTTCGCCGATACGCCCGCGGTGCGCACCAACTTCATCGCCACGCTCGGTTACGGTGACACGGCGACGCTCCACCCGCGCAGCCCGCGCCCGGCGTTCGAGACGTTCAACCGCATCGCCTGATTCCGTCTTGGGTGTGATCCGCACACTGGTGATCGACACCGCGACCGCCGCCTGTTCGGTCGCGCTGTTCGAGGGCGACACGTTGATCGCGAACGCGCACGACGTGGTCGGGCGCGGTCATGCCGAGCGGCTGGTGCCGATGATCGCCGGCCTGCCGGACGGCGGGCGCGCCGGTCATGTGCTGGTGGATGTCGGGCCGGGCAGCTTCACCGGCATCCGCGTCGGGATCGCGGCGGCACGTGCGCTGGCGTTCGGATGGGGCGCGAGCGTCGCCGGCTATGGCGCGCCGTCGCTGGTCGCGGTCGCGGCGCTGGCCGACGATCCGACGCCGCTTGCGGTCGTGATGGAAGGCGGGCACGGTGAGGTCTTCATGCAGGGCTTTGCCGCTCCCTTCGTCGCGCTCGATGCGCCGCGCTCGCTGACCCCGGCGGCGGCGCTGGCGGCGCTGGCGGGGCGGCGTGCGATCGGCAGCGGCACGCGGTGGCTGACCGCACTCGACCCGGACGTGGCGACCGATGCGACGCTGCCCGATGCGCGCCATGCGCTGCTGCTGCCGCCCGCCGCACGCGCGCTGCCGCCGGCGCCGTTCTACGGGCGCGCCCCCGATGCGAAGCTGCCCGCGGCATGACGACGCGGGTGCGGCTGGTCGAGCTGGCGCCCGGCGGCGCCGCCGATGCCGAAGCGGTCGATCGCATCATGATCGCCGCCTTCGACCCCCGCTACGGCGAGGCCTGGACGCGCAGCCAGTGCATCGGCATCCTGTCGATGCCGGGCGTCTGGCTGACGCTGGCGCGTGTCGAGGGAGCGATCGTCGGCTTCGCGCTGGTACGTGCGATCATGGACGAGGCCGAGCTGCTGCTGATCGCGGTCGAACCGGCGGCACGTGGGCGCGGCGTGGGCGGGGCGTTGCTGCGCGGGGTGATCGCGGAATGCGAGGGGCGCGGCGTCGCGCGACTGCATCTGGAGGTGCGCGCCAACAATCCGGCGGTCGGACTGTATGTCGCCAACGGCTTTCGCCAGGCCGGGGTGCGGCGGCATTACTATCGCGGGCGCGACGGGCAGGCGTTCGACGCGCATACCTATGCCCGCACCCTGAGCGACGCGCGATAATTCGGCCTGTTGCGAGTCGGTAGCGCTTTTCGCAACAAGCGCATCGCACTACATGGACGGCATGGCTCGCAAGATCGATCTCGAAGCGCTGTGTCACGAAAAGGGCCTGCGCATCACCGAACAGCGTCGCGTCATCGCGCGCGTCCTGTCGGAGGCGGAGGATCATCCCGATGTGGAGAAGGTCTATGCGCGCGCCTCCGCGATCGATCCCGGCATCTCGATCGCGACCGTCTATCGCACGGTGCGGCTGTTCGAGGAGGCGGGCATCCTCGATCGCCATGATTTCGGCGACGGGCGCGCGCGCTACGAACCCTCGCCCGAGGCGCATCACGATCATCTGATCGACGTCGAGACCGGCAAGGTGATCGAATTCGTCGATCCCGAGCTGGAGCTGCTGCAAAAGGCGATTGCAGAGCGGCTGGGCTTCCGGTTGGTCGACCACCGCATGGAATTGTACGGCGTCGCGCTCCGCAAGGACTGATGCGGGCACGGTGCGGCTGACCGCACGCGGCTGGACCCGGCTCGCCGCGCTCGCGGGGGCGCTGATCGTCGCGCTGGCGCTGCATGGCACGTGGCGGCTGGTGCGGGCGCGCTCGCCATGGCCGCGACGTTTTCTGGGCTGGGTGGCGCGGATCGTCGGCGCCCGGGTACGGGTGGTCGGCACGCCGCTGACGCGCGATGCGGTGCTGCTGGCCAACCACGTTACCTGGATCGACATTCCCGCGCTGGCGGGCGCCACGGGCGCGGCGTTCGTCGCCAAGGCCGAACTGCGCGACGCCCCGGTGGTCGGGTGGCTGTGCACCTTGAACCGCACGCTGTTCGTGAAGCGCGGCGACCGGATGGGGGTCGACGCGCAGGTCGCGGCGTTGCGTGCGCAGCTGGGCGGCGCGCAGCCGGTGGCGATCTTTCCCGAAGGCACGACCGGCGACGGGGTGACGCTGCTGCCGTTCAAGGCCGGGCTGCTCGCGGCACTCGCCCCGCCGCCGCCAGACGTGCGCGTGCAGCCGGTGCGGATCGACTATGGCGCCGCCACGCCCGATGTCGCCTGGGTCGGCGCGGAAGACGGCGCGCGCCATGCCAGGCGGGTGCTCAACCGGCGCGGCACGTTCGCCGTGACGCTGCACTTCCTGACGCCGTTCGTACCGGAGGGCGACCGCAAGGCGATCGCGGCCGCGGCGCGGGCGCGGATCGCGGAGGCGGCGTGAGCGTCGGCGCTGCCCGCCTGCTGCTCTTCGCCGTCGCCGCGCTGGGCGCCTGCTCACGCGACGACAGCGCGGAACGGCGCGCGCGGTTGGGGGCGAATCCGACGTTCGCGCAAGTGATGCAGGTCGCCGATGCGCAGGCGGGCGCACGGCGATTCGGGCAGTGCGCGGCGTGCCATTCGATCGCGGAGGGTGGCGCGGATCGCAACGGGCCGAACCTTCACGGCGTGTTCGGGAACACCATCGCGCAGAACAGCGCGCGCTTCGGCTATACCGATGCGCTCCGGGCACAGCGCGGGGTCTGGGACGAGCGGCGGCTGGACGCGTGGCTCGCCGATCCGCGCCGGGCGGTGCCGGGGACCAGCATGGCGTTCGCGGGGGTGCGCGACCCGATCGCGCGCGCCGACCTGATCGCCTATCTCAAGACGCAGCGGTGAGCGGCGCGGCCTCGCTGGCCACATCGCGCGGTTTCCGCTAAGGGCGCGCGCATGCCCGCCGACCCGAAGACCCCGCCGAAGACCTTCCACGTCAAGTCGTTCGGCTGCCAGATGAACGTCTATGACGGCGAGCGCATGGCCGAGTTGATGGCGGCCGAGGGGATGGTGGCGACCGACGACGCCAATGCCGCCGATCTGGTCGTCCTCAACACCTGCCATATCCGCGAGAAAGCGACCGAGAAGGTCTATTCGGACATCGGACGCGTCCGGAAGGTCGCCGGTGCCGAGGGCCGCGCGCCGATGATCGCGGTCGCGGGCTGCGTCGCGCAGGCCGAGGGCGAGGAAATCGTGCGCCGCGCGAAGGTGGACGTGGTGGTCGGCCCCCAAGCCTATCACAACCTGCCCAAGCTGGTCGCGGCGGCCGCGAAGGGCGAGGCCGCGCTCGACACCGACATGCCGCTGGCATCGAAGTTCGGTGCGCTGCCGACGCGGCGCAAGGTGGCGCCGGGCGCGTTCCTGACCGTTCAGGAAGGCTGCGACAAATTCTGCACCTATTGCGTCGTGCCCTATACGCGCGGTGCGGAGATCAGCCGCCCGTTCGCGGCGATCGTCGACGAGGCGAAGGCGCTGGTCGATGCGGGCGCGCGCGAGATCACGCTGCTGGGACAGAACGTCAATGCGTGGGGCGACGACGACGGGCGCGGGCTGCACGACCTGATCCGTGCGCTCGATCGCGTGCCGGGTCTGTCGCGCATCCGCTATACCACCAGCCATCCCAACGACATGGCGCAGGGGCTGATCGACGCGCACCGCGACGTCGAGAGCCTGATGCCGTTCCTCCATCTGCCGGTGCAGGCCGGCAGCGACCGCGTGCTGCGCGCGATGAACCGACAGCATACCCGCGACGGCTATCTGCGGCTGCTCGACCGGATCCGCGCCGCGCGCCCCGATATCGCGCTGTCCGGCGACTTCATCGTCGGCTTCCCCGGCGAGACCGAGGCGGAGTTCGCCGAGACGCTCAGCCTGGTCGAGGCGGTCGGCTATGCGCAGGCGTTCAGCTTCAAATATTCGCCGCGCCCCGGCACCCCCGCGGCGACGCTGGGCGAGCAGGTCGCCGCCGAGGTGATGGACGAGCGGCTCCAGCGGTTGCAGGCGGCGCTGCTGCGCGATCAGGCGGCGTTCAATGCCGCGTCGGTGGGTCGGCGGTGCCGCGTGCTGATCGAGCGCAAGGGCAAGCGCGAGGGGCAGTGGCTGGGCAAATCGCCATGGCTGCAATCGGTCCACGTCGTCGGGCCGCATGCGATCGGCGATCTGCTGGACGTGACGCTGGTCGAGGCGGGCCCGCTGTCGCTGACCGGCGAGGTTCGGGCGCTGATCGCGGCCTGACCGCGGCGCGACGGACGATTTCGCCTTTCCGCCGCGCGCAACCGCTGCCACACTTCACGGCGATGCCATTGTGCCGTCACGCGCCGCACCTATCTCGCCCGAGTGGCGATCGTCGCCGCATGTCGTCCGTTTCCACAGGAGCTGCATGAGCCGTAAACCCGTCCCCGCCCATGCCGGCGAGCGTTCGCGCGCCGAGGTCGTCTTCGATCGCCCGCAATTGCTGAGCCGACTGTTCGGCCAGTACGACCAGCATCTGGTGGCGCTGGAGAACCGGCTGGGGGTGTATATCACCGCGCGCGGCAACCGCGTCGGGCTGGAGGGGACCGCCGAGCAGGTGGCACTGGCACGCGACGTACTCCACGATCTGTATGCGCGCATCCAGCGCGGCGAGGAGGTCGACACCGGGCTGGTCGACGCCGCGATCGCGATGGCGGCGGAGCCGGTGCTGGACGGGATCATCTCCACCGAGCGCAGCGCCGCGCCGTCGGTGATGATCCGCACGCGCAAGAAGACGATCGTGCCGCGCACGCCGGCACAGGCGCATTACATGCGCGAGCTGACGACGCACGACATGATCTTCGCGCTGGGTCCGGCGGGCACCGGCAAGACCTATATCGCGGTCGCGCAGGCGGTGGCGCAGCTGATCGCGGGCAGCGTCCAGCGGCTGATCCTGTCGCGCCCGGCGGTCGAGGCGGGCGAGCGGCTCGGCTTCCTGCCCGGCGACATGAAGGAGAAGGTCGATCCGTACCTTCGCCCGCTCTACGACGCGCTGTACGACTGTCTGCCCGCCGAACAGGTCGAGCGGCGGATCGCAAGCGGCGAGATCGAGATCGCGCCGATCGCCTTCATGCGCGGGCGCACGCTGGGCGACGCGTTCGTGATCCTGGACGAGGCGCAGAACACCACGCCCGCGCAGATGAAGATGTTCCTCACCCGCTTCGGCCAGAACAGCCGGATGGTGATCTGCGGTGATCCCAACCAGACCGACCTGCCCGGCGGCGTCGGCGCGAGCGGGCTGGCCGACGCGACGACGCGGCTGGAGGGGGTGGAAGGCATCTCGCTGTGCCGCTTCACCGCCGCCGATGTGGTCCGCCATCCGATCGTCGGGCGGATCGTAGAGGCGTATGAGGGGGTGGCCGGTTGACGTCGCGGTATATCCCTGCCAGAAATATGGGATATACGGAGCGCAAGTGATGGCATCGCTGTACATCAAGGATCCCGAGGCCAACGCGCTGGCGGAGGAACTGGCGCAGCGGCGGGGACTGACCAAGACGGCGGCGGTCAAACTAGCGTTACAGCACGAACTCGACCACGTGGATCATCGCTCGACCCGTGAGAAAATGCTCGCGCTTTGGGAGCGGCATCCGTTGCCGGTGTCGCGTGGCCCCGTCGCCGACAAGGCGTTCTATGATGACCTGTCGGGGGGATTGTGAGCTGGTTCGTGGACGCCTCGGTGATCGTGGCGTTGTCGGTGCGCGAACCCGACTGGGAGCATCACGCGGACCGGATGGACGAGGAAGCCGTCCGTTACTGGTCGCCGATGGCGCAATGGGAAAGCGTAGCTGCCACCCGAGTGCGGCTCGATATACCGGCTGGCGAGGCGCGGGTGATCGTGGATCGCGTGGCGCGCACCAACGGCTTTGCGCTGGTGCCGATCGGCGAGAACGAGGCGCGGGCAGCGCTCCTCGCCTTCGAGCGGTACGGCAAGGGCACCGGGCACCCCGCGCAGCTCAACATGGGCGATTGCTTCGCCTATGCCTGCGCCAAAGCCAACGGCGCGCGCCTGCTCTACAAGGGCGATGATTTCTCGCAGACGGACCTCGCCTGACATGATCCACATCGAACTGACCCGCGAAGACCCGTGGCCCGACGCCGACTGGGACGCGCGCGCGCTGGCCGCCGCGCGCGCCGCGATCGCGAAGACGCCGTACGGCGACCTGCTGACCACGCCCGCGCATGTCGAGATCAGCGTGCGGCTGGCGGGCGACGACGAGGTGCAGGCACTCAACCGCCAATACCGCCAGAAGGACAAGCCGACCAATGTGCTGTCGTTCCCGATGGTTCAGGCCGACCTGATCGATACCGTCACGCAGAACAGCGACGACGGCGAGGTGCTGCTGGGCGATATCGTGCTGGCGCATGGCGTGTGCGAACGCGAGGCGGCGGAGCGGAACATTACGGCGGCGGATCATTTCTCGCATCTGGTGGTGCATGGCTGCCTGCATCTGCTAGGCTATGACCACATGACCGACGACGAGGGCGACGCGATGGAGCAGATCGAGCGCGACGCCCTGGCCGAGCTGGGCATCGCCGACCCCTATCTGATTCGCGAGGATTGAACACCACGGCCATGGCCGACGACCGAAGTAGCGCCGCGAACGGCGGCGAGCACCATGAGAGCGGCATCTGGACGGGGCTGCGCAACATGATCTTCGGCGAACCGCGCGAGGCGACCTTGCGCGAATTGCTGGAGAAAGCGATCGATCGCTACGAGGAAGATCCCGCCCCCGACATCAAGGGCGACCTGACGCCGCTGGAGCGGCAGATGGTGCGCAACCTGTTGCACTTCAGCGAGCGCGATGCGGGCGACGTCGGCGTGCCGCGCGCCGACATGATCGCGGTCGAGGAGGCGACGACCTTCGACCATCTCGTCCATGTCTTCGCCGAAGCGGGGGTGAGCCGCCTGCCGGTCTATCGCGGCAGCCTCGACCATATCGTCGGCATGGTGCACGTGAAGGACGTGTTCGGCATCCTGGCCGCCGGTGGCGAGCATCCCACTGAAATCGCGGCACTGATCCGCCAGCCGCTGTACGTGCCGATGAGCCGCGGGACGCTCGACCTGCTGGCCGACATGCGGCAGTCGCGCATCCATCTGGCGATCGTGCTCGACGAATATTCGGGCACCGAGGGGCTGGTGACGATCGAGGATCTGATCGAGGAGATCGTCGGCGAGATCGAGGACGAGCATGACGAGGCGCCCGAGGTGCTGCTGGTGCCGCTCGACGGCGGGGCGTGGGACGTGGATGCGCGGGTCGAGCTGGAGGACGTCGGCACCACCGTCGATGCGCGGCTGGCGGAGGCGGAGAGCGACGTCGACACGATCGGCGGGCTGACCGCGGTGCTCGCGGGGCACGTGCCGGAGGCGGGCGAGTGTATCGATCATCCCAGCGGGTGGCGGATCGAGGTCACGGACGCCGACGAACGGCGCATCAACCGGCTGCGCTTGCACCCGCCGGTGCCGGTCCCGGAGGATGTCGAGGAATGAGGGTGCCGCAACAGCACCGAAAATAGCAGCCCGGGGGCAACGACAGGCCCCGAAATAGCCCGCGCCGTTCCGCCGCGGGCGCCTTTTCTTCGCGCTGGCGCGTCCGCGCAGGACTGCTTACATTCGCGGCCATGCGCAAACACGTCCTTGCCGTCATCGGCCTGCTCGTCGCCCTGGGCGTCGCGGTGTTCCTGTACCTGTCGTGGCCGGACAAGGCGCGGCTGGACGTGGCGGCGGTGGCGGGTGCGCGGCCCGACATCACCCCGCCCCGCGAACAGATGCTGCCGACCGTCGAGACCGCCGACCCGATCGGGTGGAAGGCCGGCGAGGCGCCGACCGCGGCGGCCGGACTGAAAGCGGCGGCGTTCGCGACCGGGCTCGACCATCCGCGCTGGCTGTACCGGCTGCCCAACGGCGACGTGCTGGTCGCCGAGACGAACTCGCCGCCGCGCTCGGGCGGGGGCATCAAGGGCTGGGTGATGCGGCACCTGCTCGGCAAGGTCGGCGCGGGCGTGCCCTCGGCCAACCGCATCACCTTGCTGCGCGACGCGAACGGCGACGGAGTGGCGGAGGTGAAGACGCCGTTCCTGACCGGGCTCCACTCGCCATCGGGCATGGCGCTGCTGAACGGGCAGCTCTACATCGCCAACACCGATGCGCTGGTGCGCGTGCCCTATCAGGACGGCGCGACCAGGATCACCGCGACGCCGGAGACGGTCGTCACCTATCCCGGCGGCGGCAATCATTGGGCGCGCAACGTGATCGTCGCGGAGGACGGCAAGACGCTGTACCTGTCGGTCGGGTCGGCGACCAACATCGCCGACGACGGGCTGGACGCGGAGCGCAATCGCGCCGCGATCCTGCAGGTGTTCCCCGAACAGAAGCAGTTCCGCGTCTTTGCGACCGGGATCCGCAACCCCAACGGCATGGCGCTGGTGCCGGGCACCAACCGGCTGTGGACGGTGGTGAACGAGCGCGACATGCTCGGCTCCGACCTGGTGCCGGACTATCTGACCGCAGTCGAGCTGGGCGATCACTTCGGATGGCCGTGGTATTATTGGGGCGGCTACATCGACACGCGCGTCGAGCCGAAGAACCCGCAATTGCAGCAATATGCCAAGCGCCCCGACTATGCGCTGGGCCCGCATGTCGCAGCGCTGGGGCTGACGTTCGCGGGCGACGCCAAGCTGGGCCAGCGGTTCGCGCGCGGGGCGTTCATCGGCGAGCACGGATCGTGGAACCGCAAGCCGCTGTCGGGCTACAAGGTGGTGTTCGTGCCCTTCGGGGCGAACGGCTGGCCGGTGAAGGGCGCCAAGCCGGTCGATGTGCTGACCGGGTTCGTCAACAAGGATGACGAGGCGCACGGGCGGCCGGTGGCGGTGGTGACCGACAAGACGGGCGCGCTGCTGGTGGCGGATGACGTGGGGAATACGATCTGGCGGGTGAGCGCGGCGGGGTGAGGGATTGAGCGAGCCCTTGGGCTCGCGCGCTCGCTGGCGCGAGCGCGTCCCCTCACCCAGCTTCGACTAAGCCTTTGCTGCGCAAACGCTAAGTCTGCGCATCCCTCTCCCCTCTGCGAGGGGCGAGGGAGGTAAACCCAGTGTTTGTAGGCTCGTCGCCCCCGCGGAGGCCGGGACCTGCTTATGAGGGCGGCACGTCAACCAACCGGGAGATCCCATCGTTCGCCGGGATGGCGTATCGGATCAGGCCAGCAGCTTCGGCCCGTCCTTTTGCAGCTTCGCGCGCAGTTGTTCGCCGAACATCCCCAGCAGACCGGGCAACTCGAATAGCGCGTGGACATTGCGGTCGGAGACGTCGAGGCGGACGGCGACGCGTTGGCCCATGCCCTCGACGGTGAAGTGGAGCGTGTCCCCATCCCAGCGATGTTCGGTGATCTGTCCGCCGGGGAGGTAGTTGGCGAACTTGCCGAAACCGTTCTCGATCCGCGCGCGGGCGCCGGCGGTGCCGAGCTGGTGCGGCAGGTCCACTTCGATCGGCTTGCTCATGCGATCCTTCCTCTTGCGTGTCTTGCGCGCCTGATACGCCTCGCAACCGTCATCGTCACGCCCTACCTGAACGCGCATGGCTTGCGATGGCGCGCGCGGCGTCGCAGGAGACGGTCGTCCGCTTGCCCGAAGGAAGCCCTGCCCTGTCTTATCGTTCCTCGATCGAAGCGCTGCCGCGGCGTTATCCGGCGGCGACCGCGCTGGTGCTGGGCGTGGCGGCGGCGTGCGGGTTCGCGCCGCTGGAATTGTGGTGGCTCGCCATCGCCGCGCTGGCGGGGTGGATCGCGCTGGTCCATGCCGCGCCGACGCGCGGGCGCGCGATGGCGCTGGGCTATGCGTTCGGGGTCGGACATTTCACGATCAACGACAATTGGTTCCAGCACGCCTTCACCTTCCAGGATCAGATGCCGCACTGGCTGGGCTATGCCGCGCCGTTCGCGCTGGCGCTGTATCTGGCGGTGTTCCCGGCGCTGTGCGCGGGGCTGGCGTGGCGGGGCCGGCGAGCGGAAAGGATCGATGCGGCGTTCGTGCTGCTGTTCGGGGCGTGCTGGATCCTGACCGAGTGGATGCGCAGCTGGCTGTTCACCGGCTATGCCTGGGACCCGCTGGCGGTGATGTGGGTGCCGGTGCAGCCGGTGGCTTGGCTGGCGACACTGGTCGGGACCTATGCGCTGTCGGGGCTGACCGTCGCGGCGGCGGGGGCGTTGCTGCTGTTGCCGGCGGGGCGCAGGCAGATCGGCGTCGGGGTGGTGGCGTTCGCGGTCGTGACGGCCGCGCAGCTGCTCAGCTATCGTACGCCCGCTGCCCCGGCCGCATCGAACACGCCGCGGCTCGTCGTCGTGCAGCCCAACGTGCCGCAGGACCAGCGCGGCGAGAGCGATCAGGCGATGATGCTGGCGCGGCTGCTCAAGCTGTCGGGAACGCCGGGTGCGGCACCACGGCTGGTGATGTGGCCCGAGGGGGTGATCCGCGACTTCATCGAGGACGATTATCCGTTCTGGGTCTATGGCAACACCAGCCCGTGGCTGACGCGGACGCGGATGGCATCGGTGCTGGGGCCGCGCGACATGCTGCTGACCGGGGGCACCGCGCTGCAATTCGACAGCAAGGGCGATGTGACCACCGCGACCAATTCGGTCTTCGCGCTGGATGCGCGCGGTCGGATCCGCGGACGCTACGACAAGGCGCATCTGGTGCCGTATGGCGAGTATCTGCCGATGCCGTGGCTGCTCAAGCCGCTGGGGCTGTCCCGGCTGGTGCCGGGCGACATGGACTTCGCACCCGGTCCGGGACCGGAGACGCTGTCGGTTCCGGGGTTCGGCGCGGTCGGGATGCAGCTGTGCTACGAGATCATCTTCTCCGGCCAGGTCGTCGATCCGGCGCGACGGCCGCGGCTGATCTTCAATCCGTCGAACGATGCGTGGTTCGGCGCATGGGGGCCGCCGCAGCATCTGGCGCAGGCGCGGTTGCGCGCGATCGAGGAAGGTCTGCCGGTGGTGCGCGCGACGCCGAACGGCATTTCGGCGGTGATCGGTGCGGACGGCGCGCTGCTGGGGCAGGTGCCGCATCATGTCGCGGGCGCGGTGGTGGTCCCGATCCCGCCCGCGCACGCCCCCACGCTCTTTTCGCGGCTCGGCAATTGGGCGGCGCTGCTCGTCGGCACGGTGCTGGTGATCGCGGGATTTGCGTTGCGCCGCCGATCGCGGTAACGACATAAAGCTATCTTTATATCGTTATCTCCCGGAGCCTCCATGCGTCAGTCGTTCATCTTCACGTCCGAGTCGGTGTCCGAAGGCCACCCCGACAAGGTCGCGGACCAGATTTCGGATTCGATCGTCGACCTGTTCCTGTCGAAGGACCCGCAGGCGCGCGTCGCGTGCGAGACGATGACCACCACGCAGCTCGTCGTGCTGGCGGGCGAGATTCGCGGCAAGGGCGTGTATGAGAACGACCAGTGGGCGCCGGGGATCGAGGCCGAGATCGAGGCCACCGTCCGCGCGACCGTGAAGCGCATCGGGTACGAGCAGTCGGGCTTCCACTGGAACGAGTTCCGCTTCCTCAACGAGCTGCACGGCCAGTCCGCGCACATCGCGATGGGCGTCGACGAGAGCGGCAACAAGGACGAGGGCGCGGGCGACCAGGGGATCATGTTCGGTTATGCGACCGACGAGACCCCGGGCCTGATGCCGGCGACGCTGTATTACAGCCACAAGATCCTGGAGCGGATGGCGGCGGACCGCCATTCGGGCGCGGCGCCGTTCCTGGAGCCGGACGCCAAGAGCCAGGTGACGCTGCAATATGAGAACGGCGTGCCGGTGAAGGCGACCGCGCTGGTCGTGTCGACGCAGCATGCGCCGGGTTATTGCGAGAAGGGCGACAACGCCGATGCGGCGAAGTACGCGGTGCTGCGCGATTACGTGATGGGCGTGTTCACCGACGTGCTGCCGGACGGCTTCATCGACGACGCGACCAAGATCTACATCAACCCGACCGGCCAGTTCGAGATCGGCGGGCCGGACGGCGACGCGGGCCTGACCGGGCGCAAGATCATCGTCGACACCTATGGCGGCGCGGCCCCGCACGGCGGCGGCGCGTTCAGCGGCAAGGACCCGACCAAGGTCGACCGCTCGGCGGCGTATGTCGCGCGCTATCTGGCGAAGAACGTCGTCGCGGCGGGGCTGGCCAAGCGCTGCACGATCCAGCTGTCCTATGCGATCGGCATCGCCGAGCCGCTGTCGGTGTATGTCGACCTGCACGGCACCGGGACGGTCGAGGAGGCGAAGCTGGAAGCGGCGCTGCCGCAGCTCGTGCGCCTGACCCCGAAGGGAATCCGCGAGCATCTGTCGCTCAACAAGCCGATCTATTCGAAAACCGCGGCGTACGGGCATTTCGGGCGCGACGCCGAGGGCGACCTGTTCACCTGGGAAAAGACCGATCTGGTCGACGCGCTGAAGCAGGCGGTCGCCTGATTTCGGCGGGGGCGTTCCGGTGGAGCGCCCCCCCTGCGCCGCCTGCACGGGCGGCGTGACGTAGCGCGCGCGTTGCTCTACCGCTGCGCCGCATGATCGCGCATCTCAAGGGCATCCTGACCTCGACCGGCACCGACCATGCGGTGATCGACGTCCACGGGGTCGGCTATCTGGTCGGCGCGTCGGCGCGGACGCTGGCGACCATCGGGCCGGTCGGCGAGGCCGCCACCCTCTTCACCGACATGCTGGTCGCCGAGGACTTCATCCGGCTGGTCGGCTTTGCCAGCGCCGCCGAGCGCGACTGGTTCCGGTTGCTGACCGGAGTGCAGGGTGTCGGCGCGCGCGTGGCGCTGGCGATCCTCTCCGCGCTGGAGCCCGCCGATCTCGGCCGCGCGGTGATGGCGCAGGACAAGGCGACGGTGGCGCGCGCCAACGGCGTCGGGCCGAAGCTGGCCGAACGGATCGTGCGCGAATTGAAGGACAAGGTGGGCGGGGTGGCGCTGGGACCGGCGGCGGCGGCGCAGGTGGTGCCGGTGGGCGCTGGCGCGGACGCGGTGTCGGCGCTCTTGAACCTAGGGTTCCGGCCCGCGGAGGCGGCGAGCGCAGTCGCGGCGGCGGAGGAGGAACTGGGCGACGGTGCCTCGCTGGACGCGCTGGTGCGGCTGGCGTTGCGCAAGGCGGCGAAATAGCGGGGCGCCGGCCGGCTCGGCAGGGTGCGCGGGACACGCACTTCGACAAGCTCAGTGCGAACGGGTCAGGGGTGCGAGCCGTGCGCGACGGCCGTCATTCCCGCCCTTCGACTGCCTGCAAGGCAGGCGCTCAGGATGAACTTCGGCCAGCGGCCAAAGGCGGGGATCCAGAACCTCCGACGTTCGCCTGTTACGAGAACCTGCGCGTCTGGATTCCCGCCTACGCGGGAATGACGGTTGAGGTGAGGTCACCCCGACTCGCGCCGGGGTGACGGACGTTACGCGCTGGCAGGGGCGCCGCTGCCGCCGCGACCGCGACCGCGACCGCCGCGGCTGCGGCGGTTGCCGCCCGGGCCGCCGGTGGCGTTGGCGTAGTTGCGGCCGCCCCCGCCCGCGCCTGCACCCGCGCTGCGTGCGCCTTGCGCCGAGCCCGGCGTCGCGCGCGGGGCGTGGCTGGCCTTCGGACGCGCCGGACCGCGCTGCTGCCGCGGGCGATCCTCGCGCGGGGCGGGGTCGGCGCCGATCGTCTTGACGCGCTGCGCCTTGAGGACCTCCGCCTGCTTCATGAAGTCGTCGGGAAGCGGGGCGACCGTCACCTTCTGGCGGGTCAGCTTCTCGATGTCCTTCAGGTACGGCTTCTCGTCGTCCGCGCAGAAGGCGATCGCCTCACCGCTGCGCCCGGCGCGCGCGGTGCGGCCGATGCGGTGGACATATTGCTCGGCGACGTTGGGCAGCTCGAAATTGAAGACGTGGCTGACGCCCGAGACGTCGATGCCGCGCGCGGCGATGTCGGTGGCGACCAGGATCGGCACCTCGCCCGACTTGAACAGCGCCAGCGCACGCTCGCGCTGCGGCTGGCTCTTGTTGCCGTGGATCGCGCTGGCGGCGATGCCGTTGCCCGCCAGCAGCTTCACGACGCGGTCGGCGCCGTGCTTGGTGCGGGTGAACACCAACGCGCGATCGATCGGCATCTGACGCAGGAGGATCGTGAGCAGCGCCTGCTTCTCCTGCTGGTTGCAGAAGATGACCGACTGGTCGACGCGCTCGGCGGTGGTCGACTGCGGCACGACGCTGACCGTCGCGGGATCGGTCAGGAACTGGTCGGCGAGCTGGCGGATCGACGGCGGCATGGTGGCCGAGAAGAACAGCGACTGGCGCTTGCGCGGCAGCATCCGCACGATCTTCTTGAGCGCGTGGATGAAGCCGAGGTCGAGCATCTGGTCGGCCTCGTCCAGCACCAGGATCTCGAGCATCGACAAGTTCACGAAGCCCTGCTCGACGCAATCGATCAGGCGGCCCGGCGTCGCGACGAGGATGTCGACGCCGCGCGCGACGTCGTTGCGGTTCTTGTTGATGCTGGTCCCGCCGAAGACGGTCGCGACCGACAGCTTCGAGAACTGGCCATAAGCGCGCGCCGAATCGGCGATCTGGCTGGCGAGTTCGCGCGTGGGGGCGAGGACGAGCATGCGGCAGTGCGTCGGCAGCACCTTCTTGCCCGCCGACAGCCGCTGGATCGACGGCAGCACGAAGGCGGCGGTCTTGCCGGTGCCGGTCTGCGCGATGCCGAGCAGGTCGCGGCCTTCAAGAAGCTGCGGGATCGAGTCGCGCTGGATCGGCGTGGGTTCGGTGTAGCCCTTGGCTTCGAGCGCGCGGACGAGCGGCTCGGCGAGGCCGAGCGTGGCGAATGACATGGAATAGGGTCCTAACAAACAGGCCCGCCGCACGCCCCAACAGGCGCACGGATGGCGGGGAAGATCGACACCCCGCGTGACTTGGGAAGCCCGTGAAAAACGACCGAGGCGGAGCCGGGACCCTGTGGGTCCGATCACGCTGCCAACGCCTCGATGGGGTCGCAGATGGCGAATTCACTGACCAAAGTCAAGCCCGCGCGGCAAAGCGGTTGCGCGCAACCCGCGGCGGCGTATCGCGTTCGCACCACGCCATGTCGCCGACACCCCCTTCTCCACCCCGTCCTTCTCCACCCCGTCCGCTGATCGATGCGCCCCCGGTCGGCCGTTGGGACTGGGACCTGGCGACGGACCGCGTCACCTGCGACGCGGACTTCGCGCGACTGTATGGCGTCGACGCGGACAAGGCGCGCGCGGGGGCGCCGATCGCGGAGTTCTTCGCCGGGATCGCGCCGGCCGACCTGCCGCGCGTGCGGGCGGCGATCGCGCACAGCATCGCCACCGGCGCGCCGTTCGACGAGGAATATCGCGTCACCGGCCTGGGCGGACGCTGGCGCTGGCTGGCGGCGCAGGGGCGCGTCGACCATGACGAAAGCGGGCGCGCGACGCACCTGCCCGGCATCAGCTTCGACATCGACGCACGCAAGCGCGCCGAGCTGCGGCTGTCGGCGCTGGTCGAGCTGGGCGACCGGCTGCGCGACCCCGGCGATGCCGGCGACCTGGCGCTGGCGGCGGCCAGGGTGCTGGGCAGCACGCTGGAGGTCAGCCGCGCGGGATACGGCACGGTGGATCCGGTGGCGGAGACGATCGTGACCGAGCGCGCCTTTTGCGCGGAGGGGATCGATGCGCTGCCCGGCATCCTGCACTTCCGCGATTACGGCAGCTATATCGAGGATCTGAAGAACGGCGTCACGGTCGCGATCGCCGACGTGCGCGAGGACGACCGGACGCGCGACACCGCCGAGGGGCTGCGCGCGCTGGCGGCGATGTCGTTCATCAACATGCCGGTCCACGAACAGGGCGGGTTCGTCGCCTTGCTCTACCTCAACCATGCCGAGCCGCGCGACTGGCTGCCCGAGGAACTGGCGTTCGTGCGCGAGGTGGCGGAACGGACGCGCGACGCGGTGGAGCGGCGCCGCGCCGAGACCGAGCTGGCGGCGCTGAACGCGCGGCTGGAGCAGGAGGTCGAGTCGCGCACCGCCGCGCTGATGGCCGTCGAGGAACAATTGCGGCAGGCGCACAAGATGGAGGCGGTCGGGCAGCTGACCGGCGGGCTGGCGCACGATTTCAACAACCTGCTGACCGGCATCTCGGGCGCGCTGGAAATGATGCAGGTCCGCGTCGCGCAGGGGCGGATCGGCGAGCTGGACCGCTATGTCGCCGCGGCACAGGGCGCGGCACGGCGCGCGGCGGCGCTGACCCACCGGCTGCTCGCCTTTTCGCGCCGCCAGACGCTGGACCCGCGCCCGACCGACGTCAACAAGCTGGTCGCGGGGATGGAGGAGCTGATCCACCGCACGCTGGGGCCGGCGATCACGCTGGAGGTCGTCGGTGCGGCGGGGCTGTGGAACACCCTGGTCGATCCCAACCAGCTGGAGAACGCGCTGCTGAACCTGTGCATCAACGCGCGCGACGCGATGCCGGACGGCGGGCGGGTGACGATCGAGACCGCGAACAAATGGCTGGACGAGCGCGCCGCCCGCCCGCGCGACCTGCCGCCCGGCCAGTACCTTTCGCTGTGCGTCACCGACACCGGCACCGGCATGACGCCGGAGGTGCAGGCGCGCGCGTTCGACCCGTTCTATACGACCAAGCCGATGGGCGAGGGCACGGGCCTGGGCCTGTCGATGATCTACGGCTTTGCACGGCAATCGGGCGGGCAGGTGCGGATCTACAGCGAGCCGGGCCAGGGCACGACGGTGTGCATCTACCTGCCGCGCCACCACGGCACGGTCGCCACCGACGAGGACGCCACGCTGCCGCTCGACCAGGCGTTGCCGGTCAAGGGAATGCCGACCGTGGTGGTCGTCGACGACGAGCCGACCGTGCGGATGCTGGTGATCGAGGTGCTCGACGGGCTGGGCTATACCGTGCTGGAGGCCGGCGACGGCGCGGCGGCGGTGCGCATCCTGGAAAGCGGGATCCGCCCCGACCTGCTGGTCACGGACGTCGGGCTGCCCGGGCAGATGAACGGGCGGCAGGTGGCGGATGCGGCGCTGGCGCACTTCCCGGAGCTGCGCGTGCTGTTCATCACCGGCTATGCCGAGAATGCGGTGATCGGCAACGGGCAGCTCGACCCGCACGTCGCGCTGCTGACCAAGCCGTTCACGATGGAAGGGCTGGCGGCGAAGGTCCGCGCGCTGCTCGCGGAGGGCTGACCTCAGCCGCCCGGCGCGTCGAGTTCGGCGAGGAAGGCGGCGACGCGTTCGTCGACCGACGCCGCGATCTCGCCCAATTGCCCCGCCAGCGCGCGCATCACCCCTGCGTCGGCACCCGCTTCGTGTGCGCGCGCCAGCACGTCGCCCATGCTCGCCTCGATCTGCACCGCCGCGGCGCCGACCGCGCCGACGTCGGTGCCGATCGCGCGCGCGGCCGCCCGCTGTTCGCGCACCGCCGCCATCACGCTGGCCGACAGTTCATCGATCGCGTCGACCGCCTGCGCGATCCCGGCATGCCCGTCGGCGACCGCACCGGTCGCGGTGCGGATATGCGCGACATGATCGGCGATCCCGCCCGCGGCGGTGCGGGTCTGTGCCGCGAGCGCCTTCACCTCGCCGGCCACCGCGGTGAAGCCGCGCCCCGCCTCGCCCGCGCGCGCGCATTCGATCGTGGCGTTCAGCGCGAGCATCGCGGTCTGCTGCGCGATGGTGTCGATCAGCGCGCTGACGCTGGCGATCGCATCCGCCGCCTCGCCGAGCGCCGCGATCTGCCCGCGTTCCGAGCGGGTGCGCGCCACCGCGTCCCGCGTCACGCGCTCGGCGGCGTCCATCCGCTGTTCGACGCCGCCGAGCGCGCCCGCGAAATCCTGCGCGCGCGCGCCGATCCGTTGCAGGTTGATCGTGGTCCCGCCGATCGCGGCGGCGACCTCCCCGGTGCGCGCGTCGATCGTCGCGGCGCGGTCGGCGATCCGGCGCGATGCGGTGTCGACCCGTCCCGACACGTCGCCCAGCGCACGGGCCATCGCCTCGCCATCGGTGCGGAAGCGGTGCGCGGCCGCCTCGATCCGGCCCGCGCGACGGCGCTCGGCGGCGTGCGCGCGCCCGGCGTGTTCCGCCGCGATCCGCAACAGCACCGGCTGCGCGACGATGCCCGCGAAGCGCCCGCCGCGCGTCAGCACCAGCCCCTCCGCGGCATCGACCGCGCGCCACGCCGCCAGCGCCGCGACCACCGGGCTGCCGATCTCGATCGTCGCGCATGGCAGCATTTTGCCCGCCACGCCCATCGACAGCCCGCGGTTGCTGAGCAGCGCATGGCCGAACGGATTGAACAGCAACGCGCGCATGTCGCGCTCCAGCAGCGCACCGCACGGGCGGTCGTGATCGTCGACGATCGCGATCATCCGCACGTCGGGCGCCGCACGCAGCAAGGTGACCGCGGCGAGCAGCGGCGCGTCGCGCGGCAGCGTGCTGGCATCGGTCGCCCAATCGGCGTCGACCACGTCGCCGGCGGGCGCGGCGGGGGGCGGCGGGACGAGGCGAAGCGCAGGTTTCATGCCGCCCGGCCTAGCTTGCCGGAGTAAACGGCGGCTTTCCCGTGCGTGACGGTACGATGAATCCGCGCGCCGGCGGAACCGCGGCGCAACCCCGGTCTTTGATCCACCGCAAGTCGGCGCCGACGCACGGCGCGTGTCGAACGAGGATTCTTCATGACCGATACCCTGACCCGACCGGCCGGCAACGGCGGCGAGACGCATCAGACGACCGATGCCGATCACCCGGTGCTGACCACCAATCACGGGATGCCGGTGTCGGACAACCAGAACCAGCTGAAGGTGGGCCCGCGCGGCCCCGTGCTGCTGGAGGACGAAGTCTATCGCGAGAAGATGAACCACTTCGACCATGAGCGCATCCCGGAGCGGATCGTCCATGCGCGCGGATCGGCCGCGCACGGTTATTTCGAATGCACCGACAGCCTGGCCGACATCACCCGCGCCGACCTGTTCCAGAAGAAGGGGCAGCGTACCGACGTCTTCGTGCGCTTCTCGACGGTGGCGGGCGGCGCCGGGTCGGTCGACACGCCGCGCGACGTGCGCGGCTTCGCGGTGAAATTCTACACGCGCGAGGGCAATTGGGACCTCGTCGGCAACAACATCCCCGTCTTCTTCATCCAGGACGCAATGAAGTTCCCCGACCTGATCCATGCCGCCAAGATGGAGGCGGATCGCGGATACCCGCAGGCCGCGACCGCGCACGACACCTTCTGGGACTTCATCAGCCTGATGCCCGAGGCGACGCACATGATCATGTGGGCGATGTCGGACCGCACGCTGCCGCGCAGCTTCGCGACGATGGAGGGGTTCGGCATCCACACCTTCCGCTTCGTCAACGCCGAGGGGAAGAGCACCTTCGTCAAGTTCCACTGGAAGCCGCGCGCCGGGCTCGCCTCGACGATCTGGGACGAGACGGTGAAGATCGCGGGCGCCGACCCCGACTTCCAGCGCCGCGACTTGTTCGAGCGGATCGGGCGCGGCGACTATCCGGAATGGGATCTGGGCGTGCAGCTGTTCGACGAGGAATTCGCCAACAGCCAGCCCTACGACGTGCTGGACGCAACCAAGATCATCCCCGAGGAGGTCCTGCCGGTGCGGATCGTCGGCAAGCTGGTGCTCGACCGCTATCCCGACAATTTCTTCGCCGAGACCGAGCAGGTCGCCTTCTGCCCCAGCCATATGGTGCCCGGGATCGACCATTCGAACGACCCGCTGCTGCAAGGGCGGCTGTTCAGCTATCAGGACACGCAGATCAAGCGGCTGGGATCGACCAACTGGCATCAGCTGCCCATCAACCAGGCCAAGGGGCGCGCCGATGCGGCGGGCTGCCCGTTCCTGAACATGCAGCGCGACGGGCATATGCAGATGCAGGTGCCCAAGGGACGCGCGAACTACGAGCCGAACAGCCTGCACCTGGCCGGCGAGCCGGGCGGCCCGCGCGAGGATCCGAACGGGTTCAAGACGTTCCCGGCGGAGGAGAGCGGGCCGAAGCTGCGTATCCGTGCGGAGAGCTTCGCCGACCATTATTCGCAGGCGCGGCTGTTCTGGCGCTCGATGGATCCGGCCGAGCAGGCGCATATCGCCTCCGCCTTCGTCTTCGAGCTGAGCAAGGTGTCGATCCCGCACATCCGCGTCGCGCAGCTCGCCAACCTGCGCAACGTCGACGAGGAACTGGCGCAGCGTGTCGCCGACGGGCTGGCGATCGACCTGCCCGCGGCATCCCCGACCAGCGCGCCGGTGCTCGACATGCCACCCTCCCCGGCGCTGCGGATCGTGCGCGGGCCGCGCGAGAAGCACACGCTGGAGGGGCGCACGGTCGGCATCCTGTTCGCGGACGGCACCGATCGCGAGGAGTTCGAGACGACGATCGCGGCGGTGAAGGCGGCGGGCGGCCACCCGCTGACGATCGCGCCGAAGGTCGGGGCGGTGCGGTTGTCGGACGGGACGACGGTGGCGGCGGATGCGCAGCTGTTCGGCCAGCCATCGGTCACCGTCGACGCCTGCGCGGTGATCCTGTCGGAGACGGCGTGCGCGACGCTGAAGAAGGAAGGCGCGGCGGTGCAGTGGGTGATGGATGCGTTCGGCCACCTGAAGGCGATCGGGCATAACGAGGCGGCCAAGCCGCTGCTCGACAAGGCCGGGGTGGAGCCCGATGCGGGCGTCACCGACCTGGAGGCGTTCGTCGACGCCGCCAAGCAGCGCTATTGGGACCGCGAACCCAACGTCCGCACGCTGGCCTGAGGAGGAGCGGCGATGCTCGAACACGTACCGCACTGGCTCGGCAGCCTGATGCACAATGTCCGCGCCGGCCATGCCAAGCTGGCGATCGTGCAGGACGGCGTGGTCACCGGCGACGCGCGGCTGGACCTGTCCAGCCTCGCGTTCGCCGATGGCGCGCGGCTGCCCGAGCGGTTCACCGCCGACGGCGAGGGCGTGTCGCCGCCGCTGGCATGGCGCGGGGTGCCGGCGGGCACCGCGGCGCTGGCGCTGCTGGTCGAGGACCCCGACGCCCCCGCCCCCCAGCCGTTGGTCCATGCTGTGGTGTGGAACCTGCCGCCCGAGGACGGGTCGCTGCCCGAGGGCGCGATCGCGCCGGATGGGCACGGCGGCGACGACGGGTCGGATGTCGGGCGCAACAGCTATGCCCAAGAGGGCTGGCTGCCACCCGATCCGCCGACCGGGCACGGCAGCCACGACTATGTCTTCCAGCTGTTCGCGCTGCGTGAGGCGGTGCCGGTCGACGTCAATCCGGGGCGCAGCGACCTGCTCGACGCGATCCGCGGGCGCGTGCTGGCGGCGGGGATGCTGGTCGGCACCTATTCGCGCGGCGAAGAGGCGCCGGTCGGCCCCGCCCCTGCCGCGCCGCAGGTGGCGTGACGAGGGTGACCGCACCGCTGCGCGTCCATGCGCCGCCCGTCGCGCTCGGCCTGGCGGGGCTGTTGCCGCAGGCGTTTTGCGTCGCGCTGGCGATGGTACGCGCCGACTCGCGCGTGGCGGCGGCGGTGGCGGGCGGCGGGTATGCCGCGCTGATCCTGTCGTTCCTCGGCGGGATGTGGTGGATGCAGGCCCTGTCGCGCAGCGAGGCACGGTGGTGGCCGTACCTGCTGGCGGTGGCGCCGAGCCTGGTCGCATGGGCGGCGTTGCTGATGGCGCTGTCGGGAGTCGCGCCGCCCGGAGCGGTGCTGACGCTGCTGGCGGTGACGTTGCTGGCCAGCCCGCTCGGCGATCGCGCGGTCGGGCCATTGCTGCGCAGCGTGGCGGCGTGGCGCACCCTCCGCCTGGTGCTGTCGGGCGGGCTGGGTGCGCTGACGCTGGTGCTGGCGGCGGTGGCCGGGCGGGGGTAACCGCCCGGCCCGCACTCGCCTTTTAGTCTAGCTCGCGCCGCGCCGGTGGCGGTATGGGCGCGACGCCACGGGCTTCGACAAGCCCGGCGCGAACCGCCCGCGGCGTCAGTGCCGGGCGGCGGCGGCCTTTTTCGCATAATGATGGTGCGCGACGGCGCACCCGGCGGCGGCGCCCATCAGGCCATGGCCCTTGCCGACCATATGCCCGGCGACGCCACCGGCGACCGCGCCGCGCAGACAGCCCTTGGCGGAGGCGGGGGATGCAGCGAGCACCGTGGCGGCGATCGCGGCGATGATCACGGAACGCATATCTTCTCTCCTTGGTGAGTGGAGCGAAGATAGGGCGTCGCCGCCGCTTGTCCCGTTACAAGGAGGACAGGCGGCGGACAGGTGGCGACAAGGCGGCACGCCACGATCGGCCGGCGCCGCCCCGGTCGTTCAGGGCCCGGTCGTTCAGGCGAGGGCGCGGCTGACCGCGGCGGTCTTGCGGCGACGCAGCGCCGCGCCGACCACCCCGAAGCCGAGGATCATCATCGCCCAGGTCGCGGGTTCGGGCACCGCGCCGGTGGGCGGAGTCACGGGTGCGTTGAGGTTCACCTGGAACGAGCTGCTGTCGAGGAAATCGACGTTGGAGAGGTCGATGGTCAGCGCGCCGCGGTCCAGCGACAGGTTGCCGGCATCCAGCCCGAAGACGCCGTCCACATCGCCGAGATCGGCGAAGTCGAGCGTCGACGTCTCGTTGCTGAAGTAGAGCGCGAAATCATCCGGCAAGCCGAACCCGCCGGCCAGCACCGGATTGCCCGCGTTCCGGATCGTCAGGAGCCCGGCGGAGAAATCCGCCAGCAGGGCAACGCCATACTGGTCGAGTTCGAGCGCGAACTCGGTGCCGCTGCCGACGGTTGCGCGCGAGACCGAGCACGTGAAGTTGAGCGCTCCGCAGGTCACGGAATCGCCGACCGACACGGCGGCGGAGGCGGGTGCGGAAAGAAGGGCGCCGGCGAGTGCCAGCCCGGCCAAAAGGTGCTTCTTCATGTCACTTCCCCTGTTTCGCCGGCGATGCCGACCGTTAACCTGATCTTGCAGCAATAAGTTAACGTCGCGTTAACGTTGCAGGGGCGGAATCAGATGCGGGTGTAACGAAAATACCGGATTTTTCCCGCAGCTTGGCGCGAGGGACAGCTTTCCTGCGGCGTCTCTGACGTGTGGCGGGCGCATCATCGAGCGCCATCACTGCTCGGACTGCTCCTCCACATGCTCTGCCAACCGCCGCATCGCCGCGATGACGTCGTCGCGCTGGACCGGCTTGGGGTAGAATTCGGCGCGGGCCGGGAGCGTCAGATCCTGCTCCGTGAAATACGCCGCGGTCAGCACGATCTCGATCGGCGGCCAGCGATCGCGGATGCGCGCCGCGAGCTCGATACCCTTGATCCCCCGCGGCATATCGAGGTCCATGTAGACGATGCGGATGTCCGGGCGGGTTTCGAGGATGTGGATCGCGTCATCGACGCTCATCGCCTCGACCGCTTCGAAACCGGCCTGATCGACCATGTCGAGGGCATCGATGCGGAGGATGGGTTCATCCTCGATCACCAACACGGGGTGACGCTTTATCGGAGTTGACTGTCCCATAACGCGGTACGCTACGCCTGCTGCATTTGCTCGAGGGGGCCGACATTTCCGCTGTGAACCCTTGTTCCTCGTAACGCAGGTTTACGCCGCCCGATCCCGTCAATCCCATGCGAATGATGCGAGACCCAAAGCCGCGACGGGTCGGTTCGATGGCCGGCGGCCCGCCACGCTCGACCCAGCGCAGCGACAACGTCGCGTCGGCGCCGGTGCCCGCGACCGACCAGGCAATCGCAACGTCGCCGTCCGGCACGCTCAGCGCGCCGTACTTCGTCGCGTTGGTCGCCAGTTCGTGGAGCAACAGCGACAGCGCAAGGGTGGCGCGTGGACCGATCGTCAGGTCCGGCCCCTCGATACGGAAGCGATGGGACTCATCGAAGCTGCACAGCGCGGCACGCGCCACGTCACCGAGCGATGCCGCCGACCAACTCTCCTTCACGAGGACGTCGTGCGCTGCCGACAACGCGTTGAGCCGCTTGCTGAATGCCGACAACATGGCGGGATCGGCGGTGCCCAGCGTCTGGATCGCGATGGCCTGCACGATACTCAGCGTGTTCTTCAGACGGTGCGACAGCTCGCCATTGAGCAGGTGCAGCTGATCCTCGGCGGCCTTCCTGTCGCGGTAATCACGCGTGACCGTGCCGTACCCGACCAGCGCGCCATCTTCGTCGGTGATCGGGAAGACAGAATACAGGACGGGGATCAGCTTGCCGGTTCCGAAGTGGCGGAAGCTCAACTCGCCAGACCAAGTTCCCCCGGCCGCCACGGCGGGCAGCACGTCCTTCTGCACGATCTCGTTCTGATCAGGCGGGAAGAAGTCCGCTACGGTGAGGCTGCGGCCATCGGCATCGTCCAGGCCGACAAGGCGTCGAGCCGCATCGTTGAGGTAGACGACGCGCCCGTCGGTATCCGCCATGCCGACGAAATCGGTGCTGTTCTCCGCCAGGCGGACGAAGCGATCACGTTCCTGCTCGCTGGCACGCAGATCGGTGATGTCGCGCGACACGGACAGGATGCGCGCCGGCTGCCCATCCGGGCCGTTGATCGGGCTGACCGCCACGTGCCACCAGCGCGATTTACCCGCGAACGTGTCGGCCTTGCCGATGAAGCTCGCCGCCCGTCCCTGGCGCGCCGCTCCGATCGCCGCCACTGCTTCCGCATTGGCAGCGCCCTGCCAGAAGTCCGGCCAGGGACAACCGGCGACCGTGTTGAAGTCGCTCACCTCCATCACCCGCTGCCCGCCTTCGCTCATGAAGGCGAGGCGACCGTCGAGATCGAGAACCTTGATACAGTCGGTGGAGCTGGCCAGCACGCTCGACACGAACGCCTCGCGCTCCAGCGCCTGCCGCTCGCTTTCGGCCAGCGACGCGTTCAGCGTGCGCGCCTTCGCCAGCGATGTCCGGAGCGCCCCTGCCAACGCGACGAGCCCCAGATCGACGATCAGAAACAGTCCGCCCGCCGTCCATTGCGACTGCGACAGATCTCCCAGGTGCGACGGCCCGAGAATGGAGGCCATTCCCAACGCCGCAGACAGGCACGCTGCGACGTAGCCGGGCCCGCGTGACAGCGTCAGGGTGATGGCGATCGTGGCGGGGATGAAGAGCAGCCACGGCAGTGAGGCGGGCAAAAACAGCACCCGCGCCAGGGCCATGAGCACGATCACCAGCACTGCAGCCGCATATTGGGCAACGGCCGGGAGCGGGCGATCGAACGATCGCCCGACGGCGCGGTCGATGAAAGTGCTTTCGGAAGTCGACGTCATCAGCGCTCCGCTCGAATGCCGCGGCATGCTGCACCCAGCGGCCGCGCTAGCACGTACCGATTGGCGTCGAAACGGCCCTAGCGACGGTTTTTCCGCCTCACTGTCATCGAATTTCGAGGTCGACGAGCAGCTGCCAAACCGCGCAACCGTGCGTCCCCGGCTTCTCGTCGTTCGCAGCAGCGGCGCGCTTACGCGTGAACCGCCCGGCCGATGGCGGCGACGATGCTCCGCACGTTCGAGGGCTTTTCGCAGCGCGCGACATGCTGGAACGCGGCCGGGATCGCGCCCGCGTCATAGCCGGTGGTGAAGATGACCGGCACATCCCGGCGCAGGAGCAGTTCGGCCGCCGGGAAGATCGGTTCGCCTTGGAGGTTCACGTCCAGCACCGCGCCGTCGATCGGCTCACCCGAGCCGATTGCCGCCAGCGCCTCGTCGACGGACGCCAGCGGTCCCAGCACGATCGCACCTTCGTCCTCCAGTTCCAACTGCAACTGCTCGGCGATGAGGTATTCGTCCTCCACGACCAGGATGCGGCAGCCGCGCAACGTTCGCTCACCCGTCATCGTCCGCTTCCGTCCGGTTCGAGATAGGAAGCGTGATAGTGCAATGGACCCCATCGGACTTTAACGTGTAAGTTGTTTTGGCATTTAGTTGATAAGGCAGCGCTTTTTCTATCAGGTCGCGCCCCTGCCCGCTGCCGCGCGCGGGCGCGTCGGCCGCCGGCATGACGACGCCGGCCTCCCGCCAGTCGATATGCAGGACGGGTCGCCCGCCACCGTCGGACGCGGTCGTCCTCCAAGTGATGGTCAGCGTTCCGGCAGGTTGCGCAAGCGCACCATATTTCATCGCGTTGGTTGCGAGTTCGTGGAGCGCCATCGCCAGCGTCTGAACCGTGGACGAGCGCAGGATCACGCCCGGGGGCCCGTCCAGCCGGACCCGCTCCAGATCGCCGTCCATCGCCGCCAGTTCCGACCGGATCAGTTCGCCGAAGGTCACGCGCGCCACGTCATCCGTCCGCGACAGCAGCCCCTGCACGCGCGCGAGCGCCTCCAGCCGATCCCGGAACCGCGGCCGAAAGTCTTCCAGTGTCGCACTGTTGCGGGCCGTCTTCTCGGCGACCGATCGCACCACGCCGATCAGATTGCGCGTCCGATGCTGAAGTTCGCGCACCAGGATCTGCTGCCGGTTTTCCCATTCCCGTCGCAGCGTGATGTCCTGCATGACGCCGATCATGCGGTACGGCTGGTCGTTGTCGTCGTAGAAGAAGCATCCCAGCGCCGAGCACCACAGCGTCTTGCCATCCGGATGGACGACGCGGAATTCCGCGGTGTAGGTCCGCTTCTCTTCGCGCGCGGCGATCAGCTCCTGTTCGGTGGCCGCGCGGTCTTCCGGATGCACCCGGGCCGCCCAGGCCTCGTAGCTCGGCTGGATCTCCCCGGGTTCATACCCCTCCAGCCGGTAGTGCTCTTCGGACCAGTCGACCGTGTTGCTGGGTATGTCCCAGTCCCATGTGCCGAGCCGAGCGGTCCTGAGCGCCAGTTCCAGACGCTCGGCGCTGACCCTTGCCGCATTCTCGGAACAGCGGCGATCGGTCACGTCCTGACCGATCTTCATGAAGCCGGTGGCGCGGCCCCTGGCGTCTTTCAGGGCGGTCGTCTGGCCGTCGATGAACACGCGCGATCCGTCCTTGCGGATATGCCATCGCACGTTGGGAGAGCGTCCGTCGCGCAGCGCGCCTTCGCACTCAAGTTGCGGAATCCCGGCTTCCCGATCTTCCGGCGTGAAGATGATCTCTGCCAGCTGCCCGACAGCTTCGTGCTGGCTCCAGCCGAAAACCGCCTCCGCCCCCGGTAACCAGTCGGTGATGCGGTCGTCCAGGTCGGTCAGGAAGATGGCATAGTCCCGGGCATTCTCGACGATCAGCCGATGGAGCGTCCCGGCATGCTCAAGCTGGCGAAGCTTTCCCAGCCGATCGATGACCGGGCCGAGCGTCATCGCGTAGGTCCGCAGAAAATCGATGTCGTCCTGATCGAATGCGCGCGGCTCGCGAGCGTCGACCTGCAAGACACCGAAGGGCCGCTTGCCGGGCAGCATGATCGGCACGTTCACCAGCGCGACCACGCCATGATCCCGCATGAAACCGGGAAAGTCGAATCGCTCCTCGTGGACGATGTCCCGGGTGATCAGCGGCTCACCGCTTTCTATGGCGAAGGCCTCGGACGATCGCTCGTCCAACCGGATGCGGGCCCGGCCGATGACATCATCGTTCCATCCCACGCCCGCCCGCACCAGGGCTGTCCCATCGTCGCGCTCGATCTCGAGGATCTTCGCCAGATCGGTATCCAGCGCTTCGGCGATCAGCCGGCACGCCTCGTTCAGAAGGATGTCGAGGTCGTCGCAGTCGAGAACGAGTTGGCCGAAGCGCGCCAGCACTCGTTGTCGTTCGAGCAATTCGTCCTGGCTTGCCATCGCATCCTCCCTGGCTCGCACGGGGCAAGCCTGTCGGGTGCTACGTGGGCCAACGAGCCCGCCCCATAATCTGGCGCATGCCAATTGCAGAACGTGCCGGTAAGACGATGTAGATCAACCACTTTTCCAAATTACATGGATAGCTTCCGTGCACCATGCACCGTGCACCGTGCACGTTGCACGGTCGAGGAAGACCAGACCATGTGCCACGCGCTGGTGATAGAAGACGAGCCGTTCATCGCGATGCAGATCGAGGACGTCCTGCGCGACGGTGGCGCGGATACCGTCACGATCGCCGCGACCGAGGCCGATGCGATTGCTGCGGCGCAAGCCCGGCGTCCCGACTTCATCGCCTCCGACGTCCGCTTGCTGGAGGGCACCGGACCCGGCGCTGTTGAGGTCATCCGCACGATGTTCGCGAGCGTACCGGTCACCTTCATCACGGCCTGGCCGGAAGCCTGCCGCGGCCTCGACAATGTAGAGATATTGTCGAAGCCGGTCAGAGCCACCAGCCTGCTCGACTCGTTCAGACGGGCTGCGCCGAACTGCTGACCGCAGGCGGAGCTGGCTGACGACCGTCGCCACGCCGATGGCCTGCATGGGCATGCCGCGAGGCGCCGGCGCGCTGACCGACGTCGCCCCCGCATCCCGCGCGCGACGCACGCCGCAGAGCCGATCCACGATCGCCCGTGCCGGCACCTCGCATGTTGCCCCTCGCCGCTGTCCGCCCTCCCGGCAATCACGCCAGCCGGGGGTGAGGGAATAAGGGAAAACCGGCTTCCGCTACGCCGGGGGCAGCGCCCCAAGCGCCGACGCGTCAGACACGAATATACCTGAAATACCAGACCTCGTGCCCCTGCCGTCGCGCCTTGCGTTCGTAGCGGGTCTCGGGCCAGTCGGCGGGGCGTTCGAGGAAGTCGTGCGGTACCTGCGCCTGCCAGACAAAATCGCGGCGCTGGTTCATCACCATCATCGACCAGCGGCAATAGGTCGGGTCGTCGGTGCCGAGGCGGAACTCCGCCCCCGGCTTCAGCTTGCGCGCGATCAGGTCGAGCGGGCCGTGGTTCATCATCCGGCGCTTGGCGTGGCGCGCCTTGGGCCAGGGATCCGGGTGGAGCAGGTAGACGCGGTCGAGCGAGGCGTCGGGCAGCCGCTCCACCACTTCCAGCGCGTCGCCCATGTGGATGCGGACATTGTCGAGCGCGCCGTCGCGGACATGGCCGAGCGCGCCGACCACGCCGTTCAGGAACGGCTCGCATCCGATGAAGCCGGTAGCGGGCGCCGCGGCGGCCTGCCCGGCGAGATGCTCCCCGGCGCCGAAGCCGATCTCGACATGGAGCGGACGGTCGTCGCCGAACAGCCGCGCGGCGTCGAGCGCGCCGTCTTCCGGCACCGCGATGCGCGGCAGCAAGTCCTCGACCAGCGCCGCCTGCCCCGCGCGCAATGCATGGCCCTGACGCCGGCCGTAGAGGCGGCGGATCGTTGTGGGATCGTTCATGCGGCAGCGCCTACCGCACGGGCGCGCGAAACGAAACGGAGGAAGCGATGCGTAGCGGTTGGATCGGGGCGGCGACGGTGGCAGCGGCGGTAGGGCTGGCGACAGGCCCGGCATGGGCGCAATTGTCGAGCCCGGCATCGATCTCGATGCTGCACGGCGAGGGCGGGTGGACGCCGGCGGTCTTCGTCTGCGACTCGACCGATCGCGACCGCGTGCTGGTGCTCTCCCCGCCCGACCGCAACCGCATGGCGACGCTGACGAGCCTGTCGAAGCCGGGGCTGGTCCGCTACCAGACGCGGGTGCGCGTCGGGGCGGGCGATCCGGGCGCCGGGCAGATCTATTATCCGCTGAGCACCGAAGCCGGGCGCGAGGTCGGCAACGTCCACGCGATCAATCCGGGGATGATCGATGCGGGGGCGACGACGCCGACCGTGACCTCGGTGACATATGGCCGCGACACGACCGGGTGCCGCTTCGTCGCGCAGACGCGCGTGCTGGGCGCGACCGCGAAGCGATCGGTGCAGGTGGTGCGCAGCGAGCGCGACGGCTTCGTCTATCGCAGCTACGACCACGACACCGATCTGCCCGCGATCGACACGCCCGGCGGCGGGCGGGACACACGCGCGTCGCTGACCATCACCGGCGGGCGATTGGTCGAGGAGCGCGGCGGGCGGCGCGTCTATCAGTTCGCGAACGGCGGCTATGTCTACCGCGTGTTCGCCTCGGTCGATGCGAGCAAGGGCGGCGGGGGCGTGCAGGTGTGGCAGGGCGGGCGGATGGTGCTGTCCGAACCGTTCGCCGCCTATACCGCGGCATCGTGAGCGGGACCGAAAGCGCGCGCGGCACGTTGGCACGCGGACAATCAGCGGAGCCGGCGATGGGGAAGAAAAAGAAGAAGGCGTTGCGCGAGGCGGCGGCCCGGGAACACGATGCGACCGAACCGCTGCGCGCCCTGGCCGCCACCGGCGCGATGCGCGCGCTGGCGCCGATCGCCAAGGCGACCGACGAGCCGCCGCTGCTGGCGCTGGGGCTCGGCACGCTGGCGATCGGCGCGGTGCTGCGGCGACCGGCGCTGGCGCGCAGCGGCGCGCGGATGGTGGCGAGCCACCTGCTGGCGACGGGGCTGAAGACGGTGCTGAAGGCCGGGGTCGACCGGGCGCGGCCCAATGCCACGGGCAAGGCGCCGAAGCTGGGCAAGGGGCATGGCACGGGCGATACGGCGCTGAACGCCTTCCCGTCCGGGCATACCGCCGGCGCGGTGGCGGTGGCGCAGTCGATCGGGCACGAAGCGCCGGGCATCGCGACGGCGGCGAAGCTGGCCGCGGGCACGGCGGGCGCGGCGCAGGTCGCGCGCGGCGCGCATTATACGAGCGACGTGGTGGCCGGCGCGGTGATCGGCTGGGTGGCCGAGCGCGTCGCGAGCCTGGCGATCGATGCCGGCGAGCGCTTCGCCGAGACGCGCCGCGACGCGAAGGCCGAGGAAGAGGTCGAGGCGCATCCGAGTTGAAGGCGACCTTTCATCTTGAAGGTGTCGAAGCGTCGGGTGCCTGGCACGCCCTTCGATAGGCTCAGGGCGACCGGTAGGAAGGATCGGTCGCTACAGCCCCACCGCATACAGCGCGTGGTGCGCGAGGATGTAGAGCGTGCGCTTGTCGGCGCCGCCGATCAGCAATTGCAACGGGCGTTCGGGCACGTCGATGCGGCGGGTGAGCGTGCCGCCCGGCGCATAGACGAACACCTGTCCGTTGGCGACGTAGAGGTTGCCGGCATCGTCGCGCGCGACGCTCTCGCCGCCGCGCGGAGCGACGACCTTCAGGTCGGTGACCTGCCCGCCCGCGCCGACCAGCCCGTCGTAGGTCAGGTTCTCCGATGCGTTGGTCAGCGTCACGCGGCTTCCCGGCACCGCGCCGACGAAGCCGTACGCGTCGAGCGTATCGGACCAGCGCCAGCCGAGGTGATCGTCGGGCCCCTGGTTCCATACGCGGAAGGCGGGAAGCGCCAGCGAGCCGTCGGGTGAGCGATATTCCTGCGGCTTGGCCGCGCCGAGTGCGTCCTTGAAGAAGGCGCTGATCGGCGGATAGTCGTAGGTGGCCGGGTCGATACGATCCGCGAATTCGCCGTTCGCCCAGACGTTGACCGGCAGCAAAGTGGTCGCCTTGCTGCCGGTGCGCGTGGCGGCCGGCGCGATCGCGCGGATGTCGGCGGGCCTGGCGGGATCGATGCTGTAGACGCTGCCGTCGCGACCCGCCGATGACAGCACCAGCAGGCGGCCGGACCGGTCGACCGCGAGATTGACCGGGTCGAGCGGCGCGTCGCTGACGGTGGTCAGCCCCTCGGCCGGGGTGAAGCCATGGATACGCTGGAAGAAGCGGTCGATGAAATAGAGCTTGCCCTGCGCATCCACCGCGCCGCCCGCGATCGAATAGAAGCCGTCCGCCAGCTTCGTAACGCCGGGGGTGACGGGGATCGCGGGCTGGACGGTCGCGGCGGCGGGAGCGGCGGGGATGTCCAGCCGGGCGAACTCGCGCTCGCGAACTTCCTGGCGGCGGGTCATGTCCTTGATGCTGTTTTCAAACGGATATTTGCTGGCGCGCAGGTACGTGCCGCAGCCTTTCGCATCGCAGCTGGCGAAGCCGCTTTCGGCGTTCACGTGGACGTTGCGGAAGCGGATGTCGCCGGAGTTGAACAGCTTGACCGCCGCGTCCATCGGCTTGATCGTCCGCGTCACGCGATAGCCATGGTAGTTGGCGAACAGGATGTCGCTGGAATTGTGGAACTCGGTCGAGACCGCGTTGACGCCGTCGCGGACCTCCTGTTCGGTCTGGGGGGCCAGGAACTCCCAGTTCTTCACGCCGTCCAGCACGATTTCGGCGCGATAATGATGCTCGGCGGACAGTTGGTAGACGTGGCCGGGGGTGCTGGTGTTCGACACGTGGAAGCCCGACGACGCCAATGTATTGGGCGACCAGATCGCGGAGAAGGTGCCGCCGCCCCCGTCCGTCACCATGATGCTGGGGAACTGCCCGTCGGGGCGCGCGCGCGGATCGTTCTGGTTGATCGGGCTGCCCTTGGTCAGGACGGTGCCGCCGCCGCCCTGGATCTTGACGTCGTTGACCTCCGACGCTGCGCCCGCCTTCCACAGCAGCGCGGTGGCGCGACGGTTGATCGCGCCGGTCCATAGCCCGAGGCCGTGGACGATCGCATTGCCGCCCTTCGCGCTCTCGATCAGCGCCTTGGCGCCGCCGACGCCGGTGAAGGCGGGGGTCTCGTCGGGGAGATAGACGTGCGTCAGGCTGGGGTGGAGCGCGATCAGCACGCTGTCGGGGCGCAGCCGGATCGTGTCGGTGACGCGGTAGCGGCCGATCGGCAGATAGACCACGCGGTGCGTGTCGATCGCGCGTTGCAGCGCGGCGGTGTCGTCGGTGGTGTCGTCTCCCTTCACGCCCAGGTCGTGCGCGTTCGCCCATTCGCGTACCGGCGGCAGCGCGCGGATCGCGTTCGCCGGGCGCTTCGGCACGCGTGACAGCGGGGTCATGGTGACGTCGGTAGCGGTCTCCCCGATCGTGCCGAGCCCGGCGAGCTTCAGCCCGTGCGCGAAATCGGCGACGCGGTAGCGCGCGCCCTGCCCCGCGATCGTCTTGCCGGAATCGCGGAAGCGCGCGAAGGTCGGGGTGTCGATCGCGATCGCATCGTCGAAGCCGATCTGCGTGAAGACGCTGTTCTCCTCCGAGATCAGCACCGCCGCCTGCGACACCTTCTCGAAGCGCACCTGCTTGCCCCAGAGCGAATCCGAATAGCCGCGGTCGATTTCGATCCCGACCGGCGTGTCGCGGATCGCGACGTTGACGAGCGTGAGGTCGACTTCATGCTCGCGGATCGCGGCGTCGCGCTGGCCGGAGAACTCGCTGTCGATCAGCGTGAATTGCCAGGCGGGCGAGGTCTTCTCCGACATGATGCCGTAGCGGCCGCCGAAGAAGCGCAGGTCCTCGAACTCGTTGCCGGCCTGGTAGACGCCTGCGAGGCCGGAGCCGATGTGGAAATCGACGTGGCGCAGATAGCCGTGCTGCGCGACGCGGAAGCGCACCGCCACCGCGCCGGCGTTGCCCGCGCCGATGCGGAAGTCGATGTTCGAGAGCGTGGAATAGAAGGTGCTGGAGGTCGCGTCGAAGATCGACGGATCGAACGGCACGCTGGTGCGCGGCGGGACCGGTGCCTTGCCGACGCGGTACTGGTCCTCGCCGGTGAAGGCGACCATCGCCGCCACCCCGCTGCCGAAGCCGGCGGTATTGTCGCCGAGCACGATCTGCGGGCGGGTCTTGCCGATGCCGAAGAGGCGGACGGCCGAGCGGACGAAGATGGTACGCGTGATGCGGTAGGTGCCCGAGGGGACGAAGACGACGCCGCCGTGCCCGCCGGCGGCCGCGGCGTCGATCGCCTGTTGCAGCGCGGCGCTGTCGTCGGCGCGGCCGTCGCCGACGCCCTTCACGACGATCGCCCGCGGATCGTCGGGCCGGGTCTGGTAGACCGAGGCACCGGGCACGGGGGCCGCCAGTGCAGGTGTTGCCAGTATCAGCGCCAGTGCCGCCCCGATCCGCCATCCTGCCCGCATCGCCCGTCTCCCGTCGCTTATGCGGCAATCGGTAACGATAACAGCGGCATGCTTCATGCGCGACGATGGTCGTAGGACGGGTTGCCGAAGGGTGAATCGGTCGGCGGCTGCTTCGTCATCGCGAGCGCCGAGTTTTCCGCGGCTTCGGCCATGCGGTGGTGGCGGAGCGGGTTAGAGCCTCACGCCCCCGCCCCAACCCCTCCCCCAGAGGGAGAGGGCCATATGCGGCCCGATCGGCGGGGTCCTAAGCCTGTGCGGCTTCGGTGAGCGCTTGCGCGGCGACGGCGACCTGGGTGCGGTTGCGGACGTTGAGCTTGCGCATCAAGGCGGTCATGTGCGCCTTTACGGTCGCTTCGGCGATGCCGAGGTCGTAGGCGATCTGCTTGTTGAGCAGGCCCGAGTGGACGCCGTGCATGACCTTGATCTGCGTCGGGGTCAGTCGCGCCAGCGCGGCGGCGGGGTGGACGGCGCCAGGACCGGGGACGGGCGCGCTGTCATGAACGGTGACTTCCATTCTCTCCTCCCAACCTGGTCCACACCGTCACGCGTTACAGCGGATTCGGTTGGACAGCTTTAGATCCATATGCGCCAGTTTTCGCCATCGGATCAAGCAATATGCGATAGATACCTGGAGCGATCTGTTGGACAGCTTCGTCTCCGTCTCGCCAGCCGCCGCGCCGTCCGCTACGATGGCGGCGAGGGGAGACGGCGGTGAGCGAGGAACGTCTGGCCGACCGCGCCTATGCCGCGATCGTGCGCATCATCAACGACCACGGGCTGGCCAACGGCGACCGGCTGCCGTCCGAGGCGCGGCTGGCCGAGACGTTCGGCATGTCGCGCACGATCGTCCGCGAGGCGCTGGCGCGGCTGGCCTCCGACGGGATCACCGAGGCGCGGCGCGGCGCGGGCAGCTATGTCAAGCGGCGGCCGTCCGAGCGGCTGGGGACGCACCTGCCCCCCGATGCGATGGCGGAAACGCTCGGCACCTACGAGGTGCGGTTCGTGCTGGAGGCGGAGGCGGCGCGGCTGGCGGCGGTGCGACGATCGACCGCGCAGCTCGACGCGATCGAGGCGGCGCTGGAGGCGTTGCGCGCGGCGCTGTTCTCGCATGCGCCCGCGCATGACGAGGATTGGCGGCTGCACCGCGCGATCTTCGCGGCGACCGGCAATGCGGCGTTCCTGCCGGTCTTCGACCACCTGCACGACAGCGTCATGCACATCCTGCGCGCCGGGGTGGACATCTCGCGCTCGCGCCCGCCGCAGGTGATCGGGGCGATGATGGAGGAGCATGACGCGATCGTCGATGCGATCCGGACGCGCGACGCCGACGGCGCGGCGCTGGCGATGCGCTGGCATCTGTCGCAGGGGCGCAAGCGGCTGTTGCCGTAGTGAGGCAGCCTCTTCCCGTCATTCCCGCGGAGGCGGGCATCCAGAACCCCTGACCTCGCGCTTCTATCGATGGACCGGCGCGTCTGGATTCCCGCCTTCGCGGGAATGACGGGGGCGCGGGAATGACGGGGGCGCGGGAATGACGGGGGCGCGGGAGTGACGGAGGGGTCAGGCGACCACCGTCTCCAGCCACATGCGGACGTCCTCGTACAATCGCTCGGGCGCTTGCCCGGCATCCAGCCGCAACGCGGGCTCGTCGGGGCCGGGGCGCTCGAGCGTCGCGAGCTGGCTGTCGAGGAGGCTGGGCGGCATGTAATGGCCGCTGCGCGCGCGCATCCGCCGCGCGATCTCGTCGCGTTCGGTGTCGAGAAAGGCGAAGCGGAGCGGCACGCCCGCCGCCGCCGCCAGCCGCTCGCGATAGGCGCGGCGCAGCGCCGAGCAGGCCGCCACCGCCGCGCCATGCTCTCGCGCCGCCGCACCCAGCGCCGTGCCCAGCCGGTCGAGCCACGGCCAGCGATCGTCGTCGGTCAGCGGCAATCCGCGCTCCATCTTCGCCACGCTGGCGGGGGCGTGAAAGGTGTCGCCCTCCAGGAACGGCGCATGGAGCGCCGTGGCGAGCAGCGCGCCGAGTGTCGACTTGCCGGTGCCGCTGACGCCCATCACGACGATGACGCTCGGGCTCGGGCCCGGGCTTGGGCCCGCGTTCGCCACCCGCGCCTGTGCCGTGCCCCCTGCCTGCTCCACCGCCATCCTCCCTGCCCCGCTCGCCCAAGCTATCGCGCCGCGGACAGGCCCGTGGCCATTACGACCATTGTCGGCGCGCTACGCGACCATGGTCGTAGATGGCGGGGTGGGCGCGCGTCGATATGCTCTCGATCACATAAAGGCCCGGGCTGGGTGAGCCCGTGCCACAGCTGCATAGGGGATGGATCATGGGCAACGCACATCGGTCGCGCAAACTCGGTAACGCTACCAGCATCGCGGTCCTCTCGCTCCTGCTGGCGACGCCGGCGGTGGCGCAGCAGTCGACCGAGCTGCCCGACTCGACCCGTTCCGCCGCGCCCGCGACCCCCGAGACGCTGGTCACGCCCAACAGCCCGGCGGTGCAGGAGGAAGCACCCGCCACCGCCTCCGACATCGTCGTCACCGGCACGCGCATCACCGCCAGCGGCTTCAACGCGCCGACTCCGACGACCGTGATCGGCGAGGCGCAGATCCAGGCCAATGCGCAGCCCAACATCTTCAACACCGTCGCGCAATTGCCGTCGCTGCAAGGGTCGACGGGGGCGGCGACGGGCACGTTCAGCACGTCGAGCGGATCGCAGGGGCTGAGTTCCTTCTCGCTGCGCGGGCTCGGCACGATGCGTACGCTGACGCTGCTCGACGGGCAGCGCGTGGTCGGCGCGAACGTGACGGGCGTGCCCGACATCAGCCAGTTCCCGCAACTGCTCATCAAGCGCGTCGACATCGTCACCGGCGGCGCATCGGCGTCGTACGGCTCCGACGCGGTCGGCGGCGTCATCAACTTCATCACCGACACGCGGTTCGAGGGCGCCAAGTTCAATGCGCAGACCGGCGTCTCCACCTATGGCGACGGCGGGCAGGCGCTGGTGCAGGCGGCGCTGGGCAAGAGCTTCGCGGGCGACCGGCTGCACGTCGTGGTCAGCGGCGAGTACAGCAAGGACCAGGGCGTCGGGCCGGGCAATTTCGGCGAGGACCTGGCGAGCGGGCGCGACTGGTACCGCGCCACGACCTTCGTCGACACCGGCATCCGCGACAACGGCAATCCGCAGTTCCTGGTCCGGGATCACGGGCAGGCGTATAAATATACCAAGTACGGGCTGATCAACGCCGGACCGTTGCAGGGGATCGCATTCGACGCGGACGGGCGGCCGTTCGCGTTCAACTACGGCTCGAACGGCGTGCCCGCGAAGAACGCCAACGGCGACGTCACCGGCTGCTTCGTCGGCTTCTGCGTCGGCGGCGACCAGTCGGGGCACGTCGGGTCGGGCACGTCGCTGCAATCCGCACTGGAGCGGATCAACGGCTATACGCGGATCGGCTACGACGTGGCGGCCGATACCGAGCTCTACCTGACCGCCAACATCGCGCAGGTGAAGAGCAGCAACCAGCCCAATCCCGGCGCGGCCAAGGACAATCTCACCGTCCAGTGCAGCAATCCGTACCTGCCCGCGTCGGTCACCGCGCAATGTGCCGCCGCGGGCATCACGCAATTCCGCTACGGCCTGAGCAATGCGATCCTGCCCAACATCAAGGTCAACACCGACCGCCGCCAGTATCGCTTCGTCGGCGGGCTGAAGGGCAAGGCGGAGATCTTCGGCGACAGCTGGACCTACGATCTCTATTACGAGCACGGCATCAACGTCACCGATATCAACGTCGACAACATCAGCCTGAACGGCCGCTACAACCAGGCGATCAACGCGGTGCGGCTGAACGGCGAGATCGTCTGCGCCGACGCGGCCGCGCGCGCCAACGGGTGCCAGCCGATCAACATCTTCGGCAACAACCGTCCTTCCGCCACGGCGCTGTCGTACATCGTGCCGCAGGACGGGCCGTTCCAGCACACCCGCCAGACGCAGGACGCCGCCGCGGCCAGCATCTCGGGCACGCCGATCGACCTGTGGGCGGGGCCGCTGGCGATCGCGGCGGGCATCGAGTGGCGGCAGGAGGCGTATCGCGTGCGCGCCGACCCGTATGGTGCGGGCGTCTCGGACCTGAGCCCCAATTCGGCGATGTACCCGTCCGACCCCGCGCTGCTGCCCGCCGGCAACAACTGGTATGCGGGCAATTACAAGAACGGGTCGGGCAAGTATAACGTCGTCGAAAGCTTCGTGGAGCTGAACCTGCCGCTGCTCGACAGCGACACGCTGGGGCGCGCGAACCTGAACGGTGCGGGGCGTGCCACGCGCTATTCGACGTCGGGCGTCGTCTATGCGTGGAAGGTCGGCGGTACCTGGGACACGCCGCTCGACGGCTTCCGCCTGCGCGCGGTCACCTCGCGCGACGTGCGTGCGCCGAACCTGTCGGAGCTGTTCGCGGCGCCGACCACGACCACCGTCCCCAACTTCACCGACCCGTTCAACAAGACGCAGGTGCTGATCATCCAGAACACGATCGGCAACACCAATCTGCGCCCCGAACTGGCGCGCAGCACCGAAGTGGGCGCCGTGCTGGCGCAGCCGTCGTGGCTGCCGGGGTTGAGCCTGTCGTTCGATTATTACGACATCAAGGTCGACGACGTCGTCTCGTCCCTGTCGGCGCAGCAGATCGTAAACCTGTGCTTCGAGGGGAATACGACCACCTGCGGCGCGTTCAACCTGCAGGCGACCGGCGGCGCGCCGAACTTCGTCAACGTGCAGGCGTTCAACCTCGCGTCGATCAAGACGCGGGGGTTCGATATCGAGGCGAGCTACCAGTGGAAGCAGCCGCTGGGGCTGGACGGCAACCTGACGCTGCGCGGACTCGGCACGCATGTGATCGAGTTCGTCACCGACTCCGGGCTGACGGGGGTCAAACCGGTCGATTCGGCGGGCGCGAACAGCGGCGCGACGCCCGACTGGAAGTGGCTGGCGATCCAGACGTACGAGAATGAAAACTTCAGCCTGCTGCTCCAGGAACGCTGGTTCAGCGACGGGGTGTACGGCAACCAGTACGTCGTCTGCGCGCCGGGCACCTGCCCGCGGTCGACCAACGACAACCCGACCATCGACCGCAACCGGATGAAGGGCGCATTCTATTTCGACATCGGCGCGACGGTGAACGTCACCAAGCAGGTCAGCATGTTCGTGAAGGTCGACAACGTCTTCGACCACGATCCCGAGCCGTCGCCGCAGACCAACACCGGGCTGGACGTCAACCCGGCGCTGTACGACACGCTCGGCCGCTTCTTCCGCATCGGGGTGCGCGGGCGCTTCTGACCTGGATTGATCGGCGCCAGCAAAGCGCCGATACGCTGCGGGTATGCGCAAGCGTTGCCTATTCGGCGTCCATCACTGGTCGAGCCGCGCGACCGCCCGCGCCGGCACGACCGTCCATCGCTGCGCGCGGTGCGGGCGGACCGTGGTGACGCACGGCGGCGGCGGCCGGCAGCTGCAATTGCGGGTGTGGGCGATGGCGGCGCTGGTGCTGACCGCGGGCGTGTGGTTCGTGACCTACAATCTGATCGTCCACCGCCGGACGCGCGTGCTGCACACGGTGTCGCGCACGGTGAACAAGGCCGACCGCGCGGCGGCGCGCGGTCGCGCCGCGCTGCACCGGATCGAGGGCGACCGCGGCGCGTATGTCGAAGGAAACGACGACTAGGCGGTTGGGCCTGGGGGCGGCGGCTCGGCGACGACACCGGTCGTCATTCCCGCGCAGGCCGGAATCCAGCCCCGCGACGGCTGCTTGTAGAGCCGAGCCGTCGGAGGTTCTGGATCCCCGTCTTCGCGGGGATGACGCTACGTGGCGGAGGATTGCGCCGCCACCGCGCCGGTCATCCCCGCGGGCGACAGGATCTCGATCCAATAGCCGTCGGGGTCGGCGACGAAGGCGATGTCCTTCATCCGGCCGTCCTGCGGACGCTTCCTGAACGGCACGCCCAATTCCTCGAAGCGCGCGCAGGCGGCGGCGACGTCCGGCACCGAGATGCCGATATGGCCGAAGCCGCGCGGCTCGTCGTTGCCGTTATGATAGCCGGCGAATGCGGGGTCGCTCTCCGTCCCCCAATTGTGCGTCAGCTCCAGCGTCGTCTCGCGCGCGAAGACGAAGCGCGCGCGCTCGGCCGGGGCCTCGGGCACCGTTTCGCCCTCGGCAAGATAGGCGAGGAAGTATAGCGAGAAGCGCAGCTCCTCGAAGTCGATCCGCTGGATCAGCGTCATGCCCAGCACGTCGCGGTAGAAGGCGAGCGAGGGCTGCGGATCGCGGATGCGCAGCATCGTCTGGTTCAGCGCGAACCCTTCGGTTCCGGGCGTGCGGGGCATGGTGATCTCCGGATCAGGCGAGCGTCAGGCCGACGTCGACGTTGCCGCGGGTGGCATTCGAATAGGGGCAGATCTGGTGCGCCGTGTCGACCAGCGTCTGCGCCGCGTCCTTGTCCACGCCGGGCAGGTCGACGACCAGGTCGGCGGTGATGCCGAACCCGCCCTGCGACCGCGGGCCGATGCCGACGGTGGCGGTGACCCTGGTCTCGGCAGGCACCTTCACCTTCAGCTGCTGCCCGGCAACCTTCAGCGCACCGAGGAAGCACGCCGAATAGCCCGCGGCGAACAGCTGCTCGGGATTGCTGCCCTCGCCGCCGGCGCCGCCGAGTTCCCGGGGCGTCGACAGCGCGACGTCGAAGCGGCCGTCCTCGCTGCGCGCATGGCCGTCACGCCCGCCGGTCGCGGAGGCGGTGGTGCTGTATTTGACGTCGATGCTCATGCGATCATCCCTTCGATTTCACGATAACTGATACCGCGATATATATTGGAGGAAAGCACGAGTCCAGCGGATTGTTATCGCGACAAGGAAAACGTGCTATGTGAGCGCCATGCCCGCCGCCCGCCCGCTCGACGACCAATTGTGCTTCTCGCTCTACGCCGCCAGCATGGCGGTCGGTCGCGCCTACAAGCCGCTGCTCGACACGATCGGCATCACCTATCCGCAATATCTGGTGCTGCACGCCTTGTGGGAGGAGGACGCGCGGACGGTCGGCGCGATCGCCGCGCGGCTGGCGCTCGAATCGAGCACGGTGACGCCGCTCGTCAAGCGGCTGGAGGCGGCCGGGCATGTCGCACGCACCCGCAATCCCAGCGACGAGCGACAGGTGCGCGTCACGCTGACCGACAGCGGGCGAGGCTTGCGCGAACGGTGCGGGTGCCTGGCCGAGGAACTGGTCGCGCGCAGCGGGATGACGCTGGCGCAACTCGACGCGCTGAACCGCCAGGTCGCCGCGCTTCGTACCGCGCTGTCGGGGTCGGGCGCGGGCGCAGCCGTTTCCTGAACGGAGCCGTCGCGCGCGCGACATTCTGAGACACTTTCGCGCATCCTGCGGGACGGGAATGCGACAAGCGCCGCCTATCTTTTCCCTCGTACCGCCGCCGACGCGGTGCCTGTGAAAAGGAGCGTATGATGAACCGTTTCCATCTGCTGATCGCGGGGCTGGGCCTCGCCGGCGTCACCGTTCCGGTCGCGGCCAGCGCCGCGCCGTGGCAGTCGATCAACGCGCGGCAGGCGCGGCTCGACCAGCGTATCGACCAGGGGATCCGCAAGGGCGCGCTGACCCGCGGCGAGGCGCGGCGGCTGCGCACCGATTCGCGCCAGCTCGTCCGGCTGGAGGAGCGTTATCGTCGCACCGGCGGCCTGTCCGGCTGGGAACGGCAGGACCTGAACCGCCGCTTCGATGCGCTGAGCGCGCGAATCCGCTGGGAGAAGCGCGACCGCCGTTATCGCTGAGCGGCGTCTCCAAGCAGCGCGTCGTCGATCGCGACGGCGCGCTGCCATGCCGGACGTTGTTGCAGCCGGTCGAGATAGCGCATGAACGACTCGCGCTTTTCCAGCAGCCCGAATTGCGTGAACCAGCCCACCGCGCTGCCGACATAGACGTCGGCGGCGGTGAAGCGGTCGCCGGCGATATGATCGTGCCGGGTCACGGCATGTTCGAGCGTGTCGACCGCCTGCGCGAAATCGCCGTAACCGACCATGCCGCGCTTGCCCGCGGGCACCTCGACCCCCAGCACCTTGTCGACCATCGCCGCCTCGAGCGGGCCGGCGGTGAAGAACATCCAGCGCAGGTAGGGCGCGCGCTCGGCCGGCGTCGGCGCCAGCCCGGCGGCCGGGAACGCCTCCGCCAGATAGGCGCAGATCGCCGCCGCCTCGCTGACCACCACGCCGTCGTGGACGATCGTCGGCACCTTGCCGAGCGGATTGGCGTCCAGCAGCGCGGCGGGTTTCCCGGTCCAGTCGACCAGCACCGTGTCGTACGGCTCGCCGATCTCCTCCAGCATCCAGCGCGCGATCCGCCCACGCGACATGGGATTGGTGTAGAAGGTGAGCGTCATGCGCGGGCATCCAGATGGCGGTGGAAGAAGTCGATCGTCCGCCCCCAGGCGAGATCCGCGGCGGCCTTGTCATAGCGTTCGGCCGATGTGTCGTTGTTGAAGGCGTGGTCGACGCCCGGATAGTCGAACGCCTCGACCGGTTTGTTCGCGGCCTTGAGCGCGGCGACCCACGGCACCCCGGTCTGCGCGACGCGCGCGTCCTTGCCGGCGTAATGGAGCATCAGCGGCGTGTTGAGCCTGGGTGCCTCGGCCGGGTCGGGCGCAGGGCCGTAATAGCTGACGGCGGCGGCGAGCGCCGGACCGGCGGCGAGCGCGACGCGGTTCACCAGCGCGCCGCCCCAGCAGAAGCCGACCGTGCCGACGCGCCCGGTGCCGTTCGCCAGCTTGCCGAGTCGCGCGACGGTGGCGACCGCGCTGGCCAGCACCTGGTCCATGTCGGCCTTGGCGATCATTTCGCGCGCGAGATTCTCGTCGGCGGTGGTGCCGCCCTGCGCGGAGAGGAAGTCGGGGGCGACCGCGAAGAAGCCCGCGAGCGCGACGCGGCGCGCGACATCCTCGATATGCGGTTGCAGCCCGCGGTTCTCGTGGATCACCATCACCGCACCGACCGGGCGACCGGGGTTGCGCGGCGCGGCGAAATAGCCGGTCATGCTGGCCCCGCCCGCGACGCGGTAGCTGCCCTTCCGGGTGACGAGCCGCGGGTCGGCGACGTCGGTGAGCGCCGCGGCCGCCGGGGCGGCGGCGATCCCGCCGATCAGCGCCTCCGCCGCGGCGACCGAGCCGGCGAGCGCGGTCATCTGCCGCAGCAGGGTGCGGCGGTCGCGGTGCTCGTGGGTGAAGGCGTCGTACAGGCCGATCGCCCGATCGCGCAGGCTGGGGTCCATGACGTTTCCTCTCGCGATTCGTGGAGCTTGGGGAGGAAGCGTAGCGGGAAGATGTGGGGGGCGGAAGGTGCGGGGCCGGACGGTGATGCGGTCGCGTGGTTCCGGGCTTGTCGATCGCCGTCGTCCCGGCGGCGGCAGGGGCCCGTCGCTCTGGTGGCGGTAGATCAGCGATCCGCCGAAGCACATGACGCGACAAAAGGCATCGACGCGCCTGCGCCTGAACCGCTCCCCCCCTTTCGTGCTGGACCTGTTGAGGCGGGCGAGGCGCCTGCAACACGGACGTCGACAGGCTCCGTGCGAACGGCTCAGGACGTGGCTCGCCACCGGGAAATCATCGAAACTGACGGCCGAAGGGGAGAAGGCGATGGTTGCATCCGAGATCCGTCGCGCCGCCTAAACCGGCTGCCCGGCTCAGTTCACGCTTTCTCCAGCGTGCATTGCAGCGGGTGCTGGTTCTGGCGCGCGAAGTCCATCACCTGGCCGACCTTCGTTTCGGCCACTTCGTAGCTGAAGACGCCGCAGACCCCGACCCCCTTTTGGTGGACGTGGAGCATCACGCGGGTCGCTTCCTCCATGTTCATCCGGAAGAAGCGTTGCAGGCACAGGACGACAAATTCCATCGGGGTGTAGTCGTCGTTGAGCATCAGGACGCGGTACGGCGTCGGCTTCTTGGTCCGGGTACGCGTGCGCGTTGCGATACCGATTCCGGTACCGTCGCCATCGGCATCGTCGTTGCGGCCCGCGGCCGTGGGGACAATCTGCTGCTGCATGGACACGTGCGAGAATATGGCACGTGACCGCATCAGGGCAAGCCCGTGCCTGCCAGAAAAAAAGGCGGCCGCATCGCTGCGGCCGCCTTTCCCATCGGCAATGCCCGCGCGGATCAGGCAGCGGTGCGGAACTTGTCGGCGGCGGTCGCCACGCGGTTCTGCAACGGCTTCGCGACGTCGCCGGCCAGCTTCAGCGTCGCTTCGGTCGAGCGCGAGGCTTCCTTGACCAGCGCGTCGAACGCCGAGCGGACGTAATCGGCCTGAACCTGCATCGCCTCGGTCGGCGACTTCACCGACGCCAGCGTCTGGATCATCTGCGCGGTGCTCTCGTACCGGGCGCGCGCGAAGGCCGCGGCGTCCTGCCCCATCGTCTCGAGCGCCTGCGCGGCGATGCGCGCCGACTCGACCATCGCCTCGACATTGCCCTTGCCGAATTCGGCCATGTCCTCGGCCACCTTGCGGCTCTTGTCGAATGCGGCGCGGCCCTGCTCCTGCGCCTTGTCGGCGAACGCACCAGCCTGGGCCTGCGCCTTGTCGGCGAACGTCGTGACGGTCTCGTTCATTGTCGCTTCCTTTGTTTCAACAGGCGCTGCCGGAGCAGCCGGTTCGGGTGGGGTAATCGTGATCGGGGCGGGCGTTTCGGCCACCGTCGATGCGGGGTCGGCCTGCGGGGTGGCGGCGACGACCGGCTCGGGCGCGGTCACGACCGGCGCCGGTGCGTCGTCGGTCGCCGGCGCCGCGAGCACGGGCGGCACATCGTCGACCGGGACCGCCGGCAGGACGGGGATGGCGGCGGTCGCGGGCTTCGTCGCGCGCGCGCGGCCTTTCGCCGACGCGCCCGCCTTCCTGATGCCGTCCTTTCCGGTTTCGTCCACCATCGTGCCGCTCCGCTTTGCTGCAATGCACAATAATGGCACGCCGGCCGCGTTTCAAGCCTCTTTTGTGCAGCGCAGCATGGTCGTCAGCGCGCGCGGACGTAGCTGCCCGGCGCGTCCTCGATCGCGGGCAGCGCGCCGGCGCCGGGAACGCGCGCGCCGTCGGCTGCCACCGTTTCCGGCGCACGCGCGCGCAGCCACCCGGCCCAGTCGTGCCACCAGCTGCCCTTCACCTCGCGCGCGCCGGCGACGAACGCCTCCAGCGTGTCGCCGGGTTCGTCGTTGATCCAGTGCTGGTACTTGCCCGCCGCGGGCGGGTTCACGACCCCGGCGATATGGCCCGAGCCCGCGAGCACGAAGCGTATGGGGCCGCGCAGATGCTCGGTCAGCTTCCACACGCTCTCGGCCGGCGCGATATGATCCTCGCGCCCCGCCTGAACGTACGCCGGCGTCTCGACCTTCGTGAGGTCGAGCGGCACGCCCGCGACGCTGAGCGCGCCGGGCCGCACCAGCAGATTGTCGCGGTACAGGTCGGTCAGATAGGCCAGGTGCCATTTCGCGGGCAGGTTGGTGACGTCACCGTTCCAGTGCAGCAGGTCGAACGGCGCATAATCCTTCCCGAGCAGGTAGTTGTTGGTGACGTAGTTCCAGATCAGGTCGCGCCCGCGCAGCAGGTTGAAGGTCGCGGCCAGATAGCGCCCGTCCAGGAATCCCTGCGGGCTGAGCGTCGCGATCACCTTCAGCTGCTCGTCGTCGACGAAGTGGAGAAGCTCGCCGGCGCGGGCGAAATCGACCTGCGCGGTCAGGAAGGTCGCGCTCGTCACCCGCTCCGCCTCGCCCTTCGCCGCCAGCAACGCGAGCGTCGCGGCCAGCGTCGTGCCCGCGACGCAATAGCCGACCGTGTGCACCGCGGGCACGCCGAGCAGATCGCGCACCGTGTCGATCGCATCGATCTGCGCAGCGACGTAATCGTCCCAGATCACGTCGGCCATCGACGCGTCCGCCGATTTCCACGAGACCATGAACACGGTGATGCCCTGTTCGACCGCCCAGCGGATGAAGCTCTTCTCCGGCGTCAGGTCGAGAATGTAGAAGCGGTTGATCCACGGCGGGAAGATCACCAGCGGGGTCGCCAGCACCGTCCCGGTCGCGGGCGCATATTGGATCAGTTCGTACAGCGGCGTGCGCTTCACCACCTTGCCGGGCGTCGCGGCCAGGTTGCGCCCGACCTCGAACGCGCTGCCGTCGGTATGGGTCAGCTGCCCGCGGCCGATATCGGACAGCATGTTCGTCAGCCCGGTGAGCAGGTTCTGGCCGCGCGTCTCGATCGTCTTCTCGATCACCTGCGGGTTCGTCACCGCGAAGTTCGACGGGCTCATCGCGTCGACGAAGCCCGCGGTCGCGAACTTCAGCTGCGCGCGCGTCTTCTCGTCGATGCCCTCCAGCGCGTCGACGCTGCGCAGCATGTGATCGGCGAGCAGCGCGTAGCTTTGCCGCATCCAGTCGAACGCCGGATTGGCGCGCCACGCCGGATCGGCGAAGCGGCGATCCTTCTCCTTGGGGCGTTCCGGCTGTCCGGCGGGCGGGGTGGTGAAGCGCTGCCAGAGGTTGAGATAGTCGGTCCAGAAATCGCGCGCCTGTTCCGCCACCGTGTCGGGGGGCGCGAGCGGGACGCCCGCCTCCAGCATCATCTGCTGCGCGCGGCCCATCAGCCAGGTCCAGTGCTGAAGATCGGCAAGGTTGGGGGTCGCTGGCTTCTGCTCGGTCACGCGTCATCCTCTCGCTGCCTGACGTAACGCAACGACGTTGCAGCGCGAAGTCGGCTCCACGGCTTTTTGTTGCGCGGGGTGCCCGCGCGCGGCGTTTGCGCGTATAGCCGCTCCCGCAAAGGAGTATGGTCCCGTGTCCGACGAATTCTACCGCATGAAGCGCCTGCCGCCCTATGTCATCGCCGAGGTCAATGCGATGCGGGCACAGGCGCGCAGCGGTGGCGAGGATATCATCGACTTAGGGATGGGCAATCCCGACCTGCCGCCCCCCGACCATGTCATCGCCAAGCTGGTCGAGGTGGCGCAGAAGCCCTCCGCGCACGGCTATTCGCAGTCGCGCGGGATCCCGGGGCTACGGCGCGCACAGGCCAATTACTACGGCCGCCGCTTCGGAGTCGATGTCGACCCCGAGACCGAGGTGGTGGTGACGATGGGGTCGAAGGAGGGGCTGGCGAGCCTGGCGACCGCGATCACCGCGCCGGGCGACGTGGTGCTGGCGCCCAACCCCAGCTACCCGATCCACACGTTCGGCTTCATCATCGCGGGCGCGACGATCCGCGCGGTGCCGACGACGCCCGACGAACAGTATTTCGAGAGCCTGCAACGCGCGATGGAGTTCACGATCCCGCGCCCGAGCGTGCTGGTCGTCAATTACCCGTCGAATCCGACCGCCGAGACCGTCGACCTCGCCTTCTACGAGCGGCTGGTGGCGTGGGCGCGCGAGAACCAGGTGTGGATCCTGTCCGACCTCGCCTATTCGGAGCTGTATTTCGACGGCAAGCCGACCGTGTCGATCCTGCAGGTGCCGGGCGCGAAGGACGTCGCGATCGAATTCACCAGCCTGTCGAAGACCTATTCGATGGCCGGGTGGCGGATCGGCTTCGCGGTCGGCAACCGCAAGCTGATCGCGGCGATGACGCGGGTGAAGTCGTACCTCGACTACGGCGCGTTCACGCCGGTGCAGGCGGCGGCGTGCGCGGCGCTCAACGGCCCGCAGGATATCGTCGAGAAGAACCGGCAGCTGTACCACAAGCGTCGCGACGTCCTGGTCGAGAGCTTCGGGCGCGCCGGATGGGACATTCCCGCGCCGCCCGCCAGCATGTTCGCCTGGGCACCGCTGCCGCCGGCGTTGAGGCATCTGGGGTCGCTGGAATTCTCCAAGCAGTTGCTGACGCATGCCAAGGTCGCGGTCGCGCCGGGGGTCGGTTATGGCGAGAATGGCGAGGGGTTCGTGCGGATCGCGATGGTCGAGAACGAGCAGCGGCTGCGGCAGGCGGCGCGCAACGTGAAGCGGTATCTGCAGAGCATGGGGGTGAATACGCCGGGAAAGGTGGCGGGCTGACCGCCTCCCGTCGCTCCGGCGCAGGCCGGGGTGGCGCGCGTCGGGAGGGGCGCACCGCACCTCCCATCCGAACGATGCAGATTTGCCACGATTGGCGGGGTGGCGGCAATTTCATGCAACAACATGTTGCAATGCGGCCCCCTCCCGCCCCATCCTTGCCCCGTGTTGAGACAGTATGAACTGATCGACCGGGTTCTCGATTACGATCCCGACGCCGACGAGGCGATGCTCAACCGTGCGTATGTGTTTTCGGTGAACGCGCACGGGACGCAGAAGCGCGCCAGCGGCGACCCGTATTTCAGCCACCCGATCGAGGTGGCGGGCATTCTGACCGAGCTGCACCTCGACGACGAGACGATCGCCACCGCGATCCTGCACGATACGGTCGAGGACACCGTCGCGACGCCCGAGGAGATCGAGCGGATCTTCGGCGCGAACATCGCGCGGCTGGTCGACGGCGTCACCAAGCTGAGCAAGATCGAGGCGCAGACCGAGAACGAGCGCGCCGCCGAGAACCTGCGCAAGTTCCTGATGGCGATGTCGGGCGACATCCGCGTGCTGCTCGTCAAGCTGGCCGACCGGCTCCACAACATGCGCACGCTGCACTTCATCCCCAAGCCGGAGAAGCGCCGCCGCATCGCCAAGGAGACGATGGACATCTACGCCCCGCTCGCCGAGCGGATCGGCATGTACGAGTTCATGAAGGAGATGCAGACGCTCGCCTTCGCACAGCTCGAGCCCGAAGCGTATGAGTCAATCACCAAGCGACTGGAGTTGCTGAAGGAAGGATCGGGCGGGGACCGGATCGCGAAGATCGGCTCGGGGCTGAAGCTGCTGCTCGGCCGTGCGGGCGTCGAAGCGCAGGTGTCGGGGCGCGAGAAGCACCCCTATTCGATCTGGCGCAAGATGCAGGAGCGCCACATCAGCTTCGAGCAGCTGTCGGACATCATGGCGTTCCGCGCGATCGTGCCGACGATCGAGGATTGCTACCGTGCGCTGGGGCTGATCCACCGCCGCTGGCCGGCGGTGCCGGGGCGGTTCAAGGATTATATCTCGACGCCCAAGCGCAACGGCTATCGCTCGCTGCATACCAGCGTGATCCATGCCGAGAACCGCCGCATCGAGATCCAGATCCGCACGCCGGAAATGCATGCCGAGGCGGAGTTCGGGCTGGCGGCGCACTGGGCCTACAAGCAGTCGCTGGGCGCGGCGGCGCCGGTGCGGCCGGATCAGCAGCAGGACTGGATCAAGGACCTGGTCGAGATTCTCGACACCGCCGAGACGCCCGAGGAACTGCTCGAACATACCCGCATCGCGATGTACCAGGATCGCATCTTCGCGTTCACGCCAAAGGGCGAGCTGATCCAGTTGCCGAAGGGCGCGACGCCGATCGACTTCGCGTATGCGGTCCACACCGATCTGGGCGACCAGGCGGTCGGCGCGAAGGTGAACGGGCGCGTCGTGCCGCTGTCGACGGTGCTGGAGAACGGCGACCAGGTGCAGGTGCTGCGGTCCAAGGCGCAGGTGCCGCAACCGGCGTGGCTGAAGGTTGCGATCACCGCCAAGGCGCTGGCCGCGATCCGTCGCCACCTGCGCAACGAGGAGCGCGAGCAGACGGTCGCGCTGGGGCGCAAGCTGTACGACGATATCGTCCAGCGGCTGCCGGCGACGCTGGCCGACCATGCGATCGACGAGGCGCTCAAGCGGTTGAAGCTGCCCGACGAGGCGGCGTTGATGCAGGCGATCGCGCGGCGGACGCTGACCGACGGGCAGGTGATGGAGGCGCTGATGCCCGGCTCGGCCGGCGCCGACGTCGCGCACGCGCCGCCGCAATCGAGCGCGATCTCGATCGAGGGGCTGGCGCCGGGCGTCGCCTACGAGCTGGCGGATTGCTGCCACCCGGTGCCGGGCGACCGGATCGTCGGGCTGCGCCGTCCCGACGCGTCGATCGAGGTCCATGCGATCGATTGCCGCGTGCTCGCCGATCTGGCGGAGCGCAGCGAGGACGAGACCGACTGGATCGACGTGCAATGGGGCCATGCGACCGAGGGCGCGACCGCGCGCATCTCGGTCGAGGTCCGCAACCAGCCGGGTGCGCTGGGGATGCTGGCCACGATCATCGGGCAGCACAAGGCGAACATCATCAACCTCAGGCTCGACAACCGCGACACGCAATTCCACACCAACGTCATCGACGTGGAGGTGCACGACGCGCACCAGCTGATGCGGCTGCTGTCGGCGTTGCGCGCGGCCGATGCGGTGAACGCCGCGGAGCGGGTCTGACCGCCGACCCCCTCGCGACGTCGTTGATGGTATCGCAGGCGCCCGGCGGCGCGCAGGGGCGGCGGCGGGCGGCCCTTTCCGCAGCGGACGGCAACGCGTCACGCCATTTTGAGTAACGCGGAGGCATCCGGATCTGCGAACAGTGACAAAGACTTGTCCGTCTCGTTACCAATACTTCATCGCCGAGTACGAAACCTTCGCAAGCGCCATTCCGTTTCTTTCCTGTCCAGCCGATGGTGGCTGAACAACGGAAAAAGGGACGTCTTATGAAGAAGTTCGTGGCCTCGCTCGGGGCGCTCCTCATCGCGGTTTCCGCAAGCGCCTGTTCCGCCCAGAGCACGCCGCAGGTGGTCGAGCAGGCGCAGGTTCCCGAAACCGACGGCACCGCCGGCATCGCGCTGTTCAAGGACCACAAGAAGCTCGAGACCGTCTCGTGCCGCGACTTCAACGCGCTCGACGAAAGCTATCGCCCGCAAGCCGTCGTCTATGCCGCCAATTATGGCCCGAAGGGCAAGCCGCACCCGACGGTGACCGTCGACGGCGTCGAAAACATCATGCCGGTGGTGGTCGCGCAGTGCAGCGCGCAACCCGGCAACCACTTCGGCGCGACGGTAAAAGCGGCGCTGAAGACGGCGCGCTGACGTTTGCGACGGGGCCGTCCGCACACGGCCCCGTCCTTCGGGAGAGAAGCATATGGCAAGGCACGCGGTGGCCCGCCTCTACGCGGTGGCGTTGGCGCTGACGATGCTCGCGGGATGCGGCGGGCAGAAGGCGATGACATGCCCGACCCCACAGCCGGGCGGCGGCGGCGACCTGCGCGAGACACCGGCCCAGCAACGCGCGACGGCGACGATGCTGGGCGACGGCGACGAAAACGCGATCGCCACGGCCGCCGCGGTGGTCCACGGTCGTCACCCCGCCGCGACCACCGACGCGATCACCAACTACCTGGTCGTGGCCTACTGCCCGACGATCGCCGCGCGCCCGGACAAGGATGCGCGAGACAAGGACCAGCTGCTCACGGCCTTCGCGGAACGGGCGCGGCAGGTCGTCGGACGCGCGGTGCGCTGACGCGGCGGCGCCGCCCGGACGGCGACCGGCCTCAGAACGCGTCCCAGTCCCCGCTACCGCCCTTCAGCGCCAGATTGCCGCGCACCTGCGGCACCGGGCGCGGCGCGGTACGGCGTTGTGCGGGAGGCGCCGGGGATGCGACCTCATGCTGCCCGGCGACGCGGAAGCGGTTGACCTGCCCCTCCAGCGTACCGGTCTCGGTGGTCAGCAGGCGGCAGGCGGCGGTCACTTCCTCGACCATCGCGGCATTGGCCTGCGTCGCGCTGTCCATCTCGCCGATCGCGACATTGACCTGCCCGATGCTCGAAGCCTGCGATTCGGCACTGTCGGCGATCTTCGCCACGAACGACGCGATCTCGCCGATGCCGGTGGTGATCGCGCGCAGCGACGCGTCGGTTTCCTGCGCCAGCTGCACACCGCTGCGCACGCGCTGCACGGTGGTGGTGATCCGCGCGTTGATGTCGCGTGCCGCGTCCGCCGAGCGTTCGGCGAGCGCGCGCACCTCGCTGGCGACGACCGCAAAGCCCTTGCCGGCGTCGCCCGCGCGCGCCGCCTCGACCCCGGCGTTGAGCGCGAGCAGGTTGGTCTGGAACGACAGCCCGTCGATCAGCGCGATGATTTCGGCGATTTCGTTGGACGACCGCTCGATGTCGCTGATCGCCGACATGGTGCGCCTGACGATCTCCTCACTGTGGCGCACGTCGCCGGTGGCGCGGTCGACCACGCCGATCGCCGCCCTCGCCTGGTCGGCGGTCGCGCGCACCGAGGAGGCGATCTCGGTGACAGCGGCGGCGCTTTCGGCGAGGCTCGCGGCCTGCTGCTCGGCGCGCTGCGCCAGATCGTCGGTGGCGGCATGCATCTCGGCGGTGCTGGTCGCGATCCCGCTCGCGCTGCCGCGAACCGTCCCCATCGCCGTCGCCAGCCGCGCGACGGCGGTGTTGAAGTCGCGCTCCAGCGCCGCATAGGACGCCGGGAAGCCGCGGAGCGTGACCCGGAGGTCCGAGTCCGCCAACCGCGTCAGCGCCGCGCCGACCTCCGTCATCACCTGCTGCTGCTCGGCATCGGCCTGCGCCTTGGCGGCGGCGGCGTCGCGGAAGACCAGCACCGCGCGCGACATGCTGCCCAGTTCGTCGGCGCGATCGGTGTCGGGCACGGCCAGCCCGTGATCGCCCTGCGCCAGCGTGTCCATCACCCCCGTCAGCCGCACGACCGGGCGCGCGAGTGCGCGGCTGAGCAGCATCGAGACCGCCACCGCCACGCCGCACATCACCAGTCCGCCCAGCAGCAGCGCGACCTTGCCGGTCCACAACGCATCGACGCGCTCGATCCGCGCCGCCAGCCCGCGCTCGGTCTCCTCGGCCTGCAATGTCCGCAGCGGCGCCAGCACCGGGGTCATCGTCACCTTCTTGGCGACGGCGCGCAGCTGCTCCTGCGCGGCCACCCGATCGGTCCGCGCCAGCGCGATCATCGGATCGCCCACCACGCGGCGCCATTCGGCGGCGCGCGCGACCGATTCCTCGACCTTGGCGCGCGCATCGGGCGTGTCGGCCAGCAACGTGCGCAATGCGGCGGCAGCGGTGTCGCTCTGCTCCTGTCCGTCGCGATATTGCTTCAGATAGCTGTCGTCGCCGGTGAGCAGGAAGCCGCGCATCTGGCTGTTCAGCCGCAACAGCCCGATCTCGATCCGCTGCGTCTGCGTCACCACTTCCTGTCCACGGACGCTGACCGCGCTCGTCGCCTCGATCCGCGACAGCAGCAGCCATAGCGCCGCCATCATCACGAGCACCGCCACGATCACGGCGCAGAAGGCGGCCGCGATCTTCTTGGCGATGGGCAGAGATTTAAACATCGGCGGCGTCCCCCGGAGTCGGCAATCAACCCCCTTTTCGACTCAAAACGGCGAAGATCGGGTTAACCGCCTCTGGGCTCTAAAGATCTTTCTGACCCACGAGCGCCAAACCGTCAGTCAGCGCGCGACGCGGAAACCGGACCGCCGCTGCCGCATTCTCCCGGTTACGGGAGGAATGATCCATGTTGAAGTCGATGTTGTTCGCCACCGCACTCGCCACCGTCGCCGTGCCCGCCGCCGCGCAGTCGATCTCCGCCAACGACAAGGCGCTCGGCGCGCGCGCCAATCCCGAGCTGCTGGCGCAGTTCGGCGGCAAGTACGGCGGGCCGCAGGCCGCGTATGTCGAGCAGGTCGGCAAGCGGGTGGCGGTCCGGTCCGGGCTGTCGAATGCGCAGGGCGACTTCACCGTCGCACTGCTCGATTCGCCAATCGAGAACGCCTTTGCGATCCCCGGCGGCTATATCTACGTCACCCGCCAGCTGCTGGCGCTGATGAACAGCGAGGCGGAACTGGCGTCGGTGATGGGGCATGAGGTCGGCCATGTCGCCGCCCGCCACTCGGCCTCGCGCAACCAGCGCGCGACGATCGGCGGCGTGCTGGCGGCGGTGGTCGGTGCGGCGGCCGGCAACAGCGCGGCCGGCCAGCTGGTCGGCACCGCGGCGCGCAGCGGGGCGCAGCTCTACGTCCTGAAATACGGCCGCGACCAGGAATATGCCGCGGACGGGCTGGGCGTGAGGTACATCACCGCCGCCGGTTACGACCCCTATGCCGCCGCCGACATGCTGGCGCAGCTCGACGCGCAGAGCCAGCTGACCGCCGAGGCCGGCGGGAAGCGCGGGCAGCAGGTGCCGACCTGGGCCTCCACCCACCCCAACAGCGCCGAGCGCGTGCGCCGCGCCGCTGCGCTTGCGAAGGCGACCGGCCGCCCGCTGACCGATCCGCCGCAGGACACCAATTACCTGCGCCGGCTCGACGGGCTCGCCTATGACGAAAAGGGTTCGGGCAAGCGCATCCGCATCGTGGCGGTGAAGCCGGGCGACACGATCGCCGCGCTGTCGCGGCGGATGGCCTATGACACGCTGCAACGCGAACGGTTCATGACGCTGAACGCGATCGAGGAGGATGCGCAACTGTCCCCCGGCCGCTTGGTAAAGATCGTGACGCGGGGATGACGGGGCGCTAGACGCGGGCGCCATGAATCGTCCCGCGCTATCGGTCGTCATCCCCTGCTACAACGAAGAAGCGACGCTGCCGCTGCTCCATGCGCGGGTGTCAGCGGCGGCGCGCGCGGCGGTGGGCGACGACCATGAGATCGTGCTGGTGAACGACGGCTCGCGCGACGGCAGCTGGGGGGCGATGCAGCGGCTGGCCGCGGAGGACGCCCGCGTCGTCGCGGTCAACCTGTCGCGCAACCACGGGCACCAGCTGGCGCTGACCGCCGGGCTCGACCTGTGCGCGGGCGAGCAGATCCTGATCATCGACGCCGATCTTCAGGACCCGCCCGAGCTGCTGGCCGACATGCGGCTGATGATGGCGCGCGACCAGGCGGATGTCGTCTATGCGGTGCGCCGCAAGCGCGAGGGCGAGACCTTCTTCAAGAAGGCGACCGCTGCCGCCTTCTACCGCGTGCTCGACCGCGTCACCGACACGCCGATCCCGCTCGACACCGGCGACTTCCGGCTGATGACCAGGCGGGCGCTCGACGCTTTCCTGGCGCTTCCCGAACAGGCGCGCTTCATTCGCGGCATGGTGGCTTGGGTCGGGTTCCGGCAGGTCCCCTTTCCCTACGACCGGGCCGAGCGGCATGCGGGCGAGACCAATTACCCGTTCGCCAAGATGGTGCGCCTCGCCCTCGATGCGGTAACCGGCTTCTCCACCGCGCCGCTGCGCTGGGCGAGCCATCTGTCGGTGGTGCTGGCGGGCTGCTCGCTGCTGCTGCTGTTCTATATCGCCTATGGCTATTTCGTCAGCGACCGCGTGCAGGGCTGGACCTCGACGATGCTGGTGGTGGTCGTGCTGTCATCGATCCAGATGTTCGTGCTGGGGATGATCGGCGAGTATCTGGGGCGGCTGTATATCGAGGCGAAGCGGCGGCCGTTGTATCTGGTCGCCGACATCGCCGGCACCGCGCATGGGCGCGCGACGCTGGGATTCCAGGCGGAGCGGACGCGGATCCCGGATGCGCAGGTGGCGGGCCAGGAATAGCGCACGTTCCAAGCACCATCGTCATTCCCGCGTCGGCGGGAATCCAGACCCGCCGGTCTTCGCGAGAGTCGTTGACGTCAGAGATTCCGGATCCCCGCCGTCGCGGGGATGACGTACCGTCTCCCAACCCTCTCCCCCTTCGGGGAGAGGGCTCAAGGCCCTTACGCGGCTTCCTCCGCATCCAGCCCGTAGGCCGTGTGCAGCACGCGCACCGCCAGCTCCGTCTCGTCCTCGTGGATCAGCACCGACACCTTGATCTCGCTGGTCGAGATCGCCTGGATGTTGATGCCGCGCGCGCCCAGCGTCGTGAACATCGTGCTCGCCACGCCCGCATGGCTGCGCATGCCGACGCCGACGACGCTGATCTTCGCGACGCGCGTGTCGTGGATCAGCTCGCCGAAGCCGATCGTCTCGCGCGCCTGGTTCAGCGCCTCGATCGAACGCGGCAGGTCGGCGGCGGGCACGGTGAAGGTCACGTCCGTCGCGCTGGTGCTGCCGCTGCTGCGGTGCGCGATGTTCTGGATGATCATGTCCACGTTGATGTTCGCCGCCGCCAGCGGCTCGAAGATCGCCGCGACCGAGCCGGGCTTGTCGGGCACGCTGGTCAGCGTGATCTTCGCTTCGTTCTTGTCGTGCGCGATGCCGGTGATGAGCTGGCGTTCCACGTCTTCAATCTCCTCTTCGCCGACGATCATCGTCCCCGGCAATGTGTCCGCCATCGGTGCCCCATCTCCATCGGCGTCGCCCGTAAAGGACGACAGCACCTGAACGCGGACCTTTTCCTTCATCGCCAGCCCGACCGAGCGGGTCTGGAGCACCTTGGCGCCGACGCTGGCGAGTTCCAGCATCTCCTCATAGGTCACCTTGGCGAGCTTGCGCGCGCGCGGCACGATGCGCGGATCGGTGGTGTAGACGCCGTCGACGTCGGTGTAGATGTCGCAGCGGTCGGCCTTCATCGCCGCCGCCACCGCCACCGCCGACGTGTCCGACCCGCCGCGCCCCAGCGTCGTGATCCGCCCGTCCGCCGACACGCCCTGGAAACCGGGGATCACCGCGACCTCGCCCGCCGCGAGGCTGGCGTCGAGCGCGGCGGTGTCGATCGTGCCGATCCGCGCCTTGGCGAAGGCGTCGTCGGTGTTGATCGGCAATTGCCAGCCCAGCCACGAGCGCGCGGGCACGCCGATCGCCTGGAGCGCGATGGCGAGCAATCCGCTGGTCACCTGCTCGCCCGCGGCGACCACCACGTCATATTCGCGCGGATCGTAAAGCGGCGAGGCTTCGCGGCAGAAGCCGACCAGCCGGTCGGTCTCGCCCGCCATCGCCGAGACGACCACCGCGACCTGGTTGCCGGCGGCCGCCTCGCGTTTCACCCGCGCGGCGACCGAGCGAATCCGCTCGATCCCCGCCATCGAGGTGCCGCCGAATTTCATGACGATGCGCGCCAATGCCGTATCCAAACGCCTTGGGATGAGAGGGGCGTCCTGATAGGAAGCGGGCATGACCGACGCAAGCGTAACAACCGCAACCACTCCCGGCCCCGTCCACGCCTCCGTCGTGGCGGGGGAGGCGGCGCATTTCGGGAAGCTGGCGGCGGAATGGTGGGACCCGACGGGCTCCTCGGCGATGCTCCACCGGCTGAACCCGGTGCGCTTGCGCTACCTGCGGGCGGCGATCGACCGGCATTGGGATCTGGACGACCGCAGCTTCACGCCGCTGGCGGGCAAAAGCGCGCTCGACATGGGGTGCGGCGCCGGACTGCTGGCCGAGCCGCTCGCGCGGATGGGCGCGGCGGTGACGGGCGTCGACGCCGCGGCGGAGAACGTCGCCGTGGCGCGCGTCCATGCCGAAGGGCGGGGGCTCGCGATCGACTATCGCGCCGGCGGGGTCGAGGCGGTGGCTGGCGAGACGTTTGATCTCGTCTGCTCGCTGGAGGTGATCGAGCATGTGTCGGAGCCGCGCGCCTTCGTCGCCGGGCTGGCGGCGGCGGTGGCGCCGGGCGGAATGCTGGTGATGAGCACGCCGAACCGGACGTGGTGGTCGCGCGTCGCGCTGGTCGAGGCGGCGGAGCGGCTGGGACAGATCCCACGCGGCACGCATGATTGGGGCAAGTTCCTGACCCCCGACGAACTGTCGGCGATGATCGTCGGCGAGGGATTCGCGGTGACCGACATCACCGGTCTGTCTGTCGGGGCGAGCGGGTTTTCGCTCGGCGGGTCGACCGCGCTGGATTATTTCGTCACCGCGGTGCGGGCCTGATTTCGTCAGTCCCGCCAAGGCTGGAATCCAGAGCCTCTGACGTCAGCGACGCTGCGACGACCTGCGCGTCTGGATCCCCGCCTCCGCGGGGATGACGATGGGATCTGGAATCAGCCCCGCGCCTTGCCCGCCTGCCGATCCACCACCTGCATGCCGTTGCGCTGGCATGCGGCGCTGACGACCGGATAATCCACGTCTGTGTTGCGCGCCAACGCCGCCGGCATCGCGGCCTGGCACTGCTGCACGGTCGCGTAATGCGCGGGCTCGACACGGGCGGTCGCACAGCCGGAGGCGGCATCGCCGCAGCCCATGATCGCCATCACGAAGAACGTCGCTTCCATCACAACCTCCTGTCGGCAGAAGAACGAACATCGAACCGCGCCGTTCCCGCCCCGACCACGGTAGCGGCGCGACAGTCCCGCGGCATTGACGCCCGTGGCCGCGCGCACGACATGCGCCTTCGACCATGCCCCCCGACACATCGACCCGTTCCGCCGTCGAGCGCCCGCTGCTGCCGACGCTCCGCCGTTTCCTGCCCGACCTGTGGCCCGCCGACGCGCCGGGCATGAAGCTGCGCGTCGTCGGCGCGATGACGTTGGTGGTGCTCTCGAAGCTGGTGCAGGTCTACGGCGCGCCGTTCGCCTTGCAGGGCGCGGTCGACGGCATGGGAGTGCCGACGACTCCGGTGTCGCTCGTCATCCTGCTGATCGTCGGCTATGCCGCGGCGCGGTTCGGCAGCACGCTGTTCGACAATCTGCGCAATACGGTTTTCGAGCGCGTCGGGCAGGAAGCGACGCGGCGGCTGGCGGCGCGCGTGTTCCGCCATCTCCACCAACTGTCGCTGCGCTTCCATCTCGAGCGCCGCACCGGCGCGGTGACCAAGGTGGTCGAGCGCGGGACGAAGAGCATCGACACGATGCTGTACTTCCTGCTGTTCAACATCGCGCCGACCGTATTGGAGCTGGCGCTGGTGCTCGGCATCTTCTGGGTGAAGTTCGGGTGGCAGCTGGTCGCGGGCACGGTGGCGATGGTCGCGCTCTACATCTGGTTCACGCGTGTCGTCACCGACTGGCGATCGAGCTTGCGCGAGCGGATGAACGACCTGGATACCGGCGCGGTGGCGCATGCCGTCGACTCGCTGCTCAATTTCGAAACCGTCAAATATTTCGGGGCGGAGGAGCGCGAGGCGCAGCGTTACGACAAGGCGATGCGCGCCTATGCCGATGCCGCGGTGGTCAGCGAGAACAGCCTGGCGTGGCTCAACATCGGGCAGGCGGCGATCACCAACGCGATGCTCGGCGCCGGGATGGCGTGGGTCGCCTGGGGGTGGAGCCGCGGCGCCTTCACCGCCGGCGAGGTGGTGCTGGTGTCGACGTTGCTGTCGCAGCTGTTCCGCCCGCTCGACCTGCTCGGCATGGTTTATCGCACGATCCGGCAGGGCGCGATCGACATGGGGGCGATGTTCGACCTGATCGACACGCCGTCGGAGGTGGTGGACGCGGCCGATGCGCCAGACCTGCTGGTGTCGCGCGGCGCGGTGCGGTTCGAGAATGTCGTGTTCGGCTACGACACGGGCATGGCGATCCTGAAGGGCATCGACCTCGACGTCCCGGCGGGAACGACCTGCGCGGTGGTCGGTCCGTCCGGGGCGGGCAAGTCGACGCTGGCGCGGCTGATGTACCGTTTCTACGACGTCGATACCGGGCGGATCACGATCGACGGACAGGATATCGCCGCCGTGACACAGGCGAGCCTGCGCGCCGCGATCGGGATCGTGCCGCAGGACACGGTGCTGTTCAACGACACGATCGGCTACAACATCGCTTATGGTCGCGCGGGCGCCGATCAGGCCGCGATCGAGCAGGCGGCGCGCGGTGCGGCGATCGTGGGCTTCATCGAGCGCCAGCCGGACGGCTATGCGACGCGCGTCGGCGAACGCGGGCTGAAGCTGTCGGGCGGCGAGAAGCAGCGCGTGGCGATCGCGCGCACCTTGCTGAAGGATCCGCCGCTGCTGATCCTCGACGAGGCGACCAGCGCGCTCGACAGCCGCACCGAGGCGGAGATCATGGAGACGCTGGAGGCGATCGAGCGCGGCCGCACCACGATCGTGATCGCGCACCGGCTGTCGACGATCGTCCACGCCGACCAGATCGTCGTGCTGGAGGCGGGTCGCGTCGTCGAGCGCGGGACGCACGCCGGGTTGCTGGCGGCGGGCGGACTGTATGCGGAGATGTGGGCGCGTCAGGCGCAGGAGCAGGAGGAAGCGCTGGTCGCGGAGTGAGACGCGGAACAAGCGCCGTCGTTGCGAGCGTAGCGCATCCGTGGCGAAGCGCCGCTATTCCTCGTCGATCCCCCAGTTGAGCCCGCGCGAGATCGCGGGGTCGGCCACCGCGGTCAGCAGGTACGCCACGAACTGCTTCATCCGCTGCCACCAGCCGGTCGCCGCGCGATAGGCGTCGACGGTCACCTCGTTCGATTGCGCGATCTCGCCGTCGACATACCCGCGGACATGCGCCGCGAACGCCGCATCCTCGATCCGCAGCATCAGCTCCAGGTTGATGAACAGGCTGCGCATGTCGAAATTGGCGCTGCCGACCCACGTCGCGTCGTCGACCACGTACAGCTTGGTATGCAGCTTGGTCGCGGCATATTCCCAGATCCGCACGCCCTTGCGCAGCAACCCGGCATAGGTGAAGCGCGACGCCGCGATCGTGACGTTGTTGTCGGAACGCGCCGCGGTCACCACCCGCACCGTCGCGTCGCGCCTGCCCGCACGATCGAGGCGCCGCAGCACGGTCGGGCTCGGCGTGAAATAGCCAGCGATGATGTCGATGCGCTGCGCATGGCGCATATCGGCGCGAATCGCGCGCGCCCATGGCGACAGGTGGCGCGTCGGGCCGCCGATCAGCCAGCGCAACCGCCCCTCGCGCTCGCTCCACCGCGCCAGTGCCTTGTTCAGCCGCCGGACCCGCCCGCCGTTCTCGATCCCCTCGTGCAGCGCGTCGAAATAGCCCGCCATCCGCGCCGCCGCCGGACCCTCGACCAGCAAGCCCAGGTCGCGCCACGCCTGCTCCCTGGGCGTACCGAAATAATCGTCCTCGATATTGAAGCCGCCGATGATGATCCTCGCGTCGCCCTCGGCGTCGGCGAGCGCCAGCTTCTGGTGGTTGCGCAGCAGGTAGCGCCGGCCGAACCGCGGCGAGAAGCGGCACACCGACACGCCTGCCTCGCGCAGCGGGTCGAAGAAGTCGTCGCCCTCGCTGCCGAAGCCGTCGACGATCAACGAGACGCGCACCCCGCGCTGTGCCGCGGCGATCAGCGCGGCATTCACGCGCCGCCCGGTCGCATCGTCGGCGTATATGTAATAGAGCGCGCGCAGCGAGGTGCGCGCGCCGTCGATCAGCGCCAGCACCCCGTCGAGCCGCCGCGGCCCGGTATCGAGCAGCGTCAGGCGGTTGCCGTCCACAGTGAATACGGGTTGCGACGCGGCCTCCATGGACGCGGAGATGGCCTGCGCGCACGGGCGCGGCAAGCGCAGCCTTTCCTTGACGAATGGCGCCGGGGGGCGTACCGGCTCCATCTTCCCTGAGTTCACCGTCAAGAGGATACGCGGATGGCGCGCGTCACTGTCGAGGATTGCGTCGACAAGATCCCGAACCGTTTCGACCTGGTCCTGCTCGCCGCCCAGCGCGCGCGGCAGGTGTCGGGCGGCGCCGAGCTGACGATCGACCGCGATCGCGACAAGAACCCGGTGGTCGCGCTGCGCGAGATCGCCGAGGAGACCGTGCGCCCCAAGGAGCTGCACGAATCGGTCGTCCAGAGCCTGCAACGCGTCCAGATCGACGACGAGGAAGAGGCCGACGAGATCGGCAGCCTGGCCGCCTCGGCCGAGGCGCTGCGCCTCACCGCCGTCGCCCCGCCGCGCAACCAGAACCTGGGTGCCGACTACGACGGCTGATCCGGTCGGATCGTCCGTTACCGACCGGGCCGGTCGCACGCGGGTGCGGCCGGCCCGTTCGTTTTTGCTGCGGCGCTGGTTTACATCTTCGCACCCTCAATCGTCCTGAGCTTGTCGACGGGCCTGTTCCGGGCGCCCGACCGGTTGGAGCGGCTGCCCCCGATGCACGTGCTTCGACAGGCTCAGCACGAACGGACGAGAGTGGCGCCCGCAGTTGGTGGCGACGCGAGCATTCCCAAACAAAGCTGACGCCCGCCCGCTTCCCCGCTATCCCCGCGAACCGTGACCGACATCGTCCCCGATACCCAGCACCGCGGCCTGTTGTCGCTGCTCCCGCCGCGCCTGCGGCTGTTCGCGTCGCTGGCGCGATTCGATCGGCCGATCGGCTGGTGGCTGCTGTTCTGGCCCGGCGCGTGGGGCGTGGCGCTCGCCGGCGGACTGCCCGATCGCTGGGCGCTGATCCTGTGGCTGCTCGTCGGCAGCATCGCGATGCGCGGCGCCGGATGCGTCTATAACGACATCGTCGACCGCGACCTCGACGCCAGCGTCGCGCGGACGCGGGATCGCCCGCTGGCGAGCGGCGCCGTGTCGGCGAAGGCGGCGTGGATCTGGCTGCTCGCGCTGTGCCTGATCGGGCTGGCCGTCCTGCTTCAGCTCCATCTGCCCGCCGCGATCGTCTCGCTGGCCGCCATCGCGCCGGTCGCCGCCTATCCGTTCATGAAGCGCATCACCTGGTGGCCGCAGGCGTGGCTCGGGCTCGTCTTCTCCTGGGCGGCGCTGGTCGGCTGGACCGAAACGTGGGGGGCGCTGACGCTGCCGGGCGGGCTGCTCTACGCCGGCACGATCGCCTGGGTGGTCGGCTACGACACGATCTACGCGCTCCAGGACCGCGAGGACGATGCGCTGGTCGGCATCCGCTCGTCCGCACTGGCGCTCGGGCGCCACGTCCGTGCCGGGGTGGCGGCCTGCTACGCCGCGGCGGTCGCCTTGTGGGCCGCGGCCTTGTGGCAGGTGCGCGCGGACCCGCTGATCGCCGCCGCGCTCGCCCCCGCCGCGCTGCACCTCGGGTGGCAGGTCGCCACTCTCCGCGAGGATGATGGCGCCGGCGCATTGTACCGCTTCCGCAGCAACCGCACCGCCGGGCTGCTCGTCTTCCTCGCCTGCGCGGTCGTGGGCACGCGCATCTAATCGCGGCGACCAAGCGTTTCGTCCGCGATATGGCAACCACACGCTTTCCCTCCTAAGTCGGTCCGATGCTGACCCCGGAACAGGCGCAGGAGCGCGCCCACGACATCGTCCGCCGCGCCGTCGCCGCGGGCGCGGACGCCGCCGATGCGGTCTTCGCCGCGCATGGTTCGACCGAGGTCTCGGTGCGGCTCGGCAAGCTTGAGGATGTCGGCCGTTCGGAGGGCGAGGACCTGGGGCTGCGCGTGTTCGTCGGTCGCCGCTCGGCAAGCGTCTCGACCTCGGACCTCTCGTCGGCAGCGATGGACGCGCTGGTCGAGCGTGCGGTGGCGATGGCGCGCGAGGCGCCCGAGGATCGCTGGGCCGGACTCGCGCCGCAGGACCGGTTGCTGCACGGGGCGTCGCCGCTGCTCGACCTGGCGGACGCCCACGCCTGCTCCCCCGAGGCGTTGCGCGCCGCCGCGCTCCGCGCCGAGGATGCCGCGCGAAGCGTCGACGGCGTCAGCAACAGCGAGGGCGCGGGCGCGGGGGCATCGGAAAGCGTCTGGGCGCTCGCCACCAGCCACGGCTTCGTCGGCGGCTATGCCACGACCGGATTCAGCATTTCGGCCAGCGTCATCGCCGGCGAAGGCGGCGCGATGCAGCGCGACTATGCCTTCCACTCCGCGCGGCACCGTGCGCGGCTCGACGCGCCCGAGGCGATCGGGCAGCTCGCCGGCGAGCGCGCGGTCGCGCGGCTCGGGCCGGGCACGCTCCGCAGCGGGGCGATGCCGGTCGTCTTCGATCCGCGCGTCGGCGCCAGCCTGCTCGGGCATCTGAGCGGCGCGATCTCCGGCAATGCGATCACGCGCCGCACCAGCTTCCTGCTCGACGCGCTCGGGACGCAGGTGTTCGCGCCCGGCGTCACGATCTGCGACGACCCGCACCGCCCGCACGGGCTGCGCTCGCGGCCCTTCGACGGCGAGGGGCTGCCGGTGTCGCCGGTCGCCATCGTCGCGGCGGGAATGCTGGAGACGTGGCTGCTCGACAGCGCATCGGCGCGGCAGCTGGGGCTGGAGCCGACCGGCCATGCCGCGCGCGGGATCGCGGGCGCGCCGGGGGTGTCGACCAGCAACCTCTATATGGAGGGCGGCAAGGTGCCGGTCGCGACGCTGATCGAGGATATCCAGGACGGCGTCTATGTCACCGAGCTGATCGGGCAGGGCGTGAACCCGGTGACCGGGGACTATAGCCGCGGCGCGGCCGGCTTCGCGATCCGCGGCGGCGAGATCGCCGGGCCGGTCGCGGGCTTCACGATCGCGGGCAATCTGCTGGCCATGTACCGCGAGCTGACGCCGGCGAACGACCTGGCCTTTCGGCAGGGGGTCAACGTACCCACGCTGCGCGTCGACGGGATGACCGTCGCCGGTGGCTGATCCGGCGCCGCCCGTCGATGCGACGCTGGCCGACGCGGTGGCCGCGATCGCGCGGGAGGCCGGGCAGATGGCGTTCGCGCGCTGGCGCACCGATTTCGCGCGCTGGGAGAAGATGCCCGGCAGCCCGGTGTGCGAGGTCGATCTCGACGTCGACCGGATGCTCCACGCGCGGCTCGGCGCGTTGCTCCCCGACGCCGGTTGGCTGTCGGAGGAGACCGCCGACAACCCCGACCGGCTGGCGCGGCGACGCGTCTGGGTGGTCGACCCGATCGACGGCACCCGCGACTATATCCGCGGGCGTGCCGGCTGGTGCGTGTCGATCGCCCTGGTCGAGGACGGACGGCCGGTCATCGGCGTGCTCGATGCGCCGGCGCGCGGCGAGGTATGGCGCGCGAGCGCCGGCCGCCCGGCCACGCGCAACGGCGTGCGCGTGGTCGCGGGGGGGCGCACCACGCTGCCAGGCGCGCGGGTGCCGGTCGATGCGCTTACGAAGGCGGATCGCGACCTGACCGCGGTCGAGAAGCCCAATTCGATCGCGCTGCGCGTCGCGATGGTCGCCGCCGACCGCGCCGACCTCGTCGCGACGCTGCGCTGGGGCAACGAATGGGACATCGCCGCCGCCGTCCTGGTGGCGAGCGCGGCGGGCGCCTCGGTCAGCGACGCGGTGGGTGCGCCGCTGATCTTCAACAAGCCCGATCCCCGCGCTTACGGCGTTCTGGTCAGCACGGCCGGCATCCACGACGCCGCCGTTCTGCGCCTGGCCGACCGCGTGCGTGCCGCCTTGGGCTAAAGCGCGTCACGCAAGCAGGCGTATTCCGACGATCAGCAGCACCAGCGCCAGCGCCGGCGTCACCACGCGCTCCGGCAAGCGGTCGGTCAGCTTCGCGCCGAGGATCACGCCTGGTACCGATCCCAGCAGGAGGGAACCCAGCAGCGGCAGGTTGATGTTCCCGATCATCGCATGGCCGATCCCGCCGATCAGCGCGACCGGCACGGCGTGCAGGATATCTGTCCCCACCAGCCGCTTGGCATTCAGCCGGAACGGGTAGAGCATCAGCAGCAACGTCGCGCCCAACGCCCCCGCGCCGACCGAGGTGAGCGTGATCAGCGTTCCCAGGAGCGCCCCGGCCGCCGCGGTGAGCAGCGGTTGCCAGCGCAGGAACGCCTCCGTCCGCGCCCCTTCCGCGCGCGCGAACCGCTGCGCCAGCGCGCGCCGGAACGGTGTCAGCAATGCGGAAAGCACCAGCGTGACGCCCAGCACATGGACGATCAGGCCGCCACTTTCCGCCTTCCTTCCATGACTTGCCAGCCACCATACGGTGATCGCGACCGCGGGCAGGCTGCCCCAGCACAGCCGCCGCACGATCGCCCAGTCGGCGTTGTTCTGGCGATGGTGGATCGTCCCGCCGACGATCTTGGTGATCGCGGCGAACCACAGATCGGTGCCGACCGCCGTGGCGGGTGCGACCCCGAACAGCAGGATCAGCACCGGCGACATCAACGATCCGCCGCCGACGCCGGTCAGCCCGACGATCGTTCCGACCAGAAATCCTGCCAGCGTACTCAGCAAATCCAAAGCTGCGTGCCCCCGTTCATCCAAGCTACCTGCGACGATCGGGGTCGCAGCGGCAAGCGCAGAAAAGCTTGGGGCGGGCAAGGCTCAGCCCGCCTCGCCTGTCATGGTGCGGACGAGAATGTCGGCGATCCGCGTCGCTGCCCGTCCGTCGCCGTAGCAATCGCGCGTGACCGCCATTGCGGCATAAGCATCCGGATCATCGAGCAATTCGGTGGCCGCCGCCACGATCCGCACCGGGTCGGTGCCGACGATCCGCACGCCGCCGGCGGCCACGCCCTCCGGCCGCTCGGTCGCGTCGCGCAGCACCAGCACCGGGACGCCGAGCGCGGGCGCTTCCTCCTGCACCCCGCCCGAATCGGTCAGGATCAGCGTGCTCGCCGCCATCAACCGCACGAAAGCGGGATAGTCGAGCGGCGGGAGCAACGTCACCGCAGGATGTGCGGCCAACGCGTCGCGCAGCACGCCCGCCACCACCGGATTGGGGTGTAACGGCAGGACCACGATGACATCGGGACGCGCCGCCAGTTGCGCCAGCGCGGTCGCGATGTGGCGCAGTGGCGCGCCGTGGTTCTCGCGACGGTGCACCGTCACCGTCACGACCCGCCTGCCCGCGCAATGCGCCAGCACCGGCGCGATCGTCGCGCCCAGCATCGGATCGGCCGCCAGCCGCGCGCGCATCGCCTGCAACGCATCCGCGACCGTATTGCCGGTCAGGTGGATCGTCGACCCGGGCACGTTCTCGCCCCGCAACGCCGCCGCCGCCGCCTCGGTCGGCGCGAAGTGCAGGTCGGCGATCACGCCGCCCACCCGCCGGCTCGCCTCCTCGGGCCACGGCGCGGACAGGTCGCCGCTGCGCAGGCCCGCTTCGACATGCGCGACCGGCACCCCGCGCAAATGCGCTGCCAGCGTGCCCGCCAGCATCGTCAACGTGTCGCCGTGCACCACCACCCGGTCCGGTCGTTCCTGCTCGAGCACCGCACCAATCCCGACCAGCAGCGCCGCCAGCGCGGCGTCGAGCGGCTGCCCGTCGCGCATCAGGCCGAGGTCGACGTCGGGCACGATCCCGAACGCCGCCAGCGCCTGATCCAGCAGCGTGCGGTGCTGCCCGGTCGACAGGACGCGCGTGGAGACCGCGGTCTGCGCGCGCAGTGCGGCGATGACGGGCGCCATCTTGACGACCTCGGGCCGCGTGCCGACGATCACGAGCAAACGGGGTCGTCGCACCGGGTCCGGACTCCCTCGGTTTGTTGCGCAGGCGGAACCTGCCGCAGGGTCGGACCATTAAGCGGCCAGCGAGGAGGTACGCAATGCGACTGGTGATGATCGGCCTCGGCCGGATGGGCGGGAACATGGCGCGCCGCCTGATGAAGGCGGGGCACGAGATCGTCGCTTACGATCGCGACGCGAACGCAGTGGAGAAACTGGTCGCCGACGGTGCGATCGCCGCCTCCTCGGTCGACGACGCGCGCGGGAAGGCCGGTAGTCCGGCGATCTGGTGGGTGATGTTGCCGCACGGCGAGATCACCGACGGCATGATCGACCAGATCGCGACCGGCAGCAGCCCCGGCGACATCGTCATCGATGGCGGCAACAGCTTCTACAAGGACGATATCCGCCGCGCAAAGGCGCTGGCCGAGAAGCAGGTCCATTATGTCGACGTCGGCACCTCGGGCGGTGTCTGGGGGCTGGAGCGCGGCTATTGCATGATGATCGGCGGCCCCGATCAGGTCGTGCGCGACCTCGACCCGATCTTCGCCGCGCTGGCGCCCGGCATGGGCACGATCGCGCGCACGCACGGGCGCAACGACGACGCGCCGGACCCTCGCGCCGAGCACGGCTATATCCACGCCGGCCCGGCGGGCGCGGGCCATTTCGTGAAGATGGTCCACAACGGCATCGAATACGGGCTGATGCAGGCCTATGCCGAGGGCTTCGATATCCTGAAGGGCAAGGCCTCGGAGAAACTGCCCGAGGACCAGCGCTACGACCTGAACCTGGCCGATATCGCCGAGGTCTGGCGTCGCGGCAGCGTGATCTCCTCGTGGCTGCTCGACCTGACCGCCGATGCGCTGACCGCCGACGGCAAGCTGGAGAAGTTCAGCGGCAACGTCGCCGATTCGGGCGAAGGCCAGTGGACGATCGAGGCGGCGATGGAGGAGGCGGTGCCCGCCAACGTCCTGACCACCGCGCTGTTCGCGCGCTACCGCAGCCGCGTCGAGCATACGTTCGGCGAGAAGGTACTGTCGGCGATGCGCTTCGGCTTCGGCGGGCACGTCGAGATGCCGCAATAATGGCGATCCGCCTGTTGGTGTCGGATCTCGACGGCACGCTGGTCGACAAGGACAAGAACCTGACCTCCGCGACGATCGCCGCGGTGGGCCGATTGCGCGACGCCGGGGTGAGCTTCACCGTCATCAGCGCGCGGCCCATGTCGGGGATCCGTCCGCTGCTGGAGCCGCTGCGGCTCGATGGCGATGTCGCGGCGTTCAACGGCGGGATCGTCTTTCGGCGCGACGGCACGATCGTCAGCCACGTCACGATCCCGCCGAACGTCGCGCGCGGCGTCATGGCGATGGCCGAGGGCGTCGACACCTGGGTCTTCGCCGACGATCAATGGTATGCCAGCAACGGCGACGGACCGCACACGCAGAGCGAACGGCGCAGCAGCGCGCAGGAGCCGGTGGTGGTCGCTTCGTTCGACGACCTGCTCGACCGCGCCGACAAGATCACCTTCGTCAGCGACGACGAGGACGCGCTCCACGCGCTGTACGAGCGCGTCCACGCCCGTTTCGGCGAACAGGCGACCGTCGCCCAGTCGCAGACCTATTATCTCGACGTGACCGCGCTGGCGGCCAACAAGGGCGACGGCATCGCCGCACTGGCCAAGGCGCTCGACATCGACCTCGCCGATACCGCCGCGATCGGCGATCAGGCCAACGACCTGCCGATGCTGGCGCGCGCCGGGCTGTCGATCGCGATGGGCAATGCGCCGGATGCGGTAAAGGCGAAGGCGCACGCAACCACTCGCGCCAACGATCAGGATGGAGTAGCGCACGCCATCGAAACGATTATCCTGGCCCGCGGAGATACCGAATGAAGAAGCTCGTCGCCTTCGACCTGGACGGAACGCTGGCGCTCAGCAAGCAGCCGCTGAAGGACGACATGGGCGAGACGCTGGCCGATCTGCTGACGGTCGCGGACGTGGCGGTGATCTCGGGCGGCGACTGGCCGCAGTTCGAGAAGCAGGTTGCCAGCCGCCTGCCGTCGCGCGCCGACGTGTCGCGGCTGTGGCTGATGCCGACCACGGGCACCAAGCTGTACACGCACAAGAACGGCACGTGGACGACGGTCTATGCCGAGCTGTTCGACGAGGCCGAGAAGCAGAAGATCATCGCCGCCTTCGGCGAATCGCTGGAGGCGACCGGCTTCGTCCCCGAGCAGACCTGGGGCGAACGGATCGAGGATCGCGGCAGCCAGATCACCTTCTCCGCGCTTGGCCAGGAAGCACCGATCGAGGCCAAGGAACATTGGGACCCCGACTTCGCCAAGCGCAAGGTGATCCAGGCCGACCTGCGCCAGCGGTTGCCGGGGCTGGCGATCAACATGGGCGGCGCGACCTCGATCGACATCACCCGCGAGGGCGTGGACAAGGGCTATGGCCTGCGCAAGCTGTCCGACGAGAGCGGGTTCGCGCTGTCCGACATGCTGTTCATCGGCGATGCGATCTTTCCGGGCGGCAACGATTATCCCGCGCACGAAGCGGGGGTCGACTGCGTCCGCGTCCGCGATCCGCAGGAAACCATCAGCGTCGTGACCGCGATCGTCGCCTGCCAAAAGTAACCCGGTGATCGACGTACCGGGGCTGTACGCCCGCTTCATCAACTGGATCGGCGACGGCACCGGTACCACCGACACGGTTCTGCACATCCACGCCGGCATGGCGGTGCTGATGATCGCGCGGATCGTGACGCGCCGGTCGCTCGGCACCTTCATCCCGCTGTCGGTGGTGGTGGTGGCGGAAGCGGCGAACGAGGTGCTCGACCGGCTCCATTATCATAGCTGGCGATGGTGGGACACGATCCCCGACATCATCAACACGCTGTTCTGGCCGACCGTCATCTGCATGGCGGTCCGGCTGCGGCCGATGCGCCCCGTCCGGCGCCGCTGACGCCTTCCCTGTGGGCGGCACAGGGCCGCTCCCGCCCGGCCCCGCGCAGCATATCCTGAATGGGAGGTCGGGTGAGGGCACGCGGCCGGCGCCGCGACCGTGCCCTCGACACGCTCCCGAACAGGCGTTCAGCGCGTCGTCAGCAGCCGGACCGGTCCGCCGTCGAAGCGCGCTGCGGTCAGCACGCCGGTCGCGTAGGCGCCGCTATCGAGGCAGATGCGCCCCGGCGCACCATATGCCGCGTCCTGCGGCGTATGGCCGTGGACGACCAGCAGCCCGCCGTCCACCGGCGCTCCCAGGAACTCCTCGCGGATGTAGAGGATGTCCTTCATCCGCTGCTTCTCCAGCGGCACGCCGGGACGCAGCCCGGCGTGAACGAAGATCAGCTCGCCCTGGACGATGTAATGCTCGAGCGCGCGCAGCCACGCGTCGTGCGCCGGCGGCACCGCGGCGCGAAGCTGCTCGCGCGCGACCGCCCAATCCTCGGGGCGTTCGGGCAGCGCGACGCCGTAGGAGGTCAGCGTCGTGCCGCCGCCGTGCCGGCCCCAGCTCTGCCCGCTGCTGCGTTCGTCCAGGAACGCGACCATCGCGTCCTCGTGGTTGCCCAGCACCGCGCGAACCTCGATCGCCGGATCTTCCGCGAGCGTCAGGATACGGTCGAGCAGCTGCGCCGACGCCGGGCCACGATCGATATAATCGCCCAGCAGCACGATCATCGGCGGCTCGCGATAGCCGCCGGGATGTGCAGCGATGTCGGCGCGGATTCGCTCCACCAGCCGGTCGAACAGGTCGACGCGTCCGTGCAGGTCGCCGATCGCATAGATCAGCCGCCCGCCGGTGTCCGGCGTGCCGAGCAGCGCGACCAGCGCGTCACCGGTCACGTCGCCCACCGGCATAGCCGCGGGCAGGGATGCGTCCGATCCGGAGGCCCGCTGCGGCTGCGGAACGCGGCGCGAGCGTTGCGGCGCCGATACCGGCGCGGGAGCGTCCCCATCCGGCACCACCTCGCGCTCGCGACGGCGCCGCTGATCCTCGGGCACCACGCGCAGCATCGTTCCGAACAGCACCAGCGCCAGCGCATTGTGCGCGGTCAGCAGCGTACCCTCGAACGAATACCAGACGATCAGCACGAAGGCCATCGCGCGCTCCGGCGCGGTGCGGAACAGGCAGTAGATCGTCCAGGCGTAGAAGATGACCGCGCTCAGCAGGCCATATTCGATCGCGACCTTCGTGAACGGCCACCAGATGAAGGAGCCGCCCTTCTCGATCTGCCCCGCGCCGATCCCTGCGATCAACCCGCGCGGATCGTGCAGGAACTCCAGCATCCGCTCGAACGGCACGATGAAGCGCATGTTCGCGCTCGATCCGTTGTGCTTGTACTCGTCCATGCGCGAGCTGACGATGTCGAACCAGCCCAGGCGGAAGGCGACGACGCAGACCACCAGCAGGATCGCGATCATCAGCACCGCGCTGCGCAGCCGCATCCGCCCGAGCAGCACCGGCAGCGTCAGCGCCATCAGCAGCGCCCCGGTACCCGCCAGCGTCATCATCAGCCCGCCGGCCAGCACGATCAGCTGGATCGGCCGCCGGAACAGCACCAGCTCGAACGCGAGCGCCAGCGCGATGAACTGCGAGAGGAGCGACACCTCCAGGAACACGACCGCGTTCGGCTTCATGTAGCGCGAGCCGTAGATGATCGGCTGGATGTAATTATAGTCGGGCACCAGCCACGCCGCGGGCGACAGGCGGTTCAGGTCCGGCCAGTCGCGCCACGACCCCGCCAGCTGGAGCAGGTGCTGCGCCAGCGTGACCCCGACGAAGCCCAGCATGAGGGTGACGTAGAGGTTCACGCAACGCCGGTAATTGGCGGCGCTCGTCTCGAACTGGACCACGAACGGCGCGTAGAGCGCGGCGAACAGCATCAGGCTGGCCGCGCTGTAGCGTGGCGCCAGGAAGAAGGTGGAGAAGGACGCGACCAGGAAGGCGAGGAAGAAGCCGCCGACCCGTACCGGATCGAACCGCGGGCGGATCAGCACCGCCGCGAAGATCATCGCCGCGACGAACAGCGGCAGCACGACCGGCACGAACCCGCCCCCGGCCAGCGGCACCGCGAACTTCTGGAGCACGACGACGCCAACGATGCCGGTCGCGAAGACCGCCATCACCACCTTGTCCTCGAACGACGGCGCGTTCTCCGGGAGCTCCGCGGGGGGTGCCGCGTCGTACGCCGCTTCCTGCACCGCGCGCTCGCGCCGGCGGTTCGCCGGGGCGTCGAGGGTCAGCGATCGAGCCATCGTGTCACGCGCAATCCCTGATCGTGGCGTCTCGTCAGGGCCGCACGCGGTACCCCATCGGAACCGACGCTAAAGCGTAAGAGCCGCGACGCCAACCAAAAAGGCGCCGCGCGCGTCCCTCTGCAATTGGGGGCTGTCCTACACGCCGCGTCCGAACATAAAGGGAACGTTCTCGACGATGGAGGACACATACATGCCCGACAAGTTCCAGAACAGCAGCGACAGCGCCGCCGCGCCCGCCACCGCGCCGTTTGCGATCGTACCCGACGACGCCAACCCGCTGCCGAACGTGCCCAAGGGCATCTATGTCGGCACCGGCGGCACAATCACGCTACGCGGCGTCGGCGGCACCGAGGACGTCACGTACCGCAACCTGCCCGACGCCAGCTATGTCGCGGTGCGCGCGCTCTTCGTCCGCGCGACCGGCACCACCGCCGCCAACCTGATCGCGGAGGCCTGAGATGACACGAACCTCGGGATCGATCGGTGGCGCGGTGAGCGCCGCGGCGCTGGCACGGGTCGGCGCGCCGGTACCGGCGGTGGAGACCGCCTCGCCCACCGCGTTGCTGGCATGGGCGGCGGCGCGCGGACGGCTGCGCAGCGGCATGGCGGACTCGGCGCGGATCGCCTTCGTCGGCGACAGCAAGACGATGGGGGCGGGTGCCGGCAGCGGCGCGAGCGGCACGGTCGGCGCCTTCGCACGCGCGCGCCCGGCGCGGGTCGCGGCGCTGCTGGCCGCGGGCGGGCTGCCGGTGCGCGCCGACGCCTTCTTCGGGTGCGCCGGGCTGGGGAGCATCGCCGACGTGCTCGCCTATGATCCGCGGCGCAGCGGCTTTTCGGGCTGGAGCGGCGGCCCGGTTTCGCTGGGCGGCGCGTCGATGACCGCCGGCTCCGCGAACCCCGGACAATTCCAGCCGTCCGGCCCGGCCGACCGCTGCTCGGTGTTCATCCGCAACGGCTCCGATCGCCCGCCGCTGACCGTGACGAAGGGCGCAGAGACGGTGACGATCACCCCGACAGGCGCGCCGGGCGGGTTCGCGCGCTTGGAGGTGTCGTTCGCGACGCGCGACGCGAACCCGATCGTCGTGGCGCGCGCCGGCGGCACCACCAACCTGGTGCTCATCGGGATGATCGCGTGGGACAGCCAGCGTCCGGGCGTGGAGATCGCCAATTTCGGTGCGTACGGCGTCACCTCCGCATTCCAGGCCGATCTGTCGAGTGCGGGTGCGCCCGCCGCGGCGCTCGCCGCCTATGCCCCGCACCTGACGGTGGTGAACCTGGGTACCAACGACAGCCAGCAAGCGGTGCCGATGGCGACATGGCTGGCCAAAATCCGCATGATCGTCCAGCAGGCGCGGGCGAGCGGCAGTGTGGTCCTGAGCTGGCCGGCGGTGGCCGGCGTCAGCCCGAACGGCGGCACCGACGCGAACCGCGCGCAGTGGCGCAACGCGCTGCGTGCGCTGGCTTTCGAGACCGAGTGCCTGTTCATCGACGAGGAAGCGCTGCTCGGCGGGCGCGCCGCCGCGCAGGCGAGCGGCGCGTTCTTCGACGCGCTGCACGAATCGCCGTGGGCCTATGACGTGCAGGCCGCCGCGATCGTGCGCGCGATCCTGTAAGGCTGCTTCCCGAATTGGGCTCCGCCGCGCAGGCGGCGGAGCCATCGTGCTTGCCCCTGCGGCACTTCATGCTACCCCGGCGGCCGATTGACCCGGGAGACAGCGTGCGCGCCGACGCCAGCGAACTGACCGCCCCGCCCGCCCCCGCCGACGTGTGCATCGTCGGGTCGGGTGCCGCCGGCCTGACCCTGGCCGCGCGCTGCGCCGCGCTGGGGATGGAGGTGCTGGTGCTGGAGGCGGGCGGCACCCGCGTCGAGCCGCAGGTCCAGGACGCCTATGCCGGCGAGGTCGCCGACCCGCGCGTCCACTGGCCGATCGACAATTTCCGCATCCGTGCGCTCGGCGGCACGACGGCCCTGTGGGGCGGACGGTCGATCCCGTTCGACCCGATCGACTTCGAACCGCGCCCGTGGGTCGCGCATTCCGGCTGGCCGATCGGCTATGACGAGGTCGCGCGCTACTACCCGGCCGCGATGGAGGCGGCGGAGGCCGGCGCGTTCGATCACACGCCCTCCGCGCCGATCGTGCCGGGGCTGGACGGCGAGTGGCTGCACACCACGATCGAGCGCTTCAGCCGCCCGACCAACTTCTGGACCCGCTACGGCCGGGAACTGACCGCGGCAACCAACGTCCGCATCGTCACGCACGCGCCGGTCACCGCGGTGCGGCTGACGCCGGACGGCGGCCACGTCGACCATCTGGAGGTGCGCGCGCCGAGCGGTGCGACCTGGCCGGTACGCGCGCGCGCCTATGTGCTGGCGGCAGGCGGGCTGGAGACCGCGCGGCTGCTGCTCGCCTCCGACGACGTGCTGCCCGAAGGGCCGGGCAATGCCGGCGGCTGGCTGGGGCGCGGCTACATGTGCCACCTCGCCGCCCATTTCGGCACCGCGCACTTCACCGGCGCACCCGAAGCGATCGGCTTCGACTACGAACGCGATGCCGAGGGCATCTACATCCGCCGCCGCCTCGCCCCGACCCCGGCGGCGCAGCGCGCGAGGCACCTGCTCAACAGCACGATGCGACTGCACATCCGCGACGTGAACGATCCGTCGCACGGCGATGCGGTGCTGTCGCTGATGTACCTGGCCGCCTATGCGGTGAAATATGAATACAGCCGCGCCTCGCGCGAGGCGGACCGCTCGATCGGCCCCTATCTGCGCCACCTCGGCAATATCGCCCGGCACCCGCTACAGCTGTTCCACTTCGTGCGCACCTGGGGCGTGAAGCGGTATCTGTCGTCGCGCCGCATCCCGTCGATCGCGCTGCCGGCGCGCGACAATCGCTATCCGATCGAGTTCATCAGCGAACAATCGCCCTGCTGGGACAGCCGCGTGGCGCTGTCGGACGAGCGCGACGCGCTGGGCATGCGCCGGCTGCGGGTCGACTGGCGCGTCGCGCCCGCCGACTTCGATTCGGTGCGCGCCACCTACCGCCTCGTTCACGACGAGCTGGCGCGCACCGGTACCGGCACGCTCGATTATGACGAGGCGTCGGTCACCGACGCGATCCTCGACGCCGGTGCCTATGGCGGCCATCACAGCGGGACGACGCGGATGGCGGACAGCCCGCGCGACGGCGTGGTCGACCGCGAATGCCGCGTCCACGGGGTCGCCGGGCTGTACGTCGCCAGCGCATCGGTCACTCCGACGTCCAGCCAGGCCAATCCGACGCTGACGGCGATCGCGCTGGCGCTGCGGCTGGCCGATCACTTGAAGGAGCGGCGGGCATGACGGGCGCAGTGCTGGTGACCGGCGCGGGTGGATTCGTCGGCCGGCGGGCGGTGGCGGCGCTGGAGGCGGCCGGGATGCCGGTGGTCGCCGGCTATCGCCGCCCCCCCGCCGGCGGCACCGCGCTCGACGTGCTCGATCCGGTCGCGCTGGCCGCCGCGATGCCGGGGGTGGAGACGGTCGTCCACACCGCGGTCGGCGATCCGCGCGACACGCGCGTGATCGTCGACGGCACCCGCAACACGCTGGCCGCCGCGCAGGCTGCCGGGGTCGCGCGCTTCATCCAGCTCAGCTCGGTCGCGGTCTACGGCACGGTGACCGGGATCATCGACGAAGAGGCGCCGACCGAGCGGCCGCATGGCGCCTATGGCGCGGCGAAGGTCGCGGCGGAGGCGATGTGCCGCGACGCCGCCGCGGCGATGGCGGTCGCGATCCTGCGTCCGACGCTGATCTACGGCCCGCGCAGCGCGCAATGGACGACGCCGTACCTCGACCGGCTGCACGGCGGCTGCCCCCGGCTCGGCGCGGCCGGGCGAGGCGACGCGAACCTCGTCCATGTCGACGACCTCGCCGGGTTCATCGTCCACCTCGCCATCGCACCCGCGCCGATCGCGGGCACCTTCAACGTCAACGGCGCCGATATCCCGACCTGGGACGGCTATCTCGAGGCGTTACGCAACGCGATCGGCGCTCCGGGGCCCACCGGCACATTGCCGGGGCGCCCTACGCTGGCCGCGCGCAAGCTGGCCAAGGCGCTCGGCCGCGCCGGCGTGACGCTGGCGCCGCTCGACCGCTTCGTCACGCGCACGCCGTCGCACGACGAGATCGCGCGCTTCGCCGCCCCGGTGCGCTACGATATCGCGCGGATGCTGGCGACCGGATACCGGCCGCGCATCAGCCTGGCCGAGGGCGTAGCCGGTATCGCCGCGTGGGAGCGCGCCGGGCGACCATGACGTTCACGTCATACGTGTGAATTGTGCCACGGGCGCTGATCGCAGCGCGTAACTTTTTGCACACATGACTAACGGTGCGCAAAGCGCGCGTTAGCTTTCTCGTCTTATTACAGTGACTTGGTTCAGCTACGGCAAACCTTTTGCGCGCGCTGCCATCCGCGGTAGCTTGAGCGACGAAGACGTCCGTCACCGTGGACGCGAGGAGAGGTCATGCACGTCACCGCCATTCCACCCGAAGCCGAAGGACCGCGACGCCTTCATCATCACCTCTACGTCCAGGTGCTGATCGCGATCGTCGCCGGCGCGGTGCTGGGTCACTTCTATCCGAGCCTGGGCGAAGCGCTGAAACCGCTGGGCGACGGTTTCATCAAGCTGGTCAAGATGGTGATCGCCCCCGTCATCTTCCTGACGCTGGTTAGCGGTATCGCCGGCCTGCGCGAGCTGAGCGCGGTCGGGCGCGTCGCCGGCAAGGCGTTCGGCTATTTCCTGTTCTTTTCCACGCTGGCGCTGATCGTCGGGATGATCGTCGCCAACGTCGTCCAGCCGGGCGCAGGCATGAACATCAACCCTGCGTCGCTGGATGCCGGCAAGATCGCCGATTATGCGGAAAAAGCGCATGATACCACGCTGACCGGCTTCATCCTGAACATCATCCCCGACACGCTCGTGTCGGCGCTGACGCAGGGCAACATCCTGCAGGTGCTGCTGGTGGCGATCCTGTTCGGCGTCGCGATCAGCCTGGTCGGCAAGCCCGCCGAGCCGATCCTCGACGGCATCGAACGACTGAATATCGTCGTCTTCCGCGTCGTTGCGATCCTGATGCGCGTCGCCCCGCTCGGCGCCTTCGGAGCGATCGCCTTCACCGTCGGCAAGTACGGCGTCGGCAGCCTCGTCAACCTCGGCGGGCTGGTCGCGACATTCTACCTGACGTCGGCGGTGTTCGTGTTCGGCATCCTCGGGCTGGTTGCGCGGCTGCACGGCTTTTCGATCCTTCGGCTGATCGCCTATCTGAAGGGCGAGCTGTTGCTGGTGCTCGGCACCTCCTCGTCCGAGCCGGCGCTGCCGGGGCTGCTGACCAAGCTGGAGGCCGCCGGCTGCGACCGCGGCGTCGTCGGGCTGGTCGTCCCGACCGGCTATTCGTTCAACCTCGACGGCACCAACATCTACATGACCCTTGCGGCGCTGTTCATCGCACAGGCGTGCAACGTCGACCTGACGATCGGCCAGCAGCTCCTGTTGCTCGGCGTCGCGATGCTGTCGTCGAAGGGGGCGGCGGGGGTGACCGGCGCAGGGTTCATCACGCTGGCGGCCACGCTGTCGATCGTGCCGACCGTGCCGGTCGCGGGCATGGCGCTGATCCTGGGCGTCGACCGCTTCATGAGCGAATGCCGCAGCCTGACCAATTTCATCGGCAACGCGGTCGCCGCGATCGTGGTCGCGCGATGGGAAGGCAAGCTGGACCGCGCCGCGCTGGAAACGGCGCTCGCCGGGCATCCGCCTTCCATACCGGCAATCACGCAGCCGGTCGACTGAACGACATCGGATCGCACCAAGGGATCGCGAAAGCGGTGGGCGCGCACGCCCGCCGCTTCTCGTTCATCTGTGGAGGCGATCGGCACCGATCTGCCAATGCTCCCTTTCTGATTTGTCATGCTGGCGACACTCAGCGGAAAAGCACCGACAATCATAAGCATAACGCCTGAAATCTGATGTAGATCGTGCCGGGCGAGGCGCGAACCGTACGATCCTGACACGACACCCGCGGAAAACCACAGGTGAAGACTTGTATTTATTTGCTTGCAAATGCAAATAACATAGGTGCGATCGGTTCTTCGATTGCTGCACAGACTGGGTCATGAGTGACGGGCCGCGTAGACAGGGCTGTGCGTCTGTAATAGAAAAGGGGTGCGGTACCGTGCCGAATTACGCGGCCACCGAACAACGCCATAATATCGATCCCAATTTTGCTCACCGTCCGGAGCATGGCCGGCCGTTGACACGATTGGCCTGCCTGCTCGCGGAATTTCACACCAGCATCAACGTGGTCGGCCTCCGTTACTTTAGCGGTAACATGGACCGGTTCATGGTCTTCTGCCTCTTGCTTAGAACCACTTTGTCGCATCCCGACCGGCACGGCACGATCTCGATCCATTCGGCGGCCATGTCGCTAGGGCGGCCGTTCGAAACCGTGCGCCGCCATGTCCGCGCGCTACTCGATCGCAACGTGTGCGAACGGACGCCGACCGGTGTGATGCTGTCACGACCCTATTGGGAAAAGCCCGAGAACTGGCGGCAGCTGCGCTACACGCACGACTGTTTCGTCCGGTTGATCGCGGACGGCGTGGCAGTCGGCGCGATCCCTGCGGGGACGTCGGGCGCCGTGCCCGGTGCCAAGCTTTCGCTTGACGACGGCGTCTGCGCAGCGATCGACCTCATCCTGGCGCTGGCCGATGCAAATCGCCACCTGTGCCCCGAAGCGATCGACCTCGCGATCTTCGCCGCGGTACTTCACGCCAATTTTCAGGCGTTCGACGCCGATCGTGCCGCGAACCCTGGCTGCCGGATGGACTCGCTACAGGCGCGTCATGCCGTGCGGATCGCACAGATTGCGCGCGCGCTGTCGATGCCCGACACCACGGTGCGGCGGCGCGTCACGCCGTTCAGCGGTTCCGGCGGCCTTTACCGGCGCAGTACCATGGGGTTGCTGGTCGCCACCGACCGCCTGCAACCGTGCGTGGGATCCACCTACGCCGCCGGCGAGAGGCACGGGTCGATCCGGCTCATCATCCAGCGTGCGGTCGCCAACGGCCTGTCGTTGCAGAATCCGGCGCGATCCTATTGCGAGGGGCGCCCACCCACACCCAGCATCGCTTGACCTCAGCCGCCGCGGGGGCGCTTCGGTGCCAGCGCGGACAGGATACCGCGAACCGTCCGCACCTCCTGGCTCGACCAGCCCGGCTTCGTCAGCAGCGTTCGGAGCATACGCCGCGTCGCCGGCGTGCGATCCGGCGGGAAGAAATAGCCGCCCTCGTCCAGCAACGCGTCGAGCTGCGCGATCATCCCGTCCAGCTCGCGTTGCGGCGCGGGCGGGTCGGCATCGACCGCCGGCGGGCTGGCCAGCCCCTGCCCCTTCGACCATTCGTAAGCAACCAGGATCACTGCCTGCGCGAGGTTGAGGCTGCCGAACTCGGGATTGATCGGCACCGTCACGATCGTGCGCGCGACCGCCACGTCGTCGGTCTCCAGCCCCGATCGCTCCGGGCCGAAGAGGATCGCGGAGCGTTCCGGCCCCGCATGGATGGCACGCGCGGCCTGTTCGGGTGTCACCACCGGCTTGGTCACGCCGCGCTTGCGCACCGTTGTGGCATAGACGTGTGCGCAGTCCGCCACCGCCTCGGCGACCGTCTCGAACACCGTCGCGCGGTCGAGCACGATGTCCGCGCCGGACGCTGCCGGCCCCGCCTGCGGATTGGGCCAGCCGTCACGCGGCGCGACCAGCCGCAGCTCGGTCAGCCCGAAGTTGAGCATCGCGCGCGCCGCCTTGCCGATGTTCTCGCCCAGTTGCGGACGGACGAGGACGATGACGGGCGGTAATCCGGCAGCGGGGCGCGGCGTCGCCATTCGATTCGAGCCAGCGTCGAGCGCAGCCGGGCGCGCGGCGTCACTGACGGCGCGCCAGTCCCCCGCGAACAGCGCTTCCTTCTTCGCGGGCGACCAGTCCTTCACCTCCCGCTCGCGCTCCAGCGCTTCAATCCGCGTGGGGAACGCCTGCGCCCACATCAACTCGACGGGTCGGCGATCATGCGCGTAGCCGGGTATCGTGCCTGACTGATGCTGCGCGACGCGACGTTCGAGATCGTCGGTGTGGCCAGTATAGTAGCTGCCGTCGGCGCAGCGCAGGATATAGACGAAGAAGCTCATCGTGACGCTATGTTCTCGACGGGCGCATCTCGGCAAGCGCGATGCTGCTTGAACCGAACGGACGGATTGAAATCGTCGATCGGGCGGATGACGGTATCAACTACCCCCGCCCCGCTTCCTCCACACTCCCCGCGAACTCCTCGAAATCACGCGCTTCGCTGAAGTCGCGATAGACGCTGGCGAAGCGGATGTAGGCGACCGAGTCGAGCCCCTTCAGCCCGTCCATCACCATCTCGCCGATCCGCTTGGCGGTGACCTCGGGTTCGCCGCTCGTCTCCAGCTGCCGCTGGATGCCGCTCACCAGCTTTTCGAGTCGTACCGGCTCGACCGGTCGCTTGCGCGCCGCGATCGAGATCGAGCGCAACAGCTTGTCGCGGTCGAACGGTTCACGGCGCGACTCGCTTTTCACCACCGTCAGGTCGCGCAGCTGAATGCGCTCGAACGTGGTGAAGCGCGCCGCGCACCCCTCGCACTGCCGCCGCCGGCGGATCGCCGCCCCATCGTCCGTGGGGCGGCTGTCCTTCACCTGGCTGGCATCATGGCCGCAGAACGGGCAGCGCATTCAGCGGGTCACCGGTTCTTGGTGCCCTTGTGATAGGCGTAGGCCGCGCCCGCGATCGCGCCGAAGATCGGTCCGACCACCGGCAGCGGGATGGCGACGACCGCGCCCAGCGCGCTCCACTTCGCCATGCTCTTGCCCAGCCCCGGCGTGCTCTTCACCGTGCCGCGCACCTCGTCGACCTTCTTGTCGAAATCGGCCACCGATCGTCCTCCTCAGTTGTAGATCGGGAACCGAGCGCACAAGGCGCGCACACGTTCCCGCACATCCGCCTCGACCGCCGGGTCGCCGGCCTCGCCCTTGGCGCGCAGTCCGTCGAGCACGTCGGCGACCATGTTGCCGATCTCGCGGAACTCCGCCACGCCGAAACCGCGCGTGGTACCCGCCGGGCTGCCGACGCGGATGCCGCTGGTCTTGACCGGGGGCAGCGGATCGTTGGGGATGCCGTTCTTGTTGCAGGTGATGCCGGCGCGCTCCAGCGCCTCGTCGGCGTCGCGCCCGGTGATGCCGAGCGGGGTGAGATCGACGAGCGCCAGATGCGTGTCGGTGCCGCCCGAGACGAGGTCGGCACCGCGCTCCTTCAGCGTGGCGGCCAGCACCTTGGCATTCTCGACCACCGCCGCGGCATAGCTCTTGAATTCAGGCCGCAGCGCCTCGCCGAACGCGACCGCCTTGGCGGCGACGACGTGCATCAGCGGCCCGCCCTGCAAGCCCGGGAACACCGCCGAGTTGATCTTCTTCGCGATCGCCTCGTCGTCGGTCAGCACCATGCCGCCGCGCGGCCCGCGCAGCGTCTTGTGCGTGGTGGTGGTGACGACATGCGCATGGCCGAACGGCGTCGGGTGGACACCGCCGGCGACCAGCCCGGCAAAGTGCGCCATGTCGACCATGAAGAATGCCCCGACCTTGTCGGCGATGGCACGGAAGCGCGCGAAGTCGATATGGCGCGGGTATGCCGAGCCGCCGGCGATGATCAATCTGGGCTGGGTTTCGACCGCCTGGCGTTCGACGGCGTCATAATCGATCAGATGCGTGTCCGCGGTGACGCCATATTGCACCGCGTTGAACCATTTGCCGCTCATCGCGGCGCGCGCGCCGTGCGTCAGGTGACCGCCCGCATCCAGGCTGAGCCCCATGATCGTGTCGCCGGGCTTGGTCAGCGCCAGCATGACCGCCCCGTTCGCCTGCGCGCCCGAATGCGGCTGGACGTTGACGAAGCCGCAGTTGAACAATTGCTTGGCGCGATCGATCGCCAGCTGCTCGACCTCGTCGGACGGGTGGCAGCCCTGGTAATAGCGCTTGCCTGGATAGCCCTCGGCATATTTGTTCGTGAAGACGGAGCCTTGCGCCTCCAGCACCGCGCGGCTGACGATGTTTTCCGACGCGATCAGCTCGATCTGCGTCTGCTCGCGCGTCAGCTCATGCTCGATGCCGGCGAACACCGCCGCATCGGCATCGGCGAGGCCGCGGGTGAAGAAGCCGCCATCGGTTTTATAGGCGTGCTGGATATCGGACAGCGAGGTCGGTTTGGTGCTCATGCAGGCTCCTTGAGCATGTCGACGCGGGGGGCGTGCCGCCCGCCGAGGAAATCCGTGGACAGGAAGGCGCGGACGCACGCGCGCGCCATCTCCGCGCCGATCAGCCGCGCCCCCAGCGCGATCGCATTGGCGTCGTTGTGGCTGCGCGCGAGTGCGGCGGACAAAGGTTCGTTGACCAGTGCGCAGCGCACCGCCGGGTTGCGGTTGGCCGCGATCATGATGCCGATCCCCGACCCGCACAACGCGATCCCGCGTTCCGCTTCTCCGGCGGCCAGAACGTCGGCCAGCTTGCGCCCGTAATCGGGATAATCGACGCTGGCCGTGCCATGCGTGCCGAGGTCGAGCACGTCATGCCCCTCGCCGCTCAACCACTCGCGCAACTCGTCCTTCAACGAAACAGCGGCATGGTCGCAGGCGATGGCGATACGCAACGGATCGACTCCCGGAATGATCGGATGTCCGCGCTCTAGCGAGCCGAGCGCGGGAACGCCACCCGGAACGCGGCTGCCCGGTCGCCGGTTGACGCGCCATGATGCTGCGCCCTCCCCTGTTTGCCGTTCCGCTCGCGCTCGCCGCCTGTGCGCAGCCCGCGCCCGATCCATCCCCGAGTACCACGCCCACCGAGCGCAACGGCCCGCTGGCCGCGCCACGCGACAATGCGATCGAGCCTGCCGCCACCGCCGCGATCGAGGACCGCTATCTCGGACGCTGGATCGGCGTCGAGGGCATGTATCTGAACGTCACGCGCCGGGCGGGCGGCGGCGTCATGCTCGACATGCAATGGGATCTGGACCATCGCGGCACCTTCGTGGGGTCGGTCACCGCGGAGGGATTGCGGTTCGTCCGCAATGGCGTCGCGGAGACGGCGGTTCCCGGCGACGGCGATGCTGCCGGGCTGAAGTGGCTGGCCGGCAAGAGCGATTGCCTGATCGTGAAAAGCGGGGAGGGATATTGCCGCGCATAGGCGGCAACGACCGCCAGTCGCACGGCCGCATGGTGGCCCCTCAGCGTCGCGCCGTGATCGCTGCCGCCAGCGCGAGCGTCCGCCGCGCCTCCTCGAGATGCAACCGTTCCACCATACGGCCCTCGATACGGATCGCGCCCTCGTCCTCGCGCCCATCGAACGCCGCCGCCAGCTGCCGCGCCGCCGCAACCTCGGCATCCGATGGCGCGAAGGCCGCGTTCGCCGTCGCGATCTGGGCGGGGTGGATCAGCGTCTTGCCGTCAAAGCCCCAGTCGCGGCCCTGCGCGCACTCGGCCGCGATCGCAGCCTGATCGTCGAGCGAGTTGATGACCCCGTCGAGCGCCACCAGCCCACCCGCGCGCGCCGCCAGCACGATCTGTGCGAGTACGGGTAGCAGCGTAGCCCGGTCAGCGCCCACCCGACACCGCAGTTCTCGCGCCAGATCATTGGTCCCGGCCACCAGCGCGGCCAGCCCGGTCGCGCCCGCCGCCCCGACGATCTCGCGCAGCGCCAGCACGCCGCCGCACGTCTCGATCATCCCCCACAACGCCGGCCCACCCCCCAGCGCGGTGCGTGTGGTGAGCAGCGTTTCCGAATCCGCCAGCTTGGGCAGCAGCACCGCGCCGACCGCGCTGCGCGCCAGCGCCGCCAGATCGTCCGCCCCCCACGGCGTATCGAGCGCATTGACCCGCACCACCAGCTCGCGCGCGCCGAACCCGCCGTCCTGCACCGCGGTCACCGCCGCGTCCCGCGCCGCCGCCTTCTGCGTCGGCGCCACCGCATCCTCCAGGTCGAGGATCACGACATCGCACGGCAGCGTGCGCGCCTTCTCGATCGCCCGCGCATTCGACGCCGGCAGGAACAAGGCACTGCGCCGCGGACGCACCGTCGTCACGCGGCGCCGCCCGACAGCGGTGCGAACCGCGCGACCTGCCGCCCGATCAGCCGCAACTGCTCGACCACCGCCGGATCGCTTGCCCCGCCCTCGTCATCGAAACGCGTCACCTGCGTGTTGATCGCCGCCGCGAACGGCGTCGGCCAGCCGCGCAGCGCATGGACGATCGAGCGCAACGCCGCGATCGTCGACCCCGTCGCCTGCCAGCCATAAGCGGTCGCGATCAAGCCGACCGGCATGTCGGCCAGATACGGGCGCGGGTCACGCGCGGTCTCTTCCAGCAGGTCGAGGGCGTTCTTGACCACGCCGGAAATGCTGCCGTGATATCCGGGACTGGAGATGATGACCGCCGACGCCTGCCGCACCGCGTCGACGAACGCACGCTCCTCGGGCGTACGCGACGTGGCCCGCGGATCGTACAGCGGCAAGCGCGCCATGTCGGCGCCCCCGAACATCTGCGTGCGGAACCCCTGCGCCGCCGCCTCGGACAGCGCAATGCGCAACGCCCGCTCGGTCGAGGACACGCCCCCGATCGTTCCCCCGATCCCCACCACCAGCGGCGCGGCGGCGGCTTTCGCATCATCCTGCATTTGGTTATCCTTGGTCAACGCGGGCGAGGCTTGCGACAACTGTTCTATCAGCATAAGACACCACCAGCCATGCGCCCCGACCCCTACGACACTGGCCGCGTCCGCTACAACCATGCTCGCGGCGATACGCCCGGCGGCGCGGCGCCCGATCCGCTGCCCTCGTTCGGCGCATGGCAGGACGATGCCGAACATCCGGAGCAGGGCCCGCCCCGCTGGAACGACGACGGCGGCGACGACCGTCGCGGCCCGCGCCGCCGTATCGCGTGGGGCAAATGGATCGTCCGCGGGCTGGCCGCCTCGATCGTGATCTTCGTGCTGGCGGTCATCTGGCTGGCGGTGACCGCGCCGTTGTCGCGGTCGCTCAAGCCCCCCACCCCGCCGTCGATCACGCTCACCGCCGCCGACGGCACGCCGATCGCGCGGCGCGGTGCCATCATCGGTGCGCCGGTCGACGCCGCCACGCTGCCTGCGCACGTGCGCGAGGCGTTCCTCGCGATCGAGGACCGCCGCTTCTACTCGCACTGGGGGATCGACCCGCGCGGCATCGCGCGCGCCGCCTGGGCGAACGTCGGCTCTGGCGGGGTCCGGCAGGGCGGCTCGACGATCACGCAGCAGCTGGCCAAGAACGCCTTCCTCGATTCGGACCGCACCGCGGCGCGCAAGATCCGCGAGGTCATGATCGCCTTCTGGCTGGAGGCGTGGCTCAGCAAGGACGAGATCCTCTCGCGCTACCTCTCGAACGTCTATTTCGGCGACAACGTCTACGGGATCACCGCCGCGTCCAAACATTATTTCGGGCGCACGCCGCAGAAGCTGAACATCGGGCAGGCCGCGATGCTGGCGGGGCTGGTCAAGGCGCCGTCGCGGCTCGCCCCGACCGGCAATCTGAAGGGCGCACGCGCGCGGCAGGCGGTGGTGGTCGGGGCGATGGTCGACGCCGGCTTCCTGACCAAGCGCGAGGCCGCGTCGGTCCAGCCGCAACGCGTGCTGCCCGCGCGGACCGACACATTGCCGACCGGCACCTATTTCGCCGACTGGGTCTTGCCGACCGCGCGCGAGGTGGCGGGCGACGCGGGGACCGAAGCCACCGTCAAGACGACGCTCGACCGCGGGTTGCAGGCGACCGCCGAGCGGGTAGTGCGGCAGGCCAGCCTGGGCGGCCTGCAGGCGGCGGTGGTTGCGATGCGCCCGGACGGCGAGGTCGTCGCGATGGTCGGGGGCAAGGATTACCGGTCCAGCGCCTTCAATCGCGCGGTGCAGGCCAAGCGCCAGCCGGGATCGACCTTCAAGCTGTTCGTCTACCTTGCCGCGCTGCGCGCCGGGCTGACCCCCGACGATGTGCGCGACGATTCGCCGGTCGAGATCGCAGGGTGGAAGCCGCGGAACGACGACGGACGCTACCTGGGGCCGATCACGCTGCGCCGTGCCTTCGCGCGTTCGTCGAACGTGGTCGCCGCGCGGCTGACGCAGGAGGCCGGCGTGCGCAACGTCATCCGCGCCGCGCGCGACCTCGGGATCACCACGCCGATCCCCAACGAGGCGACGATCGGGCTCGGCACCGCCGAGGTGTCGCTACTGGAGCTGACCGGCGCCTATGCCGCGATCGCCAACGGTCGCTATCCGGTCACCCCGCGCGGGGTGGAGGGCAATCGCAACGCCAGCTGGTACGAGAAGATCGCCGGCCGCGACACCGAGATGCCCGCCAAGATCCGCGACGCGATGCGCTCGCTGCTCGGCTCGTCGATCCGCGGCACCGGGCGCGACGCCAACTTGCCCGTCGACGCCTTCGGCAAGACCGGCACCAGCCAGGGCGGACGCGACGGCTGGTTCATCGGGTTCGCCGGCAATCTCGTCGTCGGCGTCTGGGTGGGCAAGGACGACAGCTCGCCCAACCCCGGTCTGCACGGCGGCGGCATTCCGGCGCAGATCTGGCGGCAGTTCATGATGTCGGCGCTCCACATTCCGGTCGTCGTCGCGCCGCCCGAGGACGAGTTGGGCGCGCCGCTCGACAATATGGAGGGCGAGGCGCTCGACCAGTTCGGGCGCGTCCTGGACGGCGCGCAGCCGACGATCGACGATGCGGTCGACCGGCTCCGCGAACTCGGCATCGAGCTGCCGCAGCCGCCCGAGCCGCGTCGTCGCGTGCCGGACGATCGGTTCGATCGTGACCGCTTACCCGACGATCGCGGCCCGCCGCCCGAGGACGGGCCGGGTGAGGACGAGGAGCGTTACGACCGCTTCTGAGACTTTCTCACCGCGGCGACACGGATGTTTCCACCGCGGCGAACCCGTCATGCTCCAGGGCGCTTGACCCGCATCTCACCCGACATATTGTCGTACAAAAGGGAGGATGTCGTCATGTTGCGCCCGATCTTCGTCGCCGCCGCATTTCTGGCGACTACCGCGCTCCCCGCCGGCGCGCAGGAGCAGACCGTCGCGGTGACGCTTCGCCCCGCGCTTGATCGACCGTCCACTACCTTCGAAGGGTGGGGTACCGCACTCGCCTGGTTCGCGGACGTGACCGGCGGCTGGCCCGCGGCGGAGCGCGAGCGGCTCGCCGACCTGTTCTACGGCCGCGACGGACTCGGCTGGACGATCGCGCGCTACAACATCGGCGGGGGCAATGCCGCGGGTACGCCGCCGTACCTGCGGCCGGGGGGCGCGATACCGGGTTTCTGGCGCCAGCCGCGGGGCACGGAAGGGCGCGACTGGTGGCGCGCCGACGATCCCGCGATGTGGGACTGGTCGCAGGATCGGCGCCAGCGCTGGTGGCTCGACGCGATCCGCGATCGCGTGCGCGTGCCGATCTTCGAGGCGTTCTCCAACTCGCCGCCGTGGTTCATGACCGTCTCCGGCCGCGTGTCGGGCGCGGACAGGGCGACCGACGACAATCTGCGCCCTGGATTCGAGAACGTGTTCGCGACCTATCTGGCGCGCAGCGTCGCGGAATTGCAACGGCGCCATCGCATCACGTTCCGCACCTTGTCGCCGATGAACGAACCCAACACCGATTACTGGTTCGCCGCCAACAAGCAGGAGGGCGCGCACTGGAGCCCGGCGCGACAGGCGGCGATGATCGACGCCACCGATGCCGCGCTCCGGGCCGAGCGGCTGACCACGGTCGTCGCCGCGCCCGACGAGACCAACTCGGTGCTCTTCCTGAGCGATTGGTCCGCCTATCCTGCCGCGACCCGCGCGCGGATCGGGCAGCTCAACATCCACAGCTACGGCACCATCCACCAGACCGGGGTTCGCGACGCCGCGCGCGCAGCGGGCATACGTTTGTGGATGAGCGAAAATGATGCGCCACTCGACAGGGATCCGGAGAACGTCGAGGGCATGGCCTCGCCGCTGGCAATGGCGGAGCATATCGTCCTCGATCTCAAGCGGCTTGAGCCGGCCGCCTGGGTGTTCTGGCAGGCGGTGGAGGACCTCAGCACGCGCAACGGCGCGAAGGGATCGAACTGGGGTCTGGTCAAGGCCGATCTCCGTGCTGCCGACGACGCAGCGCATGCGATCCGGGTGACCCGGAAATATTGGGCGATGGCACAATTCAGCCGCTACATTCGCCCGGGTGACCGCCTGTTGGCCGTCGACGACCTCGATACGGTCGGCGCGCTGTCGCCGGACGGCAGCCGACTGGTGCTGGTGCACGTCAATCCCGGACTGAACCCGCGAAGGCTGCTTCCGCCAGCGGGCTGGCGGGGATCGATGGTGGTCACCGACGCGACGCACAACGCCACGTGCGTTGCGGGCATGACGGCGCCCGCACGCTCGGTCGCGACGCTGGTCCTGCACCGTGGCAACCCGCCGAGCCTACCGTGCAGACGCGCCGGCGTATCGACGGTAACAGAGGATCGCGACTTCGCGCCGTAAGCGCCCGACAAGCCGCACGTCGAAAGGAACGGGTGCAGCAGTGGATTGCCGCCGCTGGATCTCGCATTGTTGATGCGTTCGCCATAGCCATTGTCGACGCCCGGCGATGTGGGCGTCGGTAGCGTCGCCGTCTCGACACTGCCTCGCGCAGGAACAGCACCTTTCCAGACGCACAGCCGACCGTCTAGTTCGATCATAAATGCCAATCAATCATGATCACGCCATGGCATCAAATGCCCTGCTCGAGACAGTTGTTGCCACGAGTAAGATGCAGCCGCTCTTTGAGCCACGGAAGATCAGAAGCGGCTACGTCGTTTATTGACGCCTGTTGCGGAATTAGAAAATGTATGAGCAGATACTCGTATGATGGCGCGAAACGGTGCCGCACGTGAGCATCGCGGAGAAGGGAGCGCCAAGGCATGCAGGTAAGTCGCAGGAATATTCTCGCATCGGGTGCTGCGGGGATGGCAGCATCAATGACGCTCTCGGGTCCGGTCAAAGCGCAAGGCATATCGGGCGGACTGCGCGCACCGCGGCCGCCGATGGGATGGAATAGCTGGAACAGCTTCGCCACCACGATTACCGAGGCACAGGCGCGCGAGACCGCGGCGATCATGCGTGCCAGGCTGCTACCGTTCGGCTACGACATCTTCACCGTCGACATCCAATGGTACGAGCCCGAGGCCTCGAGCTACGAATATAACGCCGCACCGGTGCCATCGCTCGACGACTACGGCCGCGTCATCCCGGCACCGAACCGCTTTCCGTCCAGCCGCGATGGATCGGGATTCACGAAGCTCGCGGCCGACATCCACGCAATGGGCATGAAATTCGGCATCCACGTCATGCGCGGCATCCCGCGGCTGGCGGTCAAGAAGAACCTGCCGATCCTTGGCACCCGCTACCGCGCCGCCGACGTCGCCGACAGGAACAGCATCTGCTCGTGGAACCCGGACATGTACGGCGTCGACATGACCAAGCCGGGCGCGCAGGCCTATTACAACAGCATCTTCCGCCTTTATGCCGACTGGGGCGTCGACTTCGTCAAGATGGACGACATGAGTCGCCCGTACGACGCGCACGCGCCGGAGATCGAGGCAGCGCACGAGGCGATCGTCAGTAGCGGTCGTGCAATCACGCTAAGCCTGTCGCCCGGAGAGACCCCCGTGATACGGGGCGATCATGTCCGCCGTTATGCGCAGATGTGGCGCATCTCCGACGACTTCTGGGACGAATGGTCGATGCTGGAAGCGCAGTTTACGCGCTTGGAAAACTGGAACCCATGGCGCCGCGCAGGCGCATGGCCCGATGCCGACATGCTGCCGCTCGGCCGATTGGCGCTGGGCAAGCGCGACACCAAGTTCACGCCCGACGAGCAACGCACGTTGATGACCCTTTGGTCGATTGCGCGTTCCCCGCTCATCATGGGCGGCGACCTCCGGCATCTCGATGCGCCGACGTTGGCGCTCTTGACCAACCGCGAGGTGCTAAAGGTCAACCAGGCTTCGACCGACAATCGGCCGCATTTCGTCGAAGACGGTACGCGCATCTGGTCGGCACGGCCTGAGGACGGACACGGTCTCTACCTTGCCCTGTTCAACACCACAGACAAGGCCAAGGAAGTCGGCATGGATCTGAAACAGATCGGAGCGCCGTCTCGCGTGACCTTGCGCGATCTATGGACAGGCCGTGATGCGGGTTCTGCCAGCGGGCGCGTGACCCGCACGGTACGCCCACACGGAGCAGAATTATACCATCTGGCCTGATTCCGCCCGTTCCGTTCGGGTCGTGAGCACACCGGCTTGACTTCCGGAGATGCCAGCATTGCGGCAACCGTCGAATGGACCACTCAGCGCAAGCTGAACCGCCCCGAATCCGTCGGACGCTCCAACTCCTGAAATGGTGGAGCCCGTATCGGCTAGACGACGAACAAGTTTGCGCCGGAAACCCGCGAGCGGGCGGTGCGGATGGTGCCGGATCATGAGCGTGACCTCGGTCGCGATGGTCGGCGATGGTTTCCCGTCGCGGAGAAGATCGGCTGCGCGCCACAGACGCTGCATGAGGCGCTGAAGAGAACCGAGGGCGACAACGGCGAGCGCGCCGGGGTGTCGGCCGAATCGGCGGACAAGCTGAAGGCGTTGGAACGCGAGAACCGCGACCGGCGTCTAGCCAACGAGGTTCGGATTCGGCGTCCTCGTCGAGCCGTCAGACGCGTTCCAGCATCAGCGCGATACCCTGCCCCACGCCGATGCACATGAAGACCATGGCATAGCGGCCGTGCGTGCGGTGCAATTCCTCCACCGCGCTCATCGCGAGCCGCGCGCCCGACATGCCGAGTGGGTGGCCGAGTGCGATCGCGCCGCCGTTACGATTGACGCGCGGATCGTCGCTCGCGATCCCGAGATCCCGGAGCGTCGCGATCGCCTGCGCGGCGAAGGCTTCATTCAGCTCAATGACGTCGAGTTGGTCGAGGCCGATGCCGGTGATCCGGGACAGCTTGCGCGCCGCCTCGATCGGCCCCGCACCCATGACCCTCGGGGCGATCCCCGCCGCCGCCATGCCGAGCACGCGCGCGCGCGGTATCAGTCCGTGCCGCGACGCCGCGCCCTCGCTCGCCACCAGCATCGCGGCCGCGCCGTCGTTGAGGCCCGAGGCGTTGCCCGCAGTGACGGTGCCGTCGGCGCGAACCACCGGCTTCAGCTTGGCCAGCGTCTCCAGGCGGGTCGCACGCGGATGCTCGTCACGCTCGACGATAACGGGATCGCCGTTTTTCTGCGGCACGCTGACGGGCACGATCTCCGCTGCGATCCGACCACTGGCGATCGCGGCGGCGGCCTTCTGCTGGCTGGCGAGCGCGAAGACGTCCTGCTCCTCGCGGGTGATGCGCCACTCGTCGGCGACGTTCTCCGCCGTCTCGGGCATCGAATCGACGCCGTAAGCCTCGCGCATCTGCGGATTGACGAAGCGCCAGCCGAGCGTCGTGTCCTCCAGCTTCTGGGCACGATCGAACGAACCCTGCGCCTTGCCCATAACGAACGGTGCGCGGGTCATGCTTTCGACACCGCCCGCGATCAGCAGTTCGGCATCGCCGCTGCGGATCGCCTGCGCCGCACTGCCGACCGCGTTGAGCCCCGACCCGCACAGGCGATTGATCGTGGCGCCCGGCACCACATCCGGCAGGCCCGCGAGCAGTGTGGCCATGCGCGCGACATTGCGATTGTCCTCGCCCGCTTGATTCGCACAGCCGAGCAGCACGTCGTCGACGGCGCACCAGTCGACGTGCGAATTGCGTTCGATCAGCGCGCGCAACGGGATGGCCGCAAGGTCGTCAGCGCGGATCGTGGCCAGCGCGCCATTCAACCGGCCGATCGGCGTGCGGATCGCGTCACAGATAAAGGCGTGGGTCATCAGGCGTCCTGTTCCAGCGTATCGATGATCTTTTGCGCCTCTGCAAAGGCAGTGTTGGCCGCTGGCACGCCTGCATAGATGGCGGCCTGCATCAGGACCTCCGTCAGCTCGTCGCGAGTGAAACCGCCTTGCGTCAGGCCGGCGCGGACATGCAGCGCAAATTCCTCCCAGCGCCCCAACGCACAGGTGATCGCGAGGACGATCAGCCGGCGCGTGCGGTCGTCGAGCCCTGGCCGTCCCCAGATTTCGTGCCAGGCGATGCGGGTAATCATCGCCTGAAAGTCGTGGGTCAGCGGCGTGCGCCGGGCGAGGCTGGCGTCGACCCAAGCGTCGCCGAGAACGCGCCGACGATGCACCAGCCCCGCCTCGAACAGCGTGTCGGCCGCCCCGGCGACGGCGCCCTGCGGCTCAAAGAAGCGGCGCAGCGCCGATGCGAGCGCAGCCGGCGCCTCGATCGGCGGCAGGTGCGCGCCGCCGACGCTGACATGGATTGCCCCCGGGATGCCTGCGACCAGCCGCTCCCCGTGCCCCGCGAACGGGGTCGAGACGTCGAGCACCGCCGTCACGACCAGCGTCGGCACCACGATCTCCGGCAGCCGCGCAGCGATCGAAATGTCGCGGATCGCGGCACCAGCCCCGGCATAGCCATCGTCCGGCTGGCGGACGATGCCATCGCGCAGACCGTCGGCGATCTCCGGATGCTGCGTGGCGAAGGCGGGCGACAATAGGCGGCCGACCGCCATGTCGGCGATAAAGGCGGTACCCTGCTGGCGGACCGCCTCGATGCGCGCCGCCCAGGATGCGGAGTCCATCGTCACGGAGGTGCAAATCAGCGCCAGTGCCCCAACGCGCGAAGGGTGATCGAGCGCCAGTTGCATCGCGATCATGCCGCCCAGCGAAACACCCGCTACCGCCGCCGAGCCGACGCCGGCATCGTCCATGATCGCGGCGACATCGGCCGCCAGCATCGCCAGGCCGTAATCGCCGCCGGGCGCGTCCGACCCACCACTGCCGCGCGTGTCGATGCGGAGCAGCCGGAAGGCGGGGAGCAGCAACGGCACCGTACGATCCCATAGGCTGAGATCCGTTCCGATCGAGTTGAGCAGCACCAGCACCGGCCGATTCGCCGCGCCGTCCATTCGCCAGTGCAGCCGCACCCCGTCGCGCGTCGTGAAGGCCATGTCAGTCCTTTTGCCCCAGCAGTTCGGCGATGATCGCCGCGCTCTCGCCAATGTCCTCATCCATGCCCGCTGCCGCGAGATTGCACGCGATTGCGCCGGCGTCGATGTCCAGCCCCTCGGCCACCGCCGCCATCGCCGCCGCACTGCCCGCGGCGAGCAGGAACAGGTCGGCGATCACCGGTCCTTCCGCCTGCCATCCGCCCAAACCGCGCTCCTGCTCCTGCGGCATGCCGGCCAGCAGCGCGGCGACGAGCCCCGGCGCCCGGATCGCGGCGGACAGCGCGACCTGGCATCCGGTAGGATTGCGCTTGTGCGCCATCGCCGAACTGCCGCCACGCCCGTCGACGAGCGGCTCCTGCGCCTCACCGACGCCGTTCTGTGCGAGCAGCGACACGTCGCGGGCGCATTTGCCGATCGCGCCGATCAACAGGCCGACCGCGGCACCGATCGCGACGGTCCCGGTCCGGCGTGCGTGCCACGGCGGTCCGGCGACAAGGTCCAGCGCCGCCGCCATGTGATCGGCGACCGCGCGACCGCGGTCATGCATGCCGCGGCGCGTCCCCGCCGCGCCGCCGAGTTGGACGACCGCATGACGCGCGACCGCGGCGTCGAGCTGGGCCAGCGCCTCGCCGATCCCCGCCGCGGCCTGGGCCAGGCGCAGGCCGAATGCGACCGGCAGCGCGTCCTGCAACAGCGTGCGTCCGATCGCCGGCGTGTCGCGGTGCAGCCACGCCTGCCGCGCCAGTGCCGCGTAGAGCCGGTGCGCGTCCGCCGCCAACAGGCGACACGCGGCCTTGACCTGCCGCATCAGCACGGTGTCGGCGACGTCCTGGCTGGTGGCGCCACCGTGCAGCGCGGCCGCGGCCTCGTCTGGCAGCATGCCGCGCAGGCGCGCCACCAGTGGAATGGCGAGCGTTCCAGCCAGTGCTGCCTCGTCCGCCAGCAAGGCGGCATCGATCTGATGGGTTGCCACGCCGCTCGCGATCACCGCGGCGACGGCGTCCGGGATCAGGCCATGCGCCGCCTGCGCGCGGGCCAGCGCGACCTCGAACGCGCAGGCGTGGGCGATTACCGCAGCATCGTCGAACACGGCGATCATCGCCGGCGTCGCGGCGGGGCGGAGGCGCAGCAGGTCGCTCACAGGTCGAAAAACACCGTCTCGCGCTCGCCTTGCAAGACCAGGTCGAGCGTCCATTCGCCCGGCGCCGTGCACCGGGCGATCAGCGTGTCGCGACGCTCGGCCGGTACCAGCGCCAGTACGGGATCGTCGTCATTGCTATCGGCGTCTCGAAAGTACAGGCGGGTCGCCAGCCGCTTGATAACGCCGCGCGCAAAGATCGACAGCGCGATATGGGGCGCCTGCAGGCTGTTGCCCGGCCCCGGTACCCGCCCCGGCCGGATCGTGCGAAAGCGGTAGCGGCCATCCTGCCCGGTCGCGGCGCGCCCGAAGCCGACGAAGTGCGGGTCGATCGGCACTTCGTCACGCGGATCGTCGACGCTGCGATAGCGGCCGGCAGCATTCGCCTGCCACAACTCGATCATTGCATCGGGCACCGGTGCACCCCTTCCGTCGAGGACGCGCCCCGTGATCTCGATCACCTCGCCGCAGGGGGTGCCGGTCGGGGCGGACAGGTTGAGCACGTAGTGCGCCTCGGGTATCAATTCGGGGCGCGCGCCCATGTCGGACCGGCCCACCAGGTCGGCACCACCCTTCCACGGCAGGCCGTAGTGGAAGAACGGCCCGACCGTCTGGCTGGGCGTCTGGCCGAACAGGGCCGGGTCCTGATTGTCGGCGCGCGCCGCGGGGCGGAGGTCGGCGGGATCAATCGTCATGGTGATCCTCCTCGAACGGCGTCTGCTCGCGTCCCTTGAGCACGACGTCGAACCGGTAGCCGAGCGCCCAATTGGGCTCGGTCGCGTCCATGTCGAACCGCGCGACCATGCGCTGGCGATAGGGCAGCGGCACCGCATTGGCGATCGGATCGATCTCGATCAGCGGGTCGTCGGGGAAATAGAGCTGCGTCACCAGCCGCGTCGCGAAGGCGGGGCCGAGCAGCGACAGATGGATGTGCGCCGGCCGCCACGCGTTCTTGTGGTTGCCCCAGGGATACGCACCCGGCCGTACCGTGACGAAGCGGTAGCGTCCCTCGGCGTCGGTGACGACGCGGCCGGCACCGGTGAAATTGGGATCGTGGGGAGCATCCCATTGGTCGTGGGCATGGATGTAGCGCCCGGACGCATTGGCCTGCCAGATCTCCATCACCGTGTCCGGCACAGGACGCCCCGCCTCGTCGAGCACGCGGCCAGCGACGATGATCCGCTGCCCCTGCGGCACGCCGGCATGCTGCGTGGTGAGGTCGGCGAGCGCCGGCCCCATCAACCGGTCCCAGCAACCGCCCGGCCCCGTCGTCTCGGTCAGCGTCGGCGGCAGCACGATAGGCGCCTGATGCGGCGCGCGGATCACCGTCGACCGATAGTCGGACACCAGCGACGGCGGCGCCCCCGCATCGTCGCGGGCATAGCCGATCACCCCGCTCATGCCGCGATCTCCGTGGCCACGGTGAAGGGCGCGCCGGTCTTCGCCCGCACCTCGTCAAGGGTCACCCCGGGCGCCAATTCCATCAGCCGCAGACCGGGCTTGGCGCACGCCATCACGCACAGATCGGTGACGATCAGGTCGACGCAGGCCTTCCCGGTCAGCGGCAGCGTGCATTGAGGCAGGATCTTCGGGCTGCCGCTTTTGCTGGCATGGTCCATGACCACGACGATGCGCTTGACGCCCGCGACCAGATCCATCGCGCCGCCCATACCCTTCACCATCTTGCCGGGAATGGTCCAGTTGGCGATATCGCCGGCGACGCTCACCTCCATCGCGCCGAGCACGGCCATATCGATATGGCCGCCACGGATCATCGCGAAGCTGTCGGCGCTGGAGAAGAAGCTCGAGGTCGGCAGCACCGTCACCGTCTGCTTGCCGGCGTTGATGAGGTCCGGGTCCGCCTCACCCTCATACGGGAACGGTCCGATGCCGAGCAGCCCGTTCTCCGACTGGAGCGTCACATCCACGCCGGCAGGCACATGGTTGGCGACGAGCGTCGGGATACCGATGCCGAGGTTGACGTAATAGCCGTCGCGTAATTCCTGCGCGGCGCGGGCCGCCATGTCGTCGCGGGTCCAGCTCATGCCGCATTCTCCCTCGCGCGGGTGGTCAGTTTTTCAATCCGCTTCTCGTTGATCGTGCTCGGCACGATGCGGTCGACATAGATGCCCGGGGTATGAATGTGATCGGGATCGAGCGCGCCCGCTTCGACGATCTCCTCGACCTCCACGACGGTCACCTTGCCGGCCGTCGCCATGTTCGGGTTGAAGTTGCGCGCGGTCTTGCGGAAGATCAGGTTGCCTGCCGGATCCGCTTTCCACGCCTTGACGATCGACAGATCGGCGCGCAGCCACGTCTCGCGGACATAGTCCTCGCCGTCGAACGTCTCGACCGGCTTGCCCTCGGCGACGACGGTGCCGACCCCGGTCTTGGTGTAGAAGGCCGGAATGCCCGCGCCCCCTGCCCGGATCCGTTCGGCCAGCGTCCCTTGCGGGTTCAACTCTAGCGCCAGTTCGCCAGACAGATACTGTTGTTCGAACAGCTTGTTCTCACCGACATAGCTGGAGATCATCTTCGCCACCTGCCGGCTTTCGAGCAGCACCCACAGGCCGAACCCATCGGCCCCCGCATTATTGGAGATGACGGTCAGCCCCTTCACCCCGCGCGCGCGGATCTCGGGGATCAGGCTCTCGGGATTGCCCGACAGGCCGAAGCCGCCCGACATGATCGTCATGCCGTCGAACAATAGCCCGTCCAACGCCGCCGCCGGGCTGTCGTACACCTTGCTCTTCATGCTGCCTCCAGCGGTAGACCGACGTAGTTCTCGGCGAGGGTACGCTGCGCGGCGAGCGAGCCGCGCAGGTAGTCGAGTTCGGCCATCTGTATTCGCCGGTCGAAACCATCCATGGTCGGAAAACGGTGGGTTACCGAGGTGAACCACCAGGAAAACCGTTCGGCCTTCCACACCCGTGCGAGCGCGCGGGCCGAATAATGATCGATGCCGGCGTCGGATCGCTCGCGATAATGTTCGGTCAGCGCCGCGCCCAGCATCGTCACGTCCGACACGGCAAGGTTCATCCCCTTCGCCCCCGTCGGCGGCACGATATGCGCGGCATCGCCTGCCAGGAACAGCCGCCCCCAGCGCATCGGTTCGGCGACGAAGGAGCGCAGCGGCGCGACCGACTTCTCGAACGACGGGCCGCGCGTTACCTTTGCGGCGGTCTCGTCGCCAAGCCGCAGGCACAGTTCGTCCCAGAAGCGGTCGTCGGACCAGTCGGCGACATCCTCGTCGAGCGCGCACTGGATGTAATAGCGACTGCGCGTCCGCGAGCGCATCGAGGCGAGCGCGAAGCCGCGTTCGTGATTGGCGTAGATCAATTCGTGATCCGCGGGCGGCACGTCGGCCAGCAGGCCGAGCCAGCCGAACGGATAAACGCGCTCGAACGTCCGCAGCACGTCCGCCGGGATGGCCGCCCGGCTCACCCCGTGATAGCCGTCGCATCCGACGACGAAGTCGCAGTCGACCCGCCCCTCGACGCCGTCCTGCCGCCATGCCACCTGCGGCTGCGCTCCGTCGAGCCCCGACAGCGCCACGTCGCTCGCGTTCCAGACGATCGGCAGCCCGCGCGACTCGGCCGCGTCGAACAGGTCGCGCATCACCTCCTGCTGGCCATAGACGGTGACGGTCGCACCCCCAGTCAGGGCAGTCATGTCGATCCGGAACAGCCGCCCGTCGAGCACGACATTGGTGCCGCCATGGACCAGGCCATCGCGCTCCAGCCGGTCGGACAGTCCGAGCCGCCGCATCAATTCGACGGTGCCCTGCTCGAGCACGCCCGCACGCACCCGCTCCTCGACATAGGCGCGGTCGCGCCGCTCGATGACGAGCGCGTCGATGCCCTCCATCGCGAGCATATGCGCAAGGAACATGCCTGCCGGCCCTGCCCCGATGATCGCCACCTGCGTACGGTGCCGCATTCCAGCCTCTCCCCGTGCGATCCATGAAGACCGTCGCATCCTGGCCGTCATGATGCGGCGCCTGAAACGCGGCGGCGATGGCTATGGCGTCCGAATAGTTGGACGATCCGCGCGATATCCGGTACAGTCGATCGATCGTGGTGGCCTCGGTTCCCAGCTTCTATCTGTACGGCGAGCCCCATCGCGCGGTCGCTGACGGGTTCGTCCATGCCGAATTGCTCGACGATCGGTCCCGACCCAGCGAATGGACGATCCTTCCGCATGCCCACGCCGACCTGGTGCAGATCTTTCTGGTCGAACGGGGCGGCGGAACCATCCAGGCGGAGGCGCAGGTGACGGCGATCGCCCCGCCGATGCTGCTGATCATCCCCGCAGGCGTGGTGCATGGCTTCGACTGGCACCAGGATTCCGCGGGCGCGGTCGTTACCCTGGGTGTTCGTCACCTCGAACTGCTGGGAACGCGATACGCTGGGCTGATCGACATCTTCGCCACGCCGCGCGCCATCGCGCTGGAGGCGATGGCGGCGGCGGCGATTCGCCGCGGCCTCGATACGTTGATGCGCGAATTGGGCTGGGCTGCGCCCGGCCATCGCGCCGCGGTAGATGCCGCACTTCTGTCGGTGCTGGTAGAGGCGCTGCGGGCGACGGGCATGCCGGACGGCGGCGCACCGCAGTCGCCAGGGCCGCATCACGCGCTGGTCGCCGGGTTCCGCGCCCGCATCGACGAACGCTTCCGCCTGCGCGAGCCCATCGCTGTCCATGCCAAGGCGCTGGGCAGCAGCGAGAGCCGCCTGCGCGTCGCCTGTGCACGGGTGGCGGCGCTGTCCCCGGCGGCAATGCTCGACGATCGGGCGATGCTCGAGGCGCGGCGCGCGCTGCTGTATACCAACCTTTCGGTCGCGGAGGTCGGCTATGCGATCGGCATGGCCGATCCCGCCTATTTCTCGCGCTTCTTCACCCGGCACGAAGGCTGCTCGCCGCGAGACTTCCGCGCCCGGCGACTGCGCGGAACGGACGCATCGGCCGCGCCCAGGCGGAGGTGACTGCGCGCGAGGCAACGCACTCCTCCGGCCGACGATCAGATGCCGAGCCCGCCCGGCTGCGACACCGCACGGATGCACCGACCCGATCTGGCCAGCGCCCGATTACGTAAGCGCCTCGGGGTCGCGACGCCCGGTCCTTGCGCGCAGACCGAGGTAGGGATCAAGGCGGCGGTTGCCGCCGGCACCGCCTTCACAGCGCGTTACGCCGTGCGATGGCGCCATACACCGCGGCGCTCGGCTTGAGCGTCCGCTTCCAGGTGGTGCGATCGACGGCGCACAGGCCGAACGGGCCCTGGTCGAACCCGACGCCCCATTCGTAATTGTCGAGCAGCGACCAGTGCAGATAGCCCTTCACCGGTACGCCCTCGTCCATTGCCACCTTCAGCTCGCGCAGCGCCGCGGGGATCAGTGCCGCGCGCACGCTGTCGTCATTCGTGCCGACCCCATGTTCGCTGACCAGTACCGGCACGCCGGTCGCCTGGTGCGCATAGCGGACCGCGCCGGCGAGCGAGGGCGGATAGACCTCCGCGCCGCGAAAGTTGCGCAGGCCGCCCGGCGGTGCGTCGACCTTGCCCTTCGCGTCCCAGAGGTTGCGCTCATAGTTCTGAACGCCGACGAAATCGTCGTGCTTCGCCGCGTCGAGCCATTCGCCGTACAGTTCGGCGCGCTTGGCGTCGCGCAGGCTGTTCGGCCCTACGGCTTGGTCGTCGGCCATTGCGAGGCTGACCCCGACCGGCAGGTCCGGACGCACCGACTTGATTGCACCCCGCGCGCTCTTGTGCCCCTTCAGCATGTTCGCGGTGACCCCCGGGACGTCCTCGGGCAACACGGTGTTGGCGACGACGAAGCTTGGCACGTTCGCCGCCCGCGCTGCGGCGGCGAGATTGGCCCGCAATCCGCCCATGAACTGCGGCGGCAAGACCAATCGCAGCAGCTTGGCGAGGTTCGGCTCGTTGAGGGTCGTCGCCATCCCGACATCCGCCGCCAGGTGCCGCGCGGCACGCTCGCAGAAACGGGTGAACAACGCCGGTGACTGCGGATGCAGCCAGCCGCCCCGCGCCGCGAACCAGCGGGGCGTGGTATAATGGTTGAAGGTGAGCACCGGCGTGATGCCGCGCGCGCGGCAGGCCTCGATGATTCGCTTGTAATGATCCAGCATCGCGCGTGAGAACTGGCCCTCGTCGGGCTCGATGCGCGGCCATTCCAGGCTGAAGCGATAGCTGTTGAGGCCGATCGCCGTCACCATGTCGAGATCGGCGGGCCACTGCTCGAAGCTGTTGACCGCATCGCCCGATCGGGCGCCCGTGATCGTCGGGGTGACGTTCTCTAACAGCCACTGATCGCTGTTGACGTTGTTGCCCTCGATCTGGTGACCCGCCGTCGAGGCGCCCCACAGAAAGCCCTTGGGGAAGGCTCCCGATCCGCCCGTCCGCGCGAGCGCGGGCATGGCGGACGTCGTTGCGGTGGCGGCGACGAAGCCGCGGCGATCGATGATCATGACAGGTCTCCGATGAAGGCAAGGATCTCGTCGGCCAACCGCGTGTCCGAGGTGCCGAGATGATAGGCCAGGCTGAAATGGTTGTGGCCGGAACCATAGAAGGACCGCGGCAGCCGGCCGTGGCGTGCGAAGCGGGCCGCAACCAGGCCGATCGTTTCGGCCTGGAACCGCTGCGGGTCGTATTGCGCGCAGGCGAGCAGCAACGGGAGCTTGGTTGCGGTCATGGCAACCGCGTCACTGCGATCGGCGTCGTGGACCGATGTCCCGAAGTAGAGCCGGTCCCGCTCCTCCAGTGGTGCAAAGCCGTAGAGCCCGGACAGCAGGACCGCCCCGGCCGCAGGCGACGTTCCATTGCGCAGGTGCAGATGGGTCGCGATGTGCGCCGCGCCCGCGGACGTACCGACCACGACGATCCGCTGCGGATCGCCACCGAATGTCGCGACATGTGCGGCCAGCCAGTCGAGCGCGGCACCGACATCCTCGCCTCCAGCCGGCCAGACATGGTCCGGCGCGAGGCGATAGTTCATCACCGCACCGACCATGCCGTGCCGGGCCGCCCAGCGGCCGGCATGCGCATTGTACGGGTGCTCGGGCGACGCCTTCTCGCCGCGGAGGAAGCCGCCGCCGTGCACCCACAGCAGCACAGGCCGCGGGTGTTCGCCACCGTCATCGGATCGATAGACATCGAGCCTGTGACGCGCATCCGGGCCGTAGGCCAGATCGGTGGCGGCGGCCGGTTGCGCCGCCGCCAGCCGCTCCTGCTCCTGCCGGAACAAATCCCGCACGCCCGCCAGTGCCGACGGTTTTAGGGTGTCGCCCCAGACGGCGATGGCGTCGCGCTCTCCGGTCGGCTGCATCATGTCCCTCTCCCGCGAGTCATACGGCCTAGAACTTCGCGTCCAGGCTCAGCCCGATCTGACGAAAGGACTGGGTGCCGTAGATCGCACCGACGTTCGCGCTGCCGCCGTAGGGAAAGTCGCTTTGCAGCAGCTGCGGCTCGTGCACGTTGAACAGGTTGCGCGCGAAAACGGCGAGTTGATAGCGGTCGTCCTCGGTCCGTACGCCGACACGGCCTCCGACCAGCCAGTGCGGCCGGAACGTCGTCTCGGGTCGCGAATTCGCCTCGTAGCGCACCCGCGATTTCCACACCGTGTCGCCGGCCAGGAAGGCCTTGAAGCCGCTGGCGACCTGCTGCTCGTACTCGCCGGAGAAGGTGAATTTGTATTCCGGCGCATAGGCCAGCTGGGTGCCGCCGATATCGGTGTTGTCGGTGCCCAGGAAGTTCTTGGGATAGGTCGCTTTCGCCCAGATGAAGCCGGTGTTGATCGACAGCCCGTCCACCACACGGCCGAACAAGTTGATCTCCGCACCCCGCGACGTCACGCCGCTGATGTTGGTCTGCACGCACGACAGCGTGCTGGTGGCGTCGATCGTGCACTGCTGCGCTTGGAAGTCCTTGATCTTCTGATAGAAGGCATTGAGATCGAGGACCCAGCCCCGCAGCAGTGTCGCCTTGATACCTGCCTCGTAAGCAGTCGGTATTTCGGGGCGCACGACATAGGGAAGCAGCGGCAGCGCCGGCGTCGCGACCTGGCCGCCCTTGAAACCGCGCGACGCGGTCGCATAGAGCATCGCGTTGGGGCCGAGATCATATTGCCCGCCGAAGCGGTAGGACACCACCTCGCTGCTCAGCCGTTGGTAAAGTGGCGTGGTCGGCGTCGCGACGTTGACGCGATCGAGCGACAGCTTGGCACTGGTGAAGCGACCGCCGGCGATCAGGCGAAAGGCGGCGGCCATGTGAAAGGTCGCCTGGCCGAACGCCGCCAGCGATTCGTCCATGATCCGGTCATCGGCGCCCGACTGGCGCACGATCGGGATGCGCACGTCGGGGGTGGGAATCAGCGTCACCGCCAGCGTCTCGGGGCTTCGGTTCTGGATCTGGCGCGAGAAGAACGCACCTACGGTGTATTCCACGAATTGGTTGGCGGGCGACGATGCGCGGAATTCCTGCGTGAACAGGCTCGTGCGCCGGTTCACCGGCCCGTTGGCCACCTGCAGCTCGAGCGGGTCGCCGCGGAACACGTTGCTGGCGGCGCCGAAGCCGGTTTCCTCGCTGCGGCGGTAGGCAGTGACGGAAGTCAGCGTAAACGGTTCCGCCTCATAATCCATCTGGAACGACCCGCCATAGATCTTGGAACGGCCGACATACGATTGGCTGGTGCAATAATCGCGGTTGCCCTCGCCGACGATGACGCCGCAGCCGGCGAGGCGCGCAGTGATGCCGGTCGCATCGAACGCCGCGCCGCCCAAGATCGAGCCGGGGCCGCTGGCGCGGATGAAGGTGAAGAAGTCGCCGCCATTCTCGACGCGCGAGCGGCTGTAGTCGCCGATCAGGTTGAACGTCAGCCGCTCGCTAGGCCGCCACAGGAGGCGCGCGCGGCCGCCATAGCGATCGCTGGCGTTGAAGTCGCCGGTCGTCGCGTTGCGGTTTGGGCCCTGCCGCAGATTGCCGAATCCCGAGACGCGCACTGCCGCGTCCCGGCCAAGCGGCACGTTTACTAGGCCCTGGACGATCTGATTGCCGAACTTCGACCTGCGGTTTCAAGCCGAAGTGCGACACGCCTCGTGGCAGCGGGGGCAGCGTGTAGCCTCCCAAGCAGCGCAGCGCTGCCCCCGCTGAGGCGCCGCC